>JAOAHH010000106.1 GCA_026415325.1 Thermodesulfobacteriota bacterium | reverse complement strand
GGAGGGCATTGTGCACCAGCAGGCGGTGGTAGTGTCAAAGATAAAAAGGCAAGAACAACAACAAACACTAAACAGGCACGGTTTTTTTTAGTTTGTTTTTTCATCGGCAAGATCTCCCCGAGGAAGGTCTGTTTTATGCTTTGATTTTAGATGCATTCTAAGATAATGTCAATAAATGACAGAGGAAAAGATCGGGAGACAAAAAACAGGAGTCAGAAGGCAGGAGAAAATAAATGCTATCTTCTGGCTTCTGTCTTCTCTCCTATAAGCTATGAAACCTTCTGGCATTATTACGCTGACCACGGATTTCGGAACCTCCGACATTTATGTCGGCGTGATGAAAGGCGTTATCCTGTCCATCGCCCCGCAGGCGCGCATTGTTGACCTCACCCATGACATCGCGCCGCAGGATATCGCGGGTGCTGGTTTTGCCCTTGCCGCAGCCTTTTCTTATTTTCCCGCAGGCACCGTCCATGTTGCCGTTGTTGATCCGGGGGTTGGCACAGAGCGGCGGGCGATTATCATAGAAACCTACAGCCACTTTTTTGTCGGACCCGATAACGGGCTTTTCAGTTTTGTCTTGCGGGGCAGAGATGTGCAGCAAGTGGTTGAGATCACCAATAAAGAATATGTGTTGCCAGTGCGCAGCGCAACATTTCACGGCCGGGATATCTTTGCACCGGCTGCAGCGTATATCTCAAAAGGAGTTCCTGCGGCAAGGTTCGGACCGGTAGTGAACGATCCAGTCATGATGTCTGCGACAGAACCGGTTGTCGTTGACCGTGAGACGATGCGGGGTGAAATTATCCATATTGACCGATTCGGCAATCTGATAACCAATATCCACCGCGAAATGCTAGAACGTTTTACGGCCGGGAGGGTTTTTAGTCTGAACGTCCGCAAAAAAAAGATCATGCGGCTGTTGAAAAACTATGCTGCAGCAAAAGAAAACGAAGTATTTAGTATTATCGGCAGTACGGGGCTTCTGGAGATTTCCATCAACGGGAAAAGCGCAGCCGAGCGGCTCCGCGCCCGAGTGGGAGACAGTGTCACGCTGCAGGTGGCAGAGTAGGGCGAGGAATTATACACTCTGAATATCTTTGCCGTTTTTCAGCATCGCGAGCACAACCCGCTTTTCTTCTGAAAACCGCTGCTGCACTGCCGTGCGCACGCGCCGTGTGGAAGACGTGAACTGCCGTGAACGGCAGGAATAAATTTCGTGAATCAGTTTCTCATCTGATATTGTGCCGTCAGAATGTTTTGCCCGCATCAGAGCGCGAGTCACGATATCGGCTGCTCCCCTCGCCCCATGCTGCACTGCGGTACTCCAAAGTACTTCCCGTAGTGCTGCAGAGCGTTGAGAAAGATCAATACCGGTCCGTTCTTGCACCTGCGCAAGCGCTTCATCGTAGTGTGTTTCTCTAATAAAAGCATGCTCCAACTGCGCCAAGCGCTGTGGATCTTCTTTAGCTATTTTTTTCCATTCACTGGGCATGCGGCCATTGGTGCTCCCCGTGTTTGCAGGACCACAGGCACAAAGCCGTTGTGCCCATTCAGGTGCATGCTCTTGCAGGTATTCGATAAAGCGTGCCATGGTGCCCATACGGGATGAAAGTTGGTACATACCGTAGGAGGTACCGCCGTTTCTATCATACCCAATCGCTTCACTGCCGAGAGTTCCGGATTCATATCGTGCAGCAATACTGCCGAGCCGGTCAGAACCGCCCTCAAAAAAAGTGCCCTCCCTGACCGCTTCTTCCTGGATAGTATCGATTACATCACTTTCACATAAAGGCGACATGCTCTCATAAGAGGAAGAAATGCCATCGCATGGTAGATCATCATCAGTTTCTATTTTTGGATGCAACCCTGCAACGGCAATCCGGTACAGAGCGCCGAGATGTGTAATAGGATTGGCGTATGCAAGGCATTTTTTTCCCACCTTTGCAACGCTATTATAGCCTCCCTGCACTTGCGTAAGGATTTCAGAGAATTGGCTGCCGGGCTGTTGCTCAGCTTTAGGTATTGACGCGGTTTTTGATTTATCAAGCAAAGTCGCTGTGATACGGCTTTGTCTAATATAATCTGCTGCTGTCAACGGCATATCCTGCTCTTTTTCCGGATAAACACTCATACAGGATAAAAGCAAAGACCGTGCCCTAACAGTGAGCCGTCACAGATGCTGCAACGGCGTTTGCAAATTCCGTTACTTCCCCTTTTGCATTGATAAAAAAGGCATCTACTTGCGCCTTGTCCTGTGCCGAACCCTGTCCGCGGCCGCGAATTCCGCGGGCAAGGATATAGAATTTTACCTTCGGCTCTGTTCCGGAGGGGCGAACGACTATTTTCGATCCGTCATCAAGGATATATAAAAGCATGTTCGAGCCCGGCAGCCGCGCCTTGTCGCCGATGATACGGTAGTCACCATGCCAGAACATGGGTACTGCCACATTCCCAACCGTATAGTAGCCGTTATGTGCCAGAGGGTCTGCAGGCGGCGTGTCGTCAAACAAAAGACGGCCGTCGGCATCACGGCATTCCCGGCGTCCTGTTTCGGGATTCGGTGTATAGTCGAGCGCGGCAATAACGTCTTTGCCGGCAATCTCCCGCAGCGGGCGTTTGCGCAACGCTGCCATAATTGCGCGAATAACATCGTTCCCTGACGCGCCTTCATAACTCAGGGAAATCGTTTCCTCCCGTGCATATCCGTATCTCTGGTAGATGTCCTCAAGCTTTCCTATAAGGGTTTTCCCCCGCGCACGGTAAAAGCCTGCCATCTCCACAAACATCGCACCGACGGTGATTGCGTCCTTATCCTTAACATAATCGCCGATAAGCGATCCGTAGGATTCTTCCCCGCCGAACAGGCAGCAGAGACTGTAGCGGCTCAAAAGCTGGATCCTTTGCTGCCGGGAAAGACGAGTGTAGCTCCCTCCGGCACAAAGCGGATCATTATTGCGCTGCGCTGACCTCCACGCATCTGCTGCGTATAACGCAAGTTTTTCCCCGAGATATTTAAAGCCTACCAACGGCTCCACGGTCATAATGCCGTAGGCGTCGGCGATTTCTTTTGCAAGATCGGTTGAAACAAGGGTTTTTGAAATAAGGCTCTGAGGCGGCAACGTGCCGTCGCGGGCACTGAGCTGGCTTAGGATGTAATCTGTCAGCAGCACCAGTTGCTGGTTGCCGGTCAGCAGGTAGTAACCCTCGTGCACCGCGCTGTCGTGTTTGAAGCGCAGTCGTTCTTCTATCCCAAGTCGCACTCCTACGCCAATGCGGTCGGCATCAGGATCGGTGGCAATGAGGATATCGGCTTCGGTTTCGTTTGCCTGTTTAATCGCCTCATAAAGCGTTTTTTTTTCCTCGGGATTTGGCTTAGGACAGGTAGGAAACAAGCCGTCCGGTATGCATTGTGCCGCGACCATAAGAAGATTTCGCTCAATATCAAATCCCCGTCGCGCAAGAACACGGGGCAAAAGCCGTTGGGCGGTCCCGTTGAGCGAAGAAAAGACAACGCGCACTTTTGGATCTATCTTGTCTGTCCTAAAAAATCCCCGTTCATCAACCCAGATTGCGTTTTGATTCTCCTTTTCAATATATGCTGAATCGATATCAGGCCCGACGACAGCAATATACCCGCGGGAAACCGCCTCATCGTAGGGCATTGATACGACCTCGCTGTAATCAGCTATGGTATCGGCAATGGCCTGAACCGCATCATGCACAATTTGGCCGCCATAGGTATCATAGGGTTTAAATCCGTTATCAGAAGCCGGGTTATGGGAAGCGGTAAATACCCCGCCTGCATACGGTCTAATACCATCCACCTCTGTGATGGCAAAAGACAGCTCGGGGGTCGGAGCAACAGAATCAAACAGGTACACTCTAATGCCGTGCGCAGCATAGATGCCGGCAGCTTCCTGCACCAAAAAGCCTGCCCTTCCGGTTTCAGGATCATAGGAGCCTCTTCGGGAATCATAAGCAAGAATCACGGCTTTTTCCCTGCCGAGAGCTTTGCCGTTATCTGCATACGCCTTCTCGATATACCGAGCGTGCGCTTCCACACCCATGCCGAGAATTATTTTATTGAACAGCGCCGTGCCGATGCCCAGTCTCCCCCGCACACCCGCAGTGCCAAACCGGTTGACCTCAAAAAACCGGTCATCAAGTTCCTTCCAAGCGCCACGGGCAACAAGTTGGCAGATGACGTCGCCGACACGTTCGCCGTCGATCACGACCGCGGCAAACGACGGATGGAGCCATGAAAGAGCATTTGTGCAGGTGCTTTGTTTAATCTGCCCTTCGGCACACGCTTGTTCAAGCCGTGCACATATAGCGCGGTACACTGCATCAGGCATATCTCCCATGCTGTTTTCTCCTTTGCTTATGGTGACGATCCTTGACCGACAGACGTGAAAAGAACAGCCTCTGATCTTCTCAACACCTTACCGGGGCGTGTGCCGGTCAGGGCGTTATTTTGCACAACCCACGACCCGTTGACCATCACGCCGATAATCCCTGATGGAAACCGGTGTGGCTGTTCATAGGTTGCGTTATCGCAGATTGCCGTAAAATCAAATACCACAAGGTCTGCTTTATATCCCGTACGCACAAAACCACGATCAGGGATACCAATAACCTCGGCAGGTTGACCGGTCATCTTTCGCACCGCCTGTTCAAGCCTGAGCACCCGTTGGTCGCGAACATAATGACCGAGCACACGCGGAAACGTGCCGAATGCCCGCGGATGAGGCCTGCCGCTCCCCAATACTCCTTCGGTGTCCCACACCGCGGCATCAGAACCGATCATGATATAGTCCTTTTTCAGTATCTCCCGGAGGTTGTCCTCGCTCATGGAAAAAAAGATGGCATCGATGCGCAGCGATTCTTCAATAAGCAGGTCAAGCAGGGTATCGACTACAGCTTGGCCGCGCATGTCGGCAATCTCGCCGAGGCGTTTGCCTTCATAGGGCTTGTTCTGTTCCGTGACAACCCGTGCGATGAGAATCTCCTCAGCAAGTCCGCGCTCCCCTCTGCGCAGGTATTCGACAATCTGCTCCCGCAGTGTCGGGTTTTTCAGCCGCGCAAGTGCTGCCGAGTTGCCGCCTGCACATGCCCAGTTCGGCAGCACGACATCAAGGTCTGTGCTTGCAGCAGTATAAGGATAGCGATCTGCACAAATACGTACCCCTGTGTCGCGTGCAGTTTCAATCATTGTGAACATCTCCGGCAGCTTATGCCAATTCTGCCTGCCGAGCGTTTTGAGATGGGAGATTTGAACGGCGATGCTTGCCCCGATGCCGATGCTGATTGCTTCAGCAATCGCCTCAAGCACCTGGTCGCCTTCACTCCGCATATGAGTAGCATATATTCCGCCAGAGCGGCTGACGCATCTGCACAGCTCGATGATCTCGTCCTTGCGCGCAAATATGCCCGGCGGGTAGATAAGTCCGCTTGAGAGTCCCCACACTCCTGCGCAGAGCTCCTGCTCAAGCAGTCCCTGCATTTGCGCAAGCTCTTTTTTGTTGGGCTGCTGGTTATCATATCCGAGCACTGCTCCTCTGATATTGCCGTGGCCGAGAAGCGGTACCATATTGCACAGAAGGCCTTGCTGCTCGAGCAGTTCGAGGTACTCTGAAAACGTTGCCCATACACGGTGAATACCGAGCTCCGCAAACGTCGCTTCCCGCTGCTTCCGAACAGGTCCGTAAAGCGGAGCAGCAGACATGCCGCAGTTGCCGCAGACCTCGGTGGTGATACCTTGCATCACTTTTGACCGTCCAGGAGGATCTACCATGAGGTTAAAATCAGAGTGTGCATGGATGTCGATAAACCCCGGGCATATATACAGGTCTTCGGCGCGAAAAACCTCTCTGGCAACAGCACCCCCCAGGGTATCGACCGCAATAATGGTATCACCTTGGATGCCGATGTCTGCTCGGTACGGAGAGCGTCCGGTGCCGTCAATCACCGTGGCATTACTGATAATAACATCAAACATGCAACCGCCGTTAATGGGAGGATATCGCCTAACTGCTTTGACCTTGCAAAAAAATTATGTGCGGTATAAAGGAAAGAATCAATTATTTTCTTTTATCTCATGAGAATGAATGCATCGCAGCAACTCGCTTTTTTTATTGCAACAACCCATGCTTCACTGCGGCATCATCTTTTTTTGCAACCAGTGGCATACATTGCATTATTGGTGGTGCTTGTATGTTCCGGCTGCATTAAACCTTTGCTGCCACAGCGGGTCTCGGTTCAGGTCCCACCTGAATGCATTGATGCCGTCAAAGGGAAGACCATCGTCATCGACCCCGGTCACGGCGGTTCTGAGCGCGGGGCGATCGGAAAAAACGGGCTTCACGAAGCAGAGGTCAATCTCGGCGTTGCGCTGTATCTGTGGGGACTATTGAAACAAGCAGGCGCACAGCCGGTGCTGACCCGCAGCACCGATACCTGCGTCTTGCAGGAGGGTGATTTTGACCTTACCCGGGAGCTTAGAGCCCGTGCAGATATTGGCAATAGGTCTGCTGCCGATCTATTCATCAGCATCCATCATAATGCCGACGAGCACAACTCGCGCAGAAACGATCTTATCGTGTTCTACAAAATGTCCGATCCAGGACAATCACGAGATGTTGCACGGGAAATCAAAACAGCCCTTGCACACGTATTAAAACCCCAGAAGGCCTCGATCCAGCCGGGAAATTTTCATGTCCTCAGAGCTTCAAACGGTCCGGCCGTGCTTGGTGAGGCTTCTTTTATCACTACTGACAAGACAGCCACTTTGCTCGCCTACCACCGAACGCTTGCCGCTGAAGCTACAGGATATTTTCAAGGAATCTGTGCTTACTTTCAAAAGGGGGTTCCGCGAATTGTCGACTGTTCACCCGACAAAGAAACACTTGCAACCCCCCGGCCGGCAATTACCTGCCGCACGCTGCCGGGAGTAGATACTGCTACCATCGATCCTCCCTCACTTGCCGTAATGTTGGATGAGAAGGCGCTTGACACGTGTTCGGTGCAGGCCGATACAATTCGCTGCATCCCCTCGCAACCCCTTGCAAACGCACTGCATCGGTACTGTATGACGATTCGCAATAGCAACGGCAATATTTCAGCACCGTACTGCGCTTCGTTTCTGGTCGCTCTGCCTGCGCAGAAACTCACCATCACCTCTTTATTGTCGCCGATCCCTCAGGACACGCAGACTGCAATCCCGCTGACCGTTTGGGCATACGATGCATTCCAGCGACCCGTCGCAGACGGTACTGCGGTCGATGTTACGATAACAGGGGGGAAAATCGAATCTCCACGTGTGCTCACCGTCAATGGTACGGCACAGGTGCTACTGTACCCAGATCCGCAAAAAGACAGTGCGGTGGTAAATGCCCGCTGCGGCGATGCGGTAACACAGGTGCACGTAGCTTTTGGAAAGCCGGAGGCAGCCCTTTTTCTTGCACGCATCGCGAATGCCGACGGTAACCCATTGAGTAATGCTGCGCTCATGCGGGATGGTAAGGTTGTCGCCGTCTCCGACATGTTCGGCTATGTCCATGACAGCGTGGAGACAGCAGGCACCGTCGACTACAACATACAAAAAAAAGGGTATGAGACGGCACAAATACGCGTGGCGCTTGCCCGTGGAAGCCTTGTATCGCAGACCGTCTCTCTGATGCCTCGAGATGGCGGCGTTTTTTTTACTCGCACCGTGATGCTTGACTGTGCAGATGAGCAGAAGGGTATTATGCAGCTTGCTGCAACACTTTCTGCCCGTATTGAAGAGGCAGGCGGCACCGTTGTATATGCCTGGCAAACGCCTCCAGCACCTTCTGATGCGCAACGGGTGCTTGCGGCAAGCAAGGCCGGCGCTCACATTTATATCCGTTTTGTAGCTTCAAAAAAACCGGCCACCCTGTATTACTATAAAAGCATTCACGGTGAAGCAGTGGCGTCTTCAATCACCCGTTGCATGAGCGATACCCCCATAGGAAAACAACAATGGGATGTTCGGGCAGGTACGGATTATATTCTCGCCCATACCGCCATGCCTGCGGTGATAGTTGCCCTTCCAGTCATTGCCGGAGAGCACAACGCTGCTGCAGCAGCTTGTGTCTATAGTGCACTGCGGGAATTTTTTGCGCAGCAGCACAACGTTTCGGTTCAATCACAAGAGCGCATATCGCCCCAAATAGAAGAGATTTTTTAGAAAGAAGGGGGCAAGCCGCTGGGCTCTGACAAGGTAGCGCACACCTTCTCGGTAATCGCCCCTGGTGCAGTAGTGCCGACCAATATAATGGCAGGTGTCGGCAATTCTGCGGCGGTATGCGCGCGGCGGGATCAATTCCTGAAGATATGGTTTTTCAAGCACCCGAAGCCGATGGAGCCGTCCCGCAAGGCTGTCAATGCTTACCCCGCTCGGATTGTCGGTATATACAGCAAGCGGTTCGTTGATAAAACCGATCGGGAACTGCGCTGCAATCCGAAGCCACAGGTCGTATTCTTCGCATTCCCTGAGCGTCTCATCAAAAAAACCTATCGTCTGGATACACGGTTTGGTTACCACAGCTGCAGAGGTGCGGATGAAATTTTTATGAAACAGGGCTTCCAGTATCCAGCCCGACCTGCCTGGTCTGTTCTTCTTTCTGAAATGGCCTTGGGCATCAATCGATGCACATTGGCAAGCAACCATGCCGTATTCAGGATGCTGCTCAAACAGGGCAATTTGGCGCTCAAGCTTCTGGGGAAGCCAGTAGTCGTCTGAGTCAAGAAAGGCAATATACTTGCCCGAGCAGTGCAGGAATCCAGTGTTGCGGGCTCCGGCAATGCCGCGGTTTTCCTGATACACATAGATGATATCACGTCCGTATTTTCCGATAACCTCTTTTGTATTGTCGGTTGATCCGTCATCAATAACGACAATCTCGATATCCTGATATGTTTGCGCGAGCACCGAGTCGATCGCCTTATTGATAAGGTGTGCGCGGTTATACGTTGGGATCAAAACGCTGACCGTAGGAGCCATACGGATATGGATACATAGAGGTGTCTAATCTTATGGTGTATCGTAGCAAAAAAATGGATGTGCGGCAAGCAAGGCACCACTTGCATGGCGCTCGGGGCTACCACCGATACAAGAGGACAAGCGGCACGCCGTCACAGACATTCACGGCAAGCGGCCTACAAGTTGCGAGAATTTTTTTATGTTCCTCACGAAAAGCACTTCTCCTATGGAGGAGGATATAATAATCGGGAACCATTTCCTGATGACTCTGGGGTACACGGCCTGGGGTATAAAAAACAAAGCTTTGCTTCAGTTTTCCCTTGCTCTGTAAAAACTGAAAATATTCTGGGTTTGAAGGCCATATGCAAATTCGGGCTCCGTCCGGCACCATGCGGTTTATCTGATCAAGAAACGGCTGATTGACCGCATCAAACCAATAGGTTACCTCCATACCCCGCTCATAGGCTCCGGCAAGTCCCCCGATCAATTCATTGTAATAGGAAAGACAGAAAGGGTGGTACCGGTAAACCTGGATACCTGCCGAGGCAAGACAGAGTAGGGCGGCACACGCCATAAGGGTTTGCTTCATGCGGACCGGAAAAAACAAACGGGAAACAACAATCCACAGAGCCTGAAACCCCAATCCTGAGAGGTAGGCACAAAACGGAAGGACGGCAAAAAACTGCCTGATGCCGTCATGGACCGGTGCACGCGGCAACATCACCGCACCGAGAATACAGGGAATGTTCAGGACAAAAAGCATATCGCGCTGATTGCGATATCGGGCAACAAATATACTCCCTATGAGCATCATAAATAGGATGGCCGCCGGTATGGTAATCACGGTCATTACCGGGCTGTAGTACCACGGAGGGGAAAACACATACCGCTCACCCATAAAAAAACTCGAGATGGGGGTGGTATCATGACGGGAAATGCTTGTCTGCACAAAAGCGGCGATCTTTTGCAGCGGCTGATGCCACCATCCCGGGGTGAACATAACGGCAAAACACGGTGCACCACCAAGTGCTATGATATTGCGGAGCGCGCGTTTCTCGCGGTACATAAGCGCCCACAGCACCATTGCTGCGGGGATAAGAACTGCCGTAAACTTGGTTGCAAGTGCACCGCCGAAGAGGATCGAGAGAAGCAGGGATCCCCATGCGGTGCGCAGTCCTTTCCAGAAAGCCCAGTACGTGGCGAACCAAAAAAAAGCAAGCGGGAGCTCGGTCGCTGCAATATGAGCATGTCCGAAAAAGAGCGGCATGACAAGCAAGGAGAGGCCAGCAAAAAGCCCCACAGCAATTCCGGAGGTTTCAGCCATGACGACAAAAACAAGCGCCACAAGACCAGCGGCAAGCACCGCCGTAGCCATACGGTAGGCGACAAGCTCGTCCATGTACTTGCCGAGCATTGCAAGACTGATCGAAGAAAATATTTTGTAAAGCGGTGGGTGCGGGTTGTGCGAAGCATCCCACAGCCAGTAGGCATCAAGTACCTGCTGGGACAACACATGTTGAAGTGATCCGCTGAACGCACTGTTTTTCAAGGCGCGAAACCACTCGATCTGCAGCTCTGAGGAGAGAAAATAATAAACCTCATCCCACGTCCAGCCTATATCGCCGCAGGTGAGCGCAAGGCAGAACAACGTGGCAATAAAAACACAGAAGCCGCAGACAAAAAGACTACGCTGCATGTGCATGTTCACAAATCATCGCGTTTCTGTATCTTATCATCATGCCAACCAAATTTTGTCCCGGAGAAAAAAGCACATGCTCCGCATAAAAGCACTGTTATACACGTCAGCCATACACCGATCTTCAGGGAGGTAGGCTTGAATGAAAAAATAACGATATGGTCGCCGGGATCAATGACCACGCCACGCAATGTATGGTTGACCCGCAACACCGGAATTTCCCTGCCGTTATCAAATGCCTTCCATCCCGGATAATAGGTGTCGGCAAGGACAAGCAGAGCTTTCCTTGAAAGCGACGCCCGAAGGAGCACGCGGGAGGGCTGGTAGCCTTCTATCCAAACCGATCCCGGCGGCGGAGCAGCATCAGCCTTTTCGCGCGGCATGTCCTTAATGCCGGCAACCTTTTTGGCATCCTCAGCAGTTATATAGACGTTTGCCGATGGTTGATATCCTTCATGCATTATTGCTGCGAGCACCGTGGCATCATCCGGACACACCGCAACATGGTCTACTACAAACGCCCGCGGCAGCACAGAAGGGTTTTTATAGATTTTAACTGGACCATCACGCACAAGAGAGAAGGGAAATCCATGCAAAGGAAACGGGGAAATAATGTATTTAACGTTCAGCAGGCTCAGAATCGAGCTGCACCGCTGCACTGCGGAAGCATCGGTTTGCCGTTCGGAAAAACAGCGCTCGACTACTGAAAACACATCATAGTATCGTGTCAACAAAAGATCCGAATATTCTTCTGCTGAGTGCAGTCCCTCGTAGATGTTGGTATTTGCCTGCTGAGTTTCCCGGATCACGCGATATACACGTTCAAACGGCATGTAATAGACATGCAAAAAACTGCGTTGGGTTTGATAGACCGAAAGTGAATAAATTCGAAATAAAGAATTATCCTGTTTCAGGAAGTTTCCGCTTTCCGTCGGTAATGAAAACATATGTTGGGGGATATACGGATCCTGAGGCTTCCCGAACGCAAGCATGTCGATAAATATCACGAGTGCACAGGTTACTGTTGCAACCTGTTTGGTGAGCATCCCGGCATGCAGCATGACGGCAATAGCAGAAAATATGGAAACAAGCACTAACAGCACAAAAACTGCATGCCATAAGCCTTGCCATGCTACCTGTGCTACGGGCAGCAGGTAATCGGTTTTCGGATAGAATGTCAAAAAAAAACGATATCCTGCCTCACCGCAGATGCGTTCGGCGCCGAGCGCCACAATCAAACATATGATGCCTACTGCCAGAATACGATAGAGTCTCCGTGCTGTCGGTATGCGATGAGATAGATTGCATAGTATGTCAAATCCAAAGCCTGCCATAATGGAAAGGGAAATGTGAGCAAGTAAAAGAAACTTTACCGGATATTGTATCATGGCAATACCCGGGAATATATGAAACAGCAGCGGATAGGCCGGACTGTATTTCCCAAAACCAAGGAGGAGGCCGATGCCGAGCACTCCGAGCAACATAAGGTGCAGGCTATGTCGCGCGGTGCCTATATACAGAAGCGCGCACCCTAGCGGAATAATTCCGATATAAATGGTATCAAGCCATAGCTGCCCAAACCATCGCGTTCCCGGCACGATCGTGCCAAAGCAATACGGGAGGAAAAGTTGTATCAGCTCTCCAGGGTGAAACGACCATCGCGTTGCTTGCGCAAAGCTCAATCCCCCTGCACGGTGGGATTGCTGCACAAGTTCGGCAAACGGAACGATCTGCGCCGCTGTCAGCAAAAGACCAAGCGTCCAGGCGCTACCGAAAAACAGGATCGGCCGTACGCTCAGGCGCTGCATCTCTGTTCGATGGACGACAATATGCCGCAGCGTAAAAAAAAGCGTCATGATGAAACTTGACAGGAGAGAGCATGATACATCACCAGCAAGAATCTGGAGGGCAACAGCAATTGCACTATAGAGTATGCTTGCTGCGGTCTGCTGTTTGAGCATCCAATCCCAGCACAAAAGCACCATCGGTATCCACGCCGCTGAAGCGATAAATGCAACGTTGTCATTAATCGAGGCACAGTATCCTCCAAAAGCAAAAACAAGTCCGGAAATCCATGCTGCTGCACCGGATGCCGACCAAACGCGCATCAGCAGAAACATAAAGAATGCTGCAAGAAGGTAGTGCAGTATGACATAATATTTAAATCCGGTTTGGAACGGCAGCACATAGTACAAAAGCGCCAGAGGATAGAAAAGTGAACTCTGAATGCTAGCCTGAGACGGTGTGCCGCAGGCAACAAAAGGATTCCAGAGCGGCAGCTCCCTCTTATGGATGGTCTCGGCAACAAAAAATTGGCGCGGGTTGTAAAACAGATAGTGGTCCCTGGCAACAAAGGTTTTGTCTGAAATCACGACCGGAGCGAAAAAAATTACGGTGCTTGCTATATACAGAAGTAAGGCTACCGCTATCGCAGATTTTGCAGACATTGTGAGTTGTTGCAACGCACTCTCATGCATGGTGACGAAAACTGCCCCGTTTGATAGTAAACTTTTCTTTCCCGAATCAGGCTGATCGTACCCCGCGTTTCAGGTATCACCAGAACCACAAGCTCACAATACATGTTTCTGAAAACATCACCGTAACAAAAACCGACCACTGCACTAAACAGCAAAAGCGTCTGTCTTATGATATTCAAAATGACGGCTTATCTGATAAAGTGTATCGGCAATCACCAAAAAACATGCCCAGGTGCACCATTCAAGCATAATCATATTCATGATCGAATGTCGCGGCACTTCCATGGCATCCGCATGATAGATGAGCAGTGCATTGAAAAAGACCATAATAAACAAAGCCGCAATGGCTGCTCCCTCAATTCGTCCAAAACGAACGAATAAAAAAACGGCAAAACAAGTAAGAACCACCGCCGCGGGCAACGAGGTCATCGGGAGCAGCATTTGGAGAATGCGCAAACCGAGCAGCGGCGGCGGTTGTAAGGTATAGTGATCAAGGTTGTATGAAAACATCACGGCCAACTGGGAAGTGAGCGGAGAAAATGTATAACGCAAATGGGTGAGCAGAAAAAGACCATAGACAAAAGGTCCTTTTGTAGAAACCCAGTGCATGAAACGTGCATAACGTGGATCGCGGTAAAGAAGATTATCATCCGAACTCGCCCATGTGCCACGCCGACTGAGGATATCGCCGTCACTAGGCATACCCCGCTCGATAAACCATTGGGTATAATCGTTGTGGGGAAGAATGCGTTGCAATATTACGTTCACCAGGCAAAATTGATGGCGCTGCCCTTTTTGTATTGACCATGACTGGAGTGAGAAAATTACAAAAACAGCCAGGATAAGTGTCGTGAGAAGGGAACGGTGCTTCTGGTAAAATCGTTGACAACCTATTCTCAAAAAGAACACCAGCAGAATTGTATAGATAACAAGGGCAAACGGCACATTGTCGCGGGTAAAAGAGAAGAAGAACGCAATAATAACCTGCAGCAACACGGTCAGACGACTGGGGGTTCGAATAAAGAATATGAGGCTCGCAAACCATAAAGCAAAAAAAGCGAACGAAACGGCTTCTGAGAGCATGACAAACGTCCATCCGAAGATATTCCACCACAACACGCTGAGGGGGAGCACACATACCGATATGAGCCTGAGCACTGTCCAACCGGTAAGCGATCCAAGGCTGACGCTCAACAGCAACCAACTGACGATCAAAAAAATCTGCTGACCAATGACAATATGGTCAGGCCGGGAACCCCACAGCTTAAACAATAATTTCGTTGTAAAGGGACGCCCTGATGTATAAAACGATGCCTCCAGAAGAGATTGTTTTGACCGTTCCACAAAAGCTTCGTGTGGAAAGAGAGAAATAGGAACATCGGTAATACAGCAGTGTATATAAGAAAGAATAGTGAAAAACATGAAGAAACAAACAACAGCAGAGCATACCATGCTTTTCGTGTCCGGTTTTTGTTGCATTGGAAAATCTCCTATTACCTACAGATGGTTGGAAGAGCAATCACTGGTCGTTTTTCGCCCACTATCCCCACCTTCGGGATAAACCCATGCGGCAATATCGCAACTGGGGTTAATCCCTCTTCACAAAACCATGCAAGCACCTCTTCTTTGGTATGATGGTGCTGAAACGGGGGCGCCAGCCAGTCAAAATTTTCAAGAACCCTGACCTTCATGTTTGAATGCACGGAAAAGGTGAAATATTTTAGAAACGGAACCGCACCGACCAGGCCAAGGATATAGCAGGCCGCATACAAGATGGGATGCGGAATATGCACCGTCAGGCGTCGCAGCAGACGTGAAACGTGTTCGCGCAGCAGCACGCCCAACCAATACAACCGAAAAAGCAGCTCCGTGGTAAGATATCGTGCTCGTTCGGGTTTGAGCGGATTTGTCCGAAAGTTGCAATAGCGCCCTGCAGTACCGTACACCCAGATCGAACACAGTCCGCCGGTTTTGAGCTTTTTCACCAGTGCTGAAAATGCAGCTCTGGTGTCAGGAGTATGGTGCAGCACGCCCAGACTGTAGATGATATCAAAACCATTGTCGCGAAACGGCAGGCGCATAATATCCGCCTGCACCATATGTGCTCGGTCAAACTGCATGGTGATGCGCGCGGCCCTGAAAACGCTGTCGCTTGCATCAATGCCGACAACCTCTGCGCCAAGCGCGGCGGCGATCCGCGTAAATCTGCCCATGCCGCATCCTGCGTCAAGGGTGAGACGGTTCTGAAAAAGTTCCGGCTTGATCTGGGTCTCTTCGAGGAAAACATGTCTTTCTTCTTCCTCGAGATATTCGGGATAGCGCTTCCATTCAAATGCAAACCTGCGCTGT
>JAOAHH010000104.1 GCA_026415325.1 Thermodesulfobacteriota bacterium | reverse complement strand
CGTTTCGGGATCAACAACCACCATGCCGTCCTGTGCATTATCAAAGAGCGAGCGAAAGCGTTGTTCAGAATCACGAAGTTCTCGTTCGTTTCGCGCCCTGATGAGCGCATTCATGAAAATTTCGCTTGCAATTTTGAGGAGTGCGGGGAGGTCTGCAGGCCAGCATGCCGTGTCCTTTGTCTTTTCGCAACACAGCACCAGCGTCGGCTGACCGGGGTACGGCATGGGAACGGCAACAACAGATACCGTACGGTAGGAACGGAAAAACGCCGTGTCGTGATCATGGCCGATATCGGTTGGCAGGGGAAGGTCAAGGCGATAGGGTGCGCTGTTCCGGATGCACTGCATCAGTGCCGGCAACTCGTCCCGAAGACGGATTGACGAGCGTCGCCGCAGAAGTGAAGGAACGTCGGCGGCGCACCATTCATGGGTGGCATCCATGCGCGAACCGTCGGGCAGGCATTGCCAGAGCGTACAGCGATCGGCGCCGGCAAAGGTACCGATTCGTTCAAGGCCATATTCAATGCCCGCATCAATATCACTTGCGCGGAGACCGAGCACATGGGTGGAAATGGTTGCAACAAGCCGCTCGAGCGCAATGCGGTATTCAAGCGCCTGCTCTTTTTGGTGCAGTTCGGTGATGTCCCGAACAATCGATACAATGCACGTCGTCCCGTCAAGATCAAGGAGTCGGGCGGTTATGGTAACCGGCATCCGGGTACCTGATTTGGTACAAAGTGTTGTTCTGAACGAAGAGCATGTTGTGTTGCGAAGCAGGGCATCGGTAAACGCCTTGCGGTCATCTGGGCAGACCCAATTGTGGAGGGCAAGCGACGAGCTGCCGATCAGCTCGTCGCGCCGGTAGCCCATGACTTCGCAGTACCGATCGTTGACATCAAGGATGGTACCGGTTGTAAGCTCGGTGACCACAACCATGTCAGGAATAAGGCGGAAGACCTTTGAGAGCATCTCTTCGCGCTTGAGCAAAAGGTGCGTCGCGTCACTGCGTGCACCGGTGCGCAGCCCGGTTTGTGTGCGCATGGCCTGAAGTGTGTCGGTAAGTGATAGTTCTGTTTTTTTACGGCAGCGCGGCATGATGCGTGCTGGGTAACCATATCATTCCGCACCCCAGCGTAGCACGGAAGCTGTCGAAAGAAAATAGAAAATCTATTCCGTGCTGCACCGGAGCAGGATGCGAATGCCACAGGTATTTCCAACAAACCATTTGACAAGAATAGGTCGTGCATATATGTGCATATATGTCATGATTGCAAAAATGTAAAGCATGAGGGGTGACGCTGTTCCACCACGTTTTCTAAAAACATGGAATGGATATTATGGGATGCGCGCGCAAGATTGCAACAACAGTCGGTATTGCCTTCAATCTCAAACGGCCATCGGATGATGATGCCTACGAAGAATATGACGAGATCGAAACGATTGAGGCGCTGCAAAAAGAACTCGAACAGTATGGATGCAGAGTCGAGCTGTTTGAACAAGACAACGCGTTTCTTGAGCGGATAAGTTCGGTGAAGGTCGATTTTGTCGTCAATATTGCCGAAGGCCGAGGGACAAGCCGAGGCCGAGAATCACAGGTGCCGTGTATTTTAGAGAGCTGCGGGATTCCGTATTCGGGGTCTGATCCGGTGGCGCTGGGCATTACCCTCGACAAATATCTGACCGGCACCATATTACGATCTGCCGGTATCCGGGTTCCCGACCAATGGCTCATCAGCACCATAACAGACGTGAAGGCACTGGGTCGGCTGCTGAAGACAGAAAAACGTTTCATCGTCAAACCCCGATGGGAGGGATCGTCAAAGGGCATTTTCTCAAATTCGATCGTCAGCACCCCTGAAGAGCTTGCCGCACGGGTGCAGACCATCCTGCGGCGCTACCGTCAGCCGGCGTTGGTTGAATCGTTTGTGCCCGGTGACGAGATCACCGCAGGTGTATGCGGGAACCGACATCCGCGGCTGCTTGGCATGATGCGGATCCGTCCGCGCATCACCACGGCCTCGCCGTTTATCTATTCGATCGAACAGAAACATGCATGGGAAACGCAGATTCTCTATGAACCGCCGCAGGTGCTGCCGCAGCGGATACGAGAGCGTGTTGCGCAGTGTGCGCTGCGCACTTTTGCAGCGCTTGAGCTGCGTGATATTGCCCGGATTGATTTCAGGCTCTGTGAGGACGGTATTCCCGCGGTGATTGACGTTAATCCGTTGCCGGGATTGTCGCCGCGGTATAGCGATCTGCCTATGTTGTGCAGGCTCAACGGTATCAGCTACCGGCGGCTGGTGCGGATGTTTCTGACAGCGGCGCTCAGGCGTTATAGCCTCCGTCTTCCTGTGCCGACCGGAACGAAGGGGCTCATGCGGTGAAAATTGTAATCGCAGTTGCACACGACATCAGTGGTCGGCGCGATGTCGTGGATGTGTTGCGCTGTGCGCGATCGATAGCCGCAGGCCTTTCTCGGCGCGGCCATGAGGTGCAGATTCGCACCGTTGCTGCGGTATCGGCAGCAACCGTCGAGAGAGAGATTATCAGTGCGTGTCCGGATTGTGTGTTCAATCTGTTTGAAGGATTTGCGCATGATGCTGCATGCGAGGCTGATTTTGCAGCATTGCTTGAAGCACGAAGCATTCCGTTTACCGGAAACAGCGCGCAGACTCTTCGGCTGTGCTTGAATAAGGCAGCGGCAAAAGAAGTGCTCACGGCACAGGGCGTCCCTGTACCGCAGGGCATTTGCTTGCGACTCGGCGATCCCCTGCCTGACCGTTTGCCGCCGTTTCCTGTGTTCGTCAAGCCGTGTTGTGAAGATGCAAGCGTTGGCATTGATAAGAGCTCTCTGGTGCACACGAGAGAGGCGCTGCCTCGGATTGTGCGGGATAAACTCTTTGCTTTTCCGGCAGGCGTGCTTGTGGAGTCGTTCCTTGCAGGCACCGAATACAACGTCGGGTGTATCGGGCTCCCCCCGTATGAGATCATCGGCATATCTGCCATGGTGTACGGGATTGCCGCCGACATGCCACCGTTTATGACCTACACCGCAAAATGGCACCCTGAAACACCCGAGTACCGTAGCCTTGTCCCTGATCCCGATCCTGCGATTGATCATGAACTCCGACAGCAGATCGCAGCGATCGCCGAACAGGCAGGCCGCGCACTCGGATGCCGGGGTTATTTTCGCGTTGATATTCGAGAAGATCAAGGCACATTGTACGTTATCGACGTAAATCCGAATCCTGATATCAACGAAGACAGCGGTTTTATGCGGCAGGCATACGCGCGGGGTCGCGCCTATGATGAGGTTCTGGACAAAATTGTAGAAACTGCTATACAACAAGATGGCTGAGTACTATGGCTGCACGGCAGATCCAGCACTATCTTGACCTTGCAGAAAAAACCGGCGCATTCCATCCCGGCGAACTTGAAGTGTTGCGCGAGGTGCTCGAAGAGACGTTTGCGCCGCGAGATGGCGTGGGACATTATTGTCTGTTGGAGGAGCGGGACGGCTCACAGCTCCTCGGGTTTATTATCTTTGGCAGAACCCCCTTGACCCAGCATGGATGGGATATCTACTGGCTGATTGTTGACAAGAGCATGCACCGGCGCGGCGTCGGGAGCCGCCTTGTTTCGTCAATGCAGCAGGAGGTGCTTAAAAAGGACCGGGCTGCTGTTATCCGCATTGAAACCTCCGGTAAAAAAGAGTATGCATACGTGCGCTCGTTCTATACAAAGGCAGGTTTTACTGAGGCTGGGAGAATTGCCGATTTTTATGCGCCCGGCGACGATCTGGTTATCTTCAGCAAGACTATCACGTACGAGTCAGACGTATGAACCAGATATGGTGGAAGCACTCCGGAGGTGAACATGACACGGCAGCGCGGCATATGGATTGTTCTTTTTCTTATGGCAGTTAGCGCGGGCGTGCAGGCATGCAACCGCCGCACCACACCTTATACCACCGATACCGTTTCCCGCGGCGATATCGATGTGTACTGCACCGCAACCGGCACCGTCAATCCCATCACGACGGTTCTTGTCGGCACGCAGGTTTCAGGAAGGATCAAAACCATTCTTGTTGACTTCAACAGCCGCGTTACCACTGGACAGCTCATTGCAGAAATCGATCCCGCACCGTTTGAGGCGCAGCTCGAAGAGGCGCGAGCAAATCTTCTTTCGGCGCAAGCATCAGTTGCCAAGGCTAAGGCAACACTGCTCGATGCCCAGCGGGCATGGGAGCGCACGCTGGCATTATACCGTCACGGCGTTGTCGGAAAAAGCGAGCTGGACAAGGAAGAGGCCAGCCTTGCCGTTGCCCGGAGCCAGGTCGGCATGGCAGAAGCCCAGCTCGTGCAGGCACAAGCTGCTCATACCCTTGCCCAGACCAACCTCCACTATACCAAAATTACTTCACCGGTTGACGGGATCGTAATATCGCGCAATGTAGATGTCGGCCAAACCGTTGCCGCGACCTTTCAAACACCAACCCTCTTTACCATAGCACAGGACCTCAGTAGGATGCAGGTCAATACTAGTGTGGATGAGGCAGACATCGGAAAGATAGCGGTTGGACAACATGCACGGTTTACGGTTGATGCCTATCCAGAAAAAGACTTTGAAGGCGTCGTCACCCAGATCAGAAATGCGCCGATTGTGGTGCAGAATGTTGTCACCTACGACGTCATTATCGAAGTTGACAATCCCGGCCACATGCTTAAGCCGGGTATGACAGCAAACGTGCGCATCCTCGTTGCATCTCTGCGCAATGTTATGCGGGTACCGAATTCGGCGCTTCGGTTTCGACCGCGCGAGCAGTCGGACACCGGTGTTCTAAAGAAAGAGCAGGGCGTGTGGGTGCTTCACGGCGGGAAACCGGTGTTCACGTCAGTCACACCAGGTCTCAGCGACGATGCCTACACCGAACTGCGCGGCTCCGGAATTGCCGAAGGAACGATTGTTATTACCGGCTATGCACATGCCACGACGCAATGACTTGGGTATGCAGACCGGCGGAACAACTCCGCACTCTCCCGAGACCGTCTTGCCGCTTATTTCCGTCCAGCAGGTGAGCAAAATATATACGCTCGGCGAGCATCGGGTGACAGCCCTGAATAGCATCTCCGTATCCATTCATGCCGGGGATTTTGTTGCCATTATGGGGCCATCGGGATCGGGGAAATCGACGTTTATGAACATCATCGGCTGCCTAGACCGCCCGAGTTCAGGCACCTATTATCTTAACGGTCAGGATGTCGGAACCTTGTCGCGCGATTGCCTTGCCGAAATCCGCAATAAAACGATCGGGTTTGTCTTTCAAGGATTCAACCTCCTGCCGCGGACAACTGCACTTGAAAATGTCGAGCTTCCTCTGCTGTATAACGGCACGCCGGCGCACGAGCGACGCGAGCGGGCACTGGAAGCGTTGCGGGTGGTCGGACTGGGCGATCGTTGGCACCATTATCCGAACCAGCTTTCCGGCGGACAACAGCAGCGCGTGACCATCGCACGGGCAATCGTCAACAATGCGTCGATCGTATTAGCTGATGAGCCAACCGGTAACCTTGATACAAAGACGAGCATGGAAATTATGGAGCTGTTTGTCCGGCTCAACCAGACGGCGGGGATTACCATCATTGTAGTGACCCATGAACCTGATATTGCCGCATACGGCAGACGCCTTATCCGGTTTCTCGACGGCGTCATTGTCGGCGATGAGGTGAAAGGGGTGGCATGATATCGGTACCGGTCATTACCCGTATTGCGTTTCGGGCGTTGCGTGCCAATACCATGCGGTCGGGCTTGACGATGCTTGGTATTATCATCGGTGTTGCTGCGGTAATCGCCATGATTTCAATCGGCGCCGGAGCGCGGCAGCGCGTAGCAAACGAGGTGGCGAGCATGGGCAGCAACCTGCTGATCGTGGTATCGGGTTCGACCTCTTCTGGAGGCGCGCGGATGGGGGCAGGAAGCGATCCGACGCTGACGATTGCTGATGCCGAGGCCATTCTTCGGGAATGTCCGGCCGTCATCGATGTTGCGCCGCTTCAGTCAGGCACTGCACAGGTGGTGTACGGCAACCAGAACTGGTCAACCGTGGTGATGGGCACAACACCCAGCATCCTTAACATCAGGGAATGGCGGGTAGCTTCTGGAAAACCTTTTACCGATCAGGACGAACGCCATGCAAATAAGGTCTGCCTCATGGGTGCCACGGTTGCGGAGAAACTGTTCGGCGCTTTTGATCCGGTTGGGCAAGTGGTTCGGATCAAGAAGATACCGTTTACGGTTATCGGTGTGCTTGAACGTAAAGGGCAAACTCTCACCGGACAGGATCAAGATGACATTATCTATGTTCCCATCACGACTGCACAGAAAAAGCTCTTCCGTGCGCTCTTTCCCGGCATGATTCAATTTATGATGGTCAAAGCGGTGTCGACAGAGGCACTGGAGGATGCGCAGGAACAGATTACGGCACTGCTCCGGCAACGACACCGTATCGGTTCCGGTCAGGAGAACGACTTTACCGTCCGCAACCTGACACAGATGATGCAGACCGCCATCACGATTGCCCGCGTCATGACGGTGCTGCTCGGTGCGATTGCGTCAATCTCATTGTTGGTGGGTGGCATCGGGATCATGAACATAATGCTGGTCTCTGTTACCGAACGCACCCGTGAAATCGGCATCCGGATCGCCGTGGGCGCAAAAACCTGGGACATCCGGCTCCAGTTCATCATGGAGGCGCTGACGCTATCGCTTGTCGGCGGCTGTATCGGTATTGTGCTGGGCAGCATCGGTTCAGTTGCCGTGGCACATGCATTTCATTTACCCTCCGGCATTTCGCCGCTCGGTGTGCTCATATCGTTCGGGTTTGCCGCAGCCGTGGGGGTGTTTTTCGGGTTCTATCCTGCCTATAAAGCATCCCTGCTCAATCCCATCGAGGCACTCCGCTATGAATAACCATAACCTCATTTTAGAAACATCATTGCTGCCGCTTTTTAGAAGATTGTTCTGAGGCAGCCCTTATGCTATGGTATTGTTAATTTCTGCATCACCATATCCGAACTTCATCGGGGGGTACTGGGATGGATGAGCGTTCGATCTTCCCCGAAGTTATCAAAACTCTTATCGCAGTCATCGAAGAAAAGGATGTATTTATTCGTGGCCATTCGCTGCGCGTAGCACAAGGGTGCGTTCGCATGGCAAAACGGCTTGGATTTACAAAACCCGACCAAGACCGGTTGTTCCTCGCAGGTCTTCTGCATGACATCGGCATGGTCTATGTGCCGCAAGAGCTTGTGGCAAAGACCGACCAGCTCAGCGAAGAGGAAATGGAGGTTGTAAAAAAGCATCCATTGGTAGCGGAAAAGATTCTTGCTCATCTTCGGTTGCTGCAGCCGGTTGTGCCGATGATCAGGCACCATCACGAATGGTACGATGGGAGCGGCTATCCCGACGGACTTCGCGGGAACGATATCCCGCAGGGCGCTCGCATCCTTGCGATTGTGGACTGTTATGATGCGCTGGTATCGGCACGCCCGCATCGCCCGGCGAAAACCGCTGTAGAGGCAATCGCGGAGATGCAGACACTTTCGGGAACTCAGTTCGATCCGGAACTGTTTCCCGTTTTTTCAGATTTAGTGGCATCAGAAGCGACGGCTGCAGCCCCGGGAGTTGGCGAAATCATCGACCCCCGTACAGCAAATTCCTTTGCCGCTCTTGTCGATAAGGTGCGCAGCGGAAAAATCGAATTGCCGGTCTTGCCTGCAGTGGTGATGGACATCCAGCGGGTGATCAAAAGTCCGATTGCAACAACGCAGGAAGTTGCTGCTGCAATTGAGAAAGATGCCGTGATATCGCTCAGGCTTATTGCTACCGCAAACTCACCGCTGTATCGGGGAGCGAAAAAA
>JAOAHH010000159.1 GCA_026415325.1 Thermodesulfobacteriota bacterium | reverse complement strand
TAATAATTGATAACCGCCCAGCCGTTTTTTCTTGAAATCTCATTGGCGATATAAAGAATTTTCATGTTCCGGAATCCGCAGGTTTCGTAAACCAAAAACAGCCACAGGCATAGTGTTGTATTGACGCCATAGCAAGATCTGCATAATGCAACATACCGCCTCGTATCTAATCATTTATTCAATTTTCAGCAGATTATTAACTGGTAAAAGGATCACCAATGCAGCTCAAAACACCACCGCCTTAAAAGTCCGTCACAAAAAAGAAAAACAATAAGCAACCAATACATCACAATCAAAATATTCTCTGCTAATTTACGCTTTGACACCATGGCATTTGAGAACTAGAAATTTATGGTTGCTAAAAATAACTTCACCGTCTGAATAATCGTTCCCGTTTTGATTCGCAGGCATTACCAAATAATATTCATTATTCCGTAAAAATGTTTTATCATGCACGACCGGTAGCCCTGTATAAAAATGCAGCGCAGGCTCTCCATAAATCACTCGTGGGGGGTAGCTCTTCAAAAAACGAGCAACATCCAGAAGCGCATCGGCTTCTTCGATAAATTCAGCCTCGCCTCGTTTGCCGAAAATATCCTTTGTTAATGCGCCGCCATAATACAGGGTTCGCGATGGAACCGAGAGAAACGCCAACACTGAAAAAAGGCAAAAAACACCTATCGCCGACAACATCAAAAATTTGCGAATCGTTTTATGCTGGAAGGAATGCATAACTGAAAACCCAAAAGCAAAGACAAAAGGAAGAAGCGGGACAAAATATCTATATTTAACAACAGGCCATACGACGCAGATTCCTGTATAAAGAACAACCAATAACGCACCTGCAGTATATGCTTGTTTGCGTGCTCTGATAACCTGCCCGATAAAGTGGGGCAAACCCCACAATGCACATGCAAAAATAACCGGTGCCAACACAAACAGTTCTCGAGCTACGTAATAAATATTATGTGCTGTCCACCAGGGCACCCAGGTGCATAGTTTCTGAAAAATCAGCGGGTCATGAAACGGCATACTGCTCGAAACGCCCATTTTGCCCCAGAAATACTGCATATTAATATTATGGAACGGATTTCCAAACACCGTATAATTCCTCACAAGCCATGGCAATATCGTTATTCCCAGCACAAGAAAACAGGCTAGTAGCTTTATTATATTCTCTTTGGATAACCATCTTCCCCGATAAGAAACAGCATAAAGGCAACAGATGCTCGCTCCCATGACGATATTCTGATAATTGAGCAGCCACGCGATACCGGCAAGGCATCCCAACATACACCATCGAAAAACGGTGTCTGCTCCATCGGCGGCAAGCACAAAAAGTATAAATAATACTGCCTGTAGTATGTAGAGGCTGCCATTGGCAGAATAATCAATAAGCTGATAGCTGAATGCAACTGCAAAGGCTGTTAAATAGGCACAAGACAAACCGAAAAAGCGGCAGGCAAAAACAAAAGAAAGCGGAATGAGTGCCATTCCGCCCAAAAGGGAGAGAATTTTTAAAGAAGTGAAAGCCTCCTTGACAAATGGGAAAAGAAACGCTCCGAGCAACGGCCAAAGCGGAGCATGTTGCTGCACCGGATGTCCTAAAAGTTCGGGTTTCTTCAGGGGCACGAGATCGGAAAGAGCATACGAAACGACAAACCCCTTTTTGTGCGCAAGATTTTCAACCGTTGCACAGTGCAACACAACGTCGCCGTGCAGGTAGATATTCTTCTGGAAGGAAGAGAGACGGCAGATGAATCCGGCAATAACGAGAACCACAAGATAATAAATTGCTCTTTTTGTATTACCACAAATCATTAGTACTCTTAACCTAATGAAAACAGCGCACACCTTCCATAAGCTGCAGATACCGCTGAGCGCAATTAATTATTGAAAAGCTTTCCTTTACTCTTCTGCATGCAGTTTCACCCATGGTTTGACGGACGGCATCATCGTTGAGTAAAAAAGCTATTCGGTCTGCCATGCTCGAACTATTAAACGGATTGACAATAAAACCGGTCTCGCCCTCAACCACCAGTTCACGGGAACCGCCGAAACAGGTTGCCACAACCGGCTTGCCGGCAGCCATTGCCTCAAGAATAGCCGTTGGGAAGGAGTCAAAGCAAATCGAGGGCACAACGACAACCGAACTGATTGCATAGGCACTTTTAAGCTCATGCCCATCAAGCCATTTCGTACTCACCACATGGTTTGCAATTTTTTTTGTTGTTTCTCCTTGTTCAAGATTTTGCCGATACTGTTCGCCGGCTCCCGCGATAAGCAGCACTGCTTCAGGGACGCGATCAATAACCAGTTTCATGGCATCAAGCAACTGCTCGGCACCTTTGAGATACGAGAGCCTGCCGCCGAAAAACACTACTTTTTTCCCTGCCAGCCCGTATTTTTCACAAAACTGTTTGACCGCGAGATCGTCAACCTTCATTTCATCAAGGTCTATTCCGTTATGAATCGTCTCAACATTGGTAATACCATTTGCCTGGAGCGCATCCCGCAATGCGTTACTTACACTCACAATCCGACAAACATTGTTTTTAAGATAATGCCTGATAATCAAGTTTCGTAGCGGAAAATAACGAAAACGATTCTCTTTCAATAAAAACCACTCGCTGACTCGGTAATCAAACCGCTCACCGATTGACAAATCTGCGGGGTCGATAAAATGATGCAGTTTGTTGTAAGCAAACGACATCACATCGTGCGCCGTCAGCACAACAGGTATTCCTCTATTATGTGCAATTTTCAAGCTGTGGTACGAAAGGTGTGCATGTATGTTGTGAGCATGAACAACATCGGGCGCCGTTTCCCTCAGTAGGCGGCTCATTTGAGGCACGATCAGCGGATTATATAATGAAAAATACGCTCGAAACCGCTCGGGATAAAACGAGAAGAGAAACGCAACCGATATGCCGCCAACCTCTCTGCGGCCGGTTCTATCCTTTCTCTGAGTTGCCGCCACGACAAAAACTTCATGCCCTTGTCGTTGATATTCCCGTGCAAGGCGGCAAGCAATGACACCCGCCCCGCCGTAGGCAAACGGCGGGAAATCGTCATTAAGGATGAGGATTTTCACTTTTATAAAGGCTTAAATGATCAAAAAAATCTATATTGCGATGATACAACAATGTCATTGCAATATAGATGGCACAGTGCAGCTTTTTATTGTGTTGTTTTTGCGCCCGGCTTATCTCAGTAATACTGAGACACTGATATAATGTTTTTATATGATTGAACAAAAATCAATTTTTAACTACCGCATCACCGACCGTGCTCACGAGGAAATGGTTCGTCGTCAGATTA
>JAOAHH010000035.1 GCA_026415325.1 Thermodesulfobacteriota bacterium | reverse complement strand
ATGGGACAGCGGCACCTACGAGGAACATGAATGGCGCTCAGACCGTATCGTGGTGACCCTGCAGGGCAAAAAACTTCAGGGCAGGTATTGTCTGGTTCGTTTCAAAAAAGCAGGTGAAGGGAGTTGGCTGCTGTTTAAGGGGTAGCGGTCGTTAACCTTCACCCGTTTTATATCCCCCATAGTATTTCCGGAAACAGCAAGTGAAGCGCGTGCTGCGATAAAGACATGATTTGGGGATCGAAAATCGTGATCGCGTTTTCCCGGTGCGTGTTTTTTTACAATTCACAAACCACGATACGCGTGCCACAAACCTCGCGTTATGCATCACACTTTCCAAAGTGCCGCAGCAAGATGAGGAGGCCAACCCTATGGCAAAGAAAATCGTTGTGATCGGAGGCTCTGCCGCAGGCCCAAAGGCTGCAGCGCGCGCACGTCGCCTTGACGGAGACGCCGAAATTACCATCATCCAGAAAGATCCCGACTTGTCCATGGCATCATGCGGCTACCCGTATTACGTTGGTCGGGTAATTCATGACCGCAGCATGCTCATCAGCACGCCTGCCGGTGTGGTGCGCAATCCGGCATTTTTTCTCAATACAAAAAAGATCGTTGCCCGCACCGCCACCGAAGCTGTTGCAATCAATTGCAAGGGAAAAACCGTTCTCTGCAAAGATCTCTCAACCGGCACAACCGATGAGGTGCCCTACGATCGCCTAATTTTGGCAACCGGCTCACTGCCGAACATGCCGACGGTTCCGGGCGTTGATCTTGACGGCATAACCACGCTGCAAAGCATGCGCGATGCCGATTACCTGCGAACGGTGTGCGATGAGCAGCAGATAAAAAAAGCCGTTGTGGTCGGCGGCGGGCTGATCGGCATTGAAACGTGCGAAGCCTTGAGGCGTGCCGGCATTGAGGTCACGGTTGTTGAAATGTTGCCCCAGATACTGGCCTTTCTCGATCGGGATCTTGCGCTGCTTGTTGAAAATTACCTGCGGAACAAAGGTGTTCACATCACAACCGGCAACGGCGTTGCGGCATTTCTCGGCAGCAACGGCAAACTTGCCGGCGTCAGACTTCAAAACGGCGCTGAACTTGACTGCGCGCTTGCGGTCGTCGCAATTGGCGTGCGGCCAAATACCGCGCTTGCCCGTGCGGCTGGCCTTGCAATCGGACAGACCGGCGGTATTCTCGTAAATGAATATCTGCAGACATCGGATGAAAACATCTATGCTGCAGGCGATTGCATTGAAACCGTTAACCTGCTTACCGGCAAAAAAGTTCACGCGCCGTACGGCGACCTTGCAAACTTGCAGGGTCGGGTTGCGGGCGAAAATGCTGTTCTCGAGAATGTGGCTTCCTTTCCCGGCACCATTCAGACCGGGATTTGTAAAGTTTTCGACTATGCCGTTGGCACGACCGGCCTGTCAGAACAGGCTGCCCGGCAGGCTGGGTTTGACGTGCTTAGCGTGGTGAATGCCGGCACCGACAAACCAGCTTTTATGAACGGAAAGCTGCTGATTACGAGGCTTGTTGCCGAACGCGCAACCGGCAGGATTCTCGGCGCCCAGTGCATCGGGGCAGGCGATGTGGCAAAGCAGATCGGACAGTGGGCTATGGCCATAACGGGAAAACTTCGGGTCGATGACATCGTAACTGCTGATCTGCCCTATGCGCCGCCGTTTTCGCAGGCCATCGACCATTGCATTGCCACTGCCCACCTGATGCAGAACAAAATGAGGGGCGTGCTCAAGGGGATATCGGCGAGCGAAGTGTACGAGAAGCTGTCCGGTGGTGACAAGCCTTTTCTGCTCGATGTCCGCGGACCCGATGAGTTTAACGCAATGCGCATCGGGGCAGGCGAACAGCTCATCCCGCTTGGCGCCCTGCGCACGCGTCTCGGCGAACTCCCCGTAGATAAAAACCGCGAGATCATCTGCTACTGCAAGATTTCTCTGCGCGGGTATGAGGCGGCGCGCATTCTTGAAGCGCACGGCTGGAAAAACGTGCGCGTCATGGAAGGGGGCATCATGGCATGGCCGTTTCCGAGGGAAAAGTAATGCTCTCTTTTCTGAACGCGCCGCTCGCGTTACCGCGTTACTCTTTACACTTCGGTACTGAATTATTTCTGCCAGTGCACCCAGTAAATGCCTTCGCGGGGGTTGCCGTACTTGAGGCGGTCTGGCGTAATCTCGATGATCCGGTAGTTGAAGGCAGCGGGCAGCTCTTTCATACCGAGCCGCTTCAGCACTTTGCCGATCTTCATCTTTTTGAGCGCCTCATGAAATTCCTTTGGGTTCTCTTTTCTGCTGTACACGCGTGCGGTGCCGAAAGCCTGCACGCCCTTATATGACCAGTAATCCTCCTCAGAGTTGTAGGGCTCGGCAATCGAGAAAGACACACGGTGGTTTTTTCGCAGGTTTTCAAATTTTCCGCCGCCTTCTGAGAGGATATAAAAGGTCATGCCGCAGGAGCGGAATTCAAGCGGTGTTGAGCGGGGCTGATTGCCGCTGCAGGTGCTCAGGTGCAACACGTGATTGCGCTTGAGGAATTTTTGAAGTGCCCGCTCAAAAGCCCCCACACTCTTGAAGGTGCGAAGCCTGATGTTTTCTTTTTTGAAAACCGCTGCAAGGGGCGCCGGTACCGGCGTATGTCTGATGGTTGGCATGGTTCCATCTCCTGTATAAGTTAATTCTTTGAGGAACGATATGAATTGTGATTATCCATCGTGCTTCACGACGCTACCGGCAACCGTACGGTAAACGTCGTGCCTTTGCCTACCTCGCTCTCTACCGTGATCTCGCCGTTATGTTTTTTGATGATGTCGTACACAATGCTGAGCCCAAGCCCTGTGCCTTTGCCAACCTCTTTTGTCGTGAAAAACGGTTCGAAAACGCGCGTTAAATGTTCCGGCGGAATGCCGCAGCCGGTATCTGACACGGCGATGCGCACGCCGTCTGCTTCCTGCCATGTCCGGATCGTAATCGTCCCCTGCTTTTTAATTGCATGGGCAGCATTGACCAGCAGATTCATAAACACCTGGCTCATTTGCTGCGGGTTGCACTTTATAAACGGAATGTCGCCATACTGCTTTTCGACGGTGCAGGTGTATTTGAGCTCGTTCCAAACAATGTTGAGCGTCTTTTCGATGCACTCATGCAGATCTGTTAGGGTGTGCTCGCCGGTATCCGGCCGGGCAAAACTTTTGAGGTCGTTGACGATCTTTTTCACGCGCTCTGCGCCGCTGATCGATTCCACAATAAGGTCACGCATGTCCTTGAGGACATAATCTATCTTCAGCGCCGCGCGTTTCCCGGCAATTGCCGCGCGCTGGGCTTCCGGAGCAGACTGCTCCACAACGCGTGAGAGCAACTCGATAAATTCGATCAAGCGGTCGCAATACTTCTGCAGCGTGCCGAGATTGCTTAACACAAATGCTGTCGGGTTGTTGATCTCATGGGCTATGCCAGCGGCAAGCGTGCCGATGGAAGCCATTTTATCCGACTGCAGCAGTTGTGCCTGCCGCAGCGCCGCTTCCTCTTCGAGTTTGAGCTTTTCGGTAATGTCTCTAACCGACAAGACCAGCATCTCACGATCGTTGACCTCGATGACCTTTCCGCGCACTGCAACCGGAACGGTTGTGCCGTTTTTGCGGTTGTGATCCTGCCGGTAGATGATAAAGTCCCGCTCGCCACGCTCCCACCTGCTGCGCAATTCCTCCCATGCCTGCGCGCCGCAAAAGCAACTCAGCGCTATGCCTGAGAGTTCTTCACGCGCGCAGCCATATAACTGCGTAGCCGCTGTATTTGCATCCATAATCACACCGTGTGGCAGCTCAAGAATAAAGAACGCGTCGTTTTCCTGCTCAAATATCTGCCGAAACCGCTCCTCACTCTCCCGCGCCTTCTGCTCGAGCAATCGACGTTCAGTGATATCCTGCACCGCTCCGTACAGCACCCGCTTGCCTTCACCCTCTGCATGCAGTATTGCGGAAAGCGACAACCACACCTCAGTGCCGTTCTTTTTTCTGCCGCGCACAATACGCTCATCGATAACATCACGGGCTTTAAGCTCATCCAACACTTGTGCACGCTCTACAGGGTCAGCATAGAGCTTTTCAAGCGGAACCGCCATAAACTCTTCTGCCGATTCGTAACCGAAGATGCGGACAAGCGCCGGATTGACGTATCGGTACTCGGCTTTCTGCAAACCCTCGTCATACACGATTTCCAAAATACCAATATGGATGTTCCCGAGCACCATGCGATAGCGTTCTTCGTTTTCGCGAAGCGCTTTCTCAAGCCGTGCCCGCTCAAGCACCAGCCCTACCGTAGTGAACAGTTCGCGCGGCTCAAACGGTTTCGTAATATACCCGTAGGGCGCGGTCTTCTGCGCGGCCTCCACGGTTGCCTGATCTGTGCAGGCGGTAAGATACACGACGGGGATGCCAAACAGTTTTCCAATACGCTCGGCGGCTTCAATGCCCTCTCTGCCGCCCTGAAGGATAATATCCATGAGCACAAGATCGGGCTGTTCTTTCTCAATGCTCTCAAAAGCCTGCGCGGCTGAGCCGACAACGCCGGAAACCCTATGGCCGGCATCTTCAAGGAGTTTTTGGATATAGAGGGCAACCGTGCTCTCATCTTCAACGATCAGAATACGTGCCGGTGTCATCGCCCTTCCTCATCCTCATATACATTAATTCAATTCCCTATGCCGAGTACCAAGAGACATGAAGCGCACCATGTTGTACTCGTCTTGCCCTTTTCGCCTCACGTTCGTGATCAGACAGCGTTTCTCTGCCTCTCAGGTGCTTAAGCCGCCAGTTTCTCTGCAAGTGCAATGGCTTCTGCCGCATCATGCGCCTGTCCGTCAGCGCCGAGACGTTTCCAGAGCGACGATGCCACGTTAAATGGATAGCCGCCGACAAGTACCTTCACCCTCCTTGCCCGATCTGAGCCCCGCAGCGCGTGAATCAAATCTGCGACAAGGCTGAGGTGTATTGCTAATGTGGTTGAAACACACACCATATCCGCGTGTTGCTCCTCGGTCATTCTGACAATACTGTCAATCGGCGTGTTTGCTCCAAGATAATAGGTCTGCCACCCCTCCATTTCAAACAGATCCGAAACCATCCTGATACCCATCTCATGCAGTTCACCGCCGATACATGCTGCAACAAGCCGGCGATCTTTTTTCTCTGTGGCAAAAACAAACGGATAGAGGTGCGCCATAACAAACTGTGTTGCTGCTGTGCAGTAGTGTTCCTGCGCGACCGAAAGCCGGTTCATCTGCCAGAGTCTGCCCACCTCGTGTTGCACCGGCTGGAAAACTTTGAGATACACGTCCCGTACCGGCATTCCCTGACGAACACTGTCCATAATGAGGCTGAGGGCTCCGTGCCTGTCTGTTCTGATGAGCAGGTCGAGATAGCGTTGCGCAAGCGATGCAAACGGTTCTCCCTGTGGCAAAAAGCTCGGCAGCTCTACGGACATCTTTGGAAAACGTTCAAGCGCTCCGTTTAGTACTTCGTATGCCCCGCTGCGCTGTGCATCGGGGAGCACTGTGCCGATAGCATCGCGCATCAGTGCCAGGGTGACTGGAAGCGTGTCAGCAGGCAGGTTAATATGTGCAAAAACGATTTTACACCACTGGATATAATGGAAAAAAAGCTCCGGCTCCTCAAAATCAACGGCTTCAGCAAGGTAGCAGAGGTGGTAGCGAGCATCCCGCACACTCTTTGCCCTGCCTTCTGCGCCAAACCGCTCCCAGACTCCGTGTTGCAAACGATACTGGCGCTCAACCACATCGTTTGCAAGCAGGTCGATGTTTTCTCGGAGCGCCTTTCCTCTTTTTGCTTCTGTTTGGCACATGGTTGTTTCCCCCACCCTAACCCCTTCCATCGGGGCGAGGAACCATCTCCTCGCCCTTTGCTTCTGACGCAGTGCACACCCGATTTCTGCCCCCCTGTTTTGCCCGATACAGCGCTGCATCTGCGGACTGCACGAGCTCGTGCTCTTTCCGTCCGTGCTCAGGATATGCCGCAACACCGATGCTCACGGTAACCGACAACGTTTTCCCGTCTTCAAAAACAACCGGCCTGCATGCTATTGCCTGCCGTATACGTTCTGCAGCCACCGTTGCCTCTGCCGCCCCGCTTTGCGGCATAATTACGGCAAACTCTTCACCGCCGTACCGGGCAGCCCGGTCGCTTGATCGGATGTTCAACGTCAATGTCGCAGCTACATAGCGCAGCACTTCATCCCCGGCAGGATGCCCGAACGTATCGTTGACACGTTTAAAAAAATCTATATCAAGCATCAGCAGGGCGAGCGGAAATCCATAGCGCTGCGCCCGTTCACACTCTTCGCGGCACAGGCGGAAAAATTCCCGGTGATTATACAAATTGGTAAGCCCGTCGCGCAATGCAAGCTCCCGCAGGCGCTCCTCCATCTCTTTTCGCCGCGTCACATCCCGGAACACAAACACACACCCAATGATTTTGCCTGAGGCGTCGCGAATCGGTGCGCCGCTGACGTCAATCGGTATGACACGGCCGTCGCGGCTGCGAAGCACGGTATCGTCTTCGAGTATGCAGGTCTCCCCACGGACAAGCACCGATTCCAGAAGGTCGGGGTGCGACATGCCGGTCTGACGGTTGCTAATGACGAACACGTCGTGGAGATCCTTCCCCGCTGCGTCGCCGCTTTTCCATCCGGTAAGTTGTTCGGCAACACGGTTGAGCAGCAATATCTTTCCCTGCTGATCCGTTGCAATGACTGCGTCACCGATGCTCTCAAGGGTTACCCGAAACCATTCTTTCTGGCGGGCAAGCTCTGCATTGGTGCGCGCAAGCTCACGCTGGAGGTTCACGAGTTCGTTATTAAGCCGCGAAAAATCCTCGAGCGCCTGCTCATCCAGTGGGTGAATTTCAGACGCGTCGTTTTTCGTTGTGCCTTTCATGAGATTGCCTGCCGTTTTTATTCAATGCCCCGTGCTGAATACCGATGCCGTGAAGCGAGTTCCCCTTCACGCATTCCGTCTTTTGCCGTGAGCCGCTTTCCCTGTTACGCTTGAGCGTTTGTCGCTTCTGTCGGAGAAGGAAATGTTACGCTCACCGCTGTGCCGCCGATGCGTTCAATTCTGAGCGTTCCGTTGATCTGCCGCGTTAGTGTCCTCACAAGCGTCATGCCTAATCCGCCGCCGTTTTGCTCATCTATGGCTTCGGGTATCCCCGCACCGTCATCATGTACGGTTAAGCGAATCTGCTGAGCATTATGCTGGAGGATAATGGTAATGCTCCCTTGCTTTCTGCCGGTGAATGCGTGTTTGAGGGCATTGGTTACCAGTTCGTTCACCAGAAGGCCGAGCGGCAGGGCAACATCGACCGGCTGGAGGAATGAATCAAGTTGTGTGTGGATTGCAATCGACGTTCCGGGAAGGGCATAGGCTGCGCTGAGCTGACGGGTAAGGCCGCTCACATAGGCACCAAAATCAACGCGTCTGATATTCTCAGACTGATACAGCTTTTCATGCACCGCTGCTATGGCACGAATGCGGTGCTGGCTTGTCTGCAGCGCTTCTTGTGCTTCAGGATTATTAAGTGTGCGTGCCTGCAGGTTCAGCAGGCTGATGATAATCTGCAAGTTATTCTTGACGCGGTGATGCACCTCTCGCAAAAGGGTCTCACGCTCTTCAAGCAGACATCTCAGCCGCTGCTGTGTGATATGCTCGTCTTCAAGTATGTTGAGAAGCGCTATGCGTGATCGCTCTGACTCGGCAAAGAGCGACTCCTGCTCTGCCTGTGCTTTTGCCATAGTGGCCAATGCCTGTTCTTTTTCCAAAAGCTGCTCGGTCAAAATGACATGAAATGCCAGGTCTCCATCAACAACCTTTTGAAACTGTTCGAGCAGGGCGACATAATCGTCGGTGTAAGGGTTTTCTTTACGGTCTAACACACAGATAGTGCCGAATATTTTCCCGCCCGGCCAGTGCAGCGGAAACCCAAGATACGAAATCATGCCGTGTGCAATATCGGGATTTCTTTCCCAGAGGGGGTCTTTCAGCGCATTTGCAACCAATAGTTTGTGATTGGTGCGCATAACCGTTTCACAATACAGCCCAGTTTCAAGCCGCGAGCGGTCGCCGGCCTTAAACGGGTTCCCTTCGGAACGGCTGGCGACAAGCACCTCGATGTCCGGCGGATCAAGACGCATGATAAGGGCTGCCGGAACCTTGAGCAACCGCGCAATCAGGTCAAGGATGTCCTGCCATTTTGCAATGACGGTATCGGGAATTTGTAGATTGTCATTCATGCGTTCGTTTGTTCCCAATATCGTGGGAAGACCGAACACCACACGTCGTGTAGCGTGAAAAGTGAAAGCTTGTCCGCTTTACAGCGTGCGTCTCACGCCTCACCGTCCGGTCCGTAGCGCAGAGGTTTCCCTGCTTCTTTTCTGAGCTCGTTGACCTCTTTTTTCAGCTCTATAATACGATCTTCGCGGTTGAGCACCACTTTGTGCCATCGCTGAAGTTCATCAAGCTTCAGGCGCAGCGACCGTTCGCTTTTTCTCAGCTCTGTTATGTCTCTGATGATATGAACAGCGCTCTGCATTGTGCCGTTTCTATCAAGAATCGGATCAACCGTTACCAATAAAATTTTATCCCGCAGATCAAGCTCAAGCGATTCCCGCCGAAGGCTCTTTGCGGCTTTGAGCACCGGACAGTCAGGCAGCGCCTCGTCGGTACCGTGAACAACCTGCCAGCAGCGCCGTCCTATAATCCCGTGATCTGGTTTTGCAACAAAACGAACAAACGCTTTATTGTGCCGGACAATCCGCTGCTGCGCATCAATCAGGCAGATGCCATCCTCGATTGCATCAAAAGTCTCCTGCCACTCGTGCGCGAGTCTCTGCACCTGCTCTTCTGAGCAACGGCGCTGCTCTTTTTCCTGCTCCAAATCCAGCATCTTCTTTTCAAGCTTCCTGATAAGCGCTTCGTTATACATCCGGTAGTATTCCTGATTATCTTCAAAATGCTCAACCGTTGCGGTGATGCTGCCCGCAGCATACGCAGCCATCACCTGTTTTAGCTCGGCAATAAAGAGCTCTGGTTCTGCGGGTTTGATGATAAACCGCGCAGCGCCAAGGCTGACGGCAAGCTTTTGGTCGGCAGGATCAGTGTACGTTGCAGTGTAAATGATGACCGGTATCTTTCGTAGGCGCTCTTCACGGTTCCATTCCCGGAGCAAGCTAAAGCCGTCCATCATGGGCATGAGAATATCCGATATTGCAATGTCAGGCGGCGAGCGCCGCGCTATTTCGAGCGCCTCTGCGCCGTTGTGCGCCAAAACAACACAGAAATCGTTGGATTCCAGCAATGTTTTCAGCAGGTAGAGGTTTTGTTCGTCATCGTCAACAATGAGTGCGGTCTTCATGATGTTTCCTCCGGCTCATTGTTATGAAGTGCCTAACGCCGTGAAACGGGGCTCGGTGTTTGTAAACCGTAAAGCATGAAACGGCTCACGATGCATCTCATCAAATTCGGGCCGCGCTTTACCGTCTATTATTGACCTTCATCCCCCATATACCGCATGATCTCAGCGACAAACGTCTCGGGATTAATCGGTTTCTCGATATAGCCGTTGCAGCCTGCTGCCAAAATCCGCTCGCGGTCGCCTGCCATGGCGTATGAGGTTACGGCAACGATCGGCACCTGGGCAAGGTTTGGGCTGCTTTTCAGCGCGCGTGCAACCGTGTACCCATCCATTTCAGGAAGCTGGATATCGAGGAGAATCAAATCAGGGGTTGTTTTTTCCGCAAGTTCAATGCCCGACCTGCCGTCCCGCGCAGCAACAACGAAAAACCCGTGCTTCTCGAGAAGAAATGTTGCAAGATACAGATTCTTCTCGTTGTCCTCGATGATAAGAATCGTTGCCATCGCTTACCTTTCATGCTGAGCTGGCTTGATAGACTACCGGCAGCATACATGTAAACGTACTGCCTTTGCCGTACACACTCTGAACACTGATACTGCCCCCCAGCCGCTCGACCAGCCGTTTGCAAATAGACAGGCCGAGCCCTGTGCCTTCATAGGCGCGGGTAAGTCCGGTATCGATCTGCTGAAACGGCTTAAACAGGTTGTCCATATCATCCTGCCTGATACCGATGCCGGTATCGTGAACGCTGAAGGTGATTGTGTCGCCCTGTGTCTTGCATTCAAGACGCACTTCGCCGTGTTGGGTGAATTTGACCGCATTGGATGCAAGATTTAAAAGTATTTGCTTAACCCTGCGCCGGTCGCTGACCATCTCACTTACATCATGGGCAATCGCTGCACCGATCGTAAGCCCTTTTTTTGCTGCCTGCTGCATTACCGCTTCAAGCACTTCCTCGATCATCCTGCGCACGTCAAACGCCTCTGCGGCAACCTCGAGTTGTCCAGCCTCAATTTTTGAAATGTCAAGAATATCGTTAATAAGGTCGAGCAGGTGCCGTGCGCTGTCTCTGATCATGCCGAGCTGCTTTGTCTGTTCCTCGTTAAGCGGGCCCGCCAATCCTTGCAGCAAAATGCCGGTAAATCCGATGATTGAATTGAGCGGCGTGCGCAGCTCGTGCGACATGGTGGCAAGAAAAGCGGATTTCAGCCGATCGGCGCTCTGCGCCTTTTCCAGAGCAGCCTGCAATTCAGCAGTTCGCTCGGCGATGCGGCGCTCAAGGGTTTCGTTGAGCTGCCGGAGTTCTTCTTCAGCCTGTACCCGCTTTGAGATATCAATGCCAAGGCTTAAAAGCTCCGGCTTCTTTGTGCGTTCATCATAAACAAGTTTGTTGACCCACTCTACCCATACGAGTTTGCCGCTTTTGCACATATTCTGGTTGGTGTTGTGTTCGTATCGTTCAGGATGCCGGCATACATCCTGAAGAAGCAGCCTCAAATCCCGGCCTGTTGTTTCCTTTTCCGGAACAATGGTGCCGACAACATGCTTGCCGATGAGCTCTTCTTCAGCATATCCGAAAAACTCTCGTCCATACCGGTTTATAAAAGTAATAAGACCGTCTGGTGTCCAGCGCAACACGATGCAGTTGACATTTTCAACAACCTCAAGATACTTCTTTTGGATTTCGTTAATCGTTATTTTCATGCTCCGCTGCCGCCTCTTGTTGCGGCGATCCATTTTACCCCTCCCCGTTTCTACCCCCCTTCTTTTTGTTCACGTCGACCCCGAGAGTTATAAAACGTGGGTAGCGAAGGAATGCCCGCTTTACCTCTTCTGCTTTACGCCCTGACCCGCTTTTTACGCTTCACGTTTTTCCCCTGCGTGCGGGTACCGCGGCGGCAGGCCGAGTCTTTCAAGGAGCTCGTTGACTTCTTGCTTCAGCTCCACCATACGCTCTTCGCGGCCGACCGCTACCCTCTGCCACTGCCGGAGTTCTTCAAGTTGGGTTTCTATCTTGCGTACCCAATTCTCGCGTTCGGTAATATCACGAACAAAACTCGCAAAAAATCTCTTCCCGTTCTCCATCCAGGTAGATGTGGAACCCTCAACCGGAAACGTCATGCCGTCTTTGCGCAGCGCTGTGCTTTTATACTTTTTCCCTATAAAACGCGGCCTACCGGTTGCAAGAAATAGATCGCGGCTTCGGCGGTACTGCTGCCGAACGTCTTCAGGCATATAGAGCTCGCAGGATTGACCGAGTGCCTCATCTGCAGAAAAGCCGAACATCTGCTCTGCAGCAGCGTTCCAGAACACGATGATCCCTTCAGCATCCGTTATTACGATGGCATCCTGCGCAGACGTTGCAAGCGCCAAAAATCGCTGCTTGCTTTCTTGCGCTTCTTTGAGTGCTTGTTTGACCCGTGTAATATCCGCGGCAATATGAATTGCCTTGCTAAGTCTGCCAGAAGCGTCAAACATCGGCGTACAGGTCACAAGATAGGTGCCGCCCAGGGTTTCAACCTCCATTTCCGAGGCTTCGGTTTGATTGCTTGCCATCATCTTTGCAAGCGGGCATTCTGCAGGCGGGTGATCACTTCTGTGCAAAACCTCATAGCATTTTTTGCCTTTGATCTGCTCTTCGGTCATGCCGAGCGCCCTTTGAATAGCCCTGTTTGCGTTTACAATGCCGTTATCCGGGTCGAGAATAAAGGTCGGGTTCCCGATAGCCTGAAAAATCTCCTCCCATTCCCGCTTGGCCTGTTGAAGCGCTTCTTCGGCGCGTTGCCTTTCGGTAACATCCTGTATAATACCGACATAGAATGTCCTGTCATCAAATGTCAGTGCCCGCACGCTGCTCTGGATCGGAAACACCGTACCGTCCTTTTTCATGGCAAGGGTTTCAAACCGATGGCTCCCTTGCTTCTGCGCCGTCGAAAACTGCCCTTCAATATCTCCCCGAGTAGCAGACGGCCGAAGCAACGCAACCGGCATCCCGATCATTTCCTCACGCGTGTAGCCGTAAGCTGCAAGCGCCCGCTCATTTGCGGCAACGATTTTCATGTTTTCATCGGCGATCATAATGATATCGTTTGCGTGTTGGAAAATCGTCTCATAGCGTGCGTTGATCTCTTGACATCTCCGCTCATATTCATAAAGCTGCTTGTACAAAAGCATCTGTCGCCGCCACCAGAGGATAAGCGTTAAAAAACCGAAAAGGCAGATGAGCAGCGCAGCTTCAAGGCACACGCGGAGCATCTTTATGCCTCCTGCCGCATATCCGCTCCTGTTAATTGCAATCAATGCAACCGCAATGACAGCGGCCGATGCGAGAATGAAAAGCGCGATCAGCAGAAATCCTGAAGAGCGCGTGCGGTATATTCTTTTCATGGCATATCGCCCCGTTGTGCTATTCAAAGGCGGTGGCATAAAACGCGGGGGGTGAAGCGTAACACAAGATATCCGCTTTACCCTTCACGTTTTACCTGCTTTTGCCGTGTGCTCTGATTGAGCACGTTATGAACCACCTCAGCATACATTGCCTGCGTGAGCGGCTTGAGGGCAAACTCCTGCGCGCCGAGCGCAAGTGCATCCTCCCGCGTCATTTTATCTGAATAGCCGGTGCACAGCACGATCGGAATATCGGCCCGCACCGAATGTATTTCGCGAATAAGCTCATCGCCCGTAAGGCGCGGCATGGTGTAATCGGTAATCACCACATCAAACGCATCAGGGGTGCTGTGGAAGAGCGCAAGCGCTTCCCGGGCATCGCAGATACCGGTCACCTTATAGCCAAGCCGGGTCAGTATCTGCATGCCGATATCGACAATCGATTGCTCATCATCAACAAGCAGTATGCTGCCGCTTCCGCGCTGAATCTGTTCGGGTGCCGTATGCTGTTGTTTTTCCAGCTCATGGCTCTGCGGCAGGTAGATCGTAAAACAAGAGCCGTGACCCGGTGTGCTTTTAACCGTGATGGCGCCGTTATGGGATTTCACAATGCCGTGCACAACCGACAGCCCAAGCCCTGTGCCCTTGCCTTCAGCTTTTGTGGTGAAAAACGGATCGAATATCCGGTCGAGCAGCTCTTCCGGGATGCCGCATCCGGTGTCAGAAACGCTCAGCTCTATATAATCTGCGTCAGGATTGAGGCCGAGCACTGTTCTCTGTTCCGCATCAGGCAAACGCTGCTCGGCAAGCTCGATCGTCACGGTGCCGTGCTTGCTGCCAATTGCATCTGCGGCATTGATGCACAGGTTCATAAGCATCTGATGGAGCTGGGTCGGGTCGCCGAGCACCCAGTCGTGCTGGGCAGAAAATACAGTGTTTATTTCAACGCTCACAGGAATGGCTGCTTGCAGCAGCTTAACGGTCTCTTTTACCAGCGGGGTGAGCTGCAGGGGTTGCACCGTCTGCTCGCTGCGGCGGGAAAACGTAAGAATCTGCTGCACGAGCCTTCGCGCCCGCTCTGAAGCGGCAAGCACGTGCTGCAGATACCCTGCCTGCTTGGAGTCCGGCACTGCATCAACCGAAGCAAGTTCGGTGTAGCCGATAATCGCGGCAAGGATGTTGTTAAAGTCGTGGGCAATGCCGCCGGCAAGCGTGCCGATGGCTTCCAGTTTCTGGGCATGCCTGAGCTGGCGCTCGAGTTCACGCTCGCGGGTCACATCGCGGGCAATCCCGATAAAACTCTCGATCTCTCCTTCGGGCGAGCGAACTGGTGTGATGCTTGCCTCAAGCTCAATCTCTTCTCCGCTGCTGTTAAGGGTGGTAAACCGTCCTGCCCAGACGGATCCCGACCGCACGGTCTCCCAAATCTTTTGGTGCATGGCAGGATGCGCCTGCAGGCGAGGATCTTCATGAATGCTTTTGCCGATAATTTCCGCGGCGTTCAGGCCAGTCATGGTTTCAAAAGCTTTGTTGACGTATATGACCGTGCCGTCTTCTTTTGCCATAATGAGCATGTCTGCAACTTGATCAAGCGCTGTGCGCACGCGATTTATCTGCCGCATGGTTGCGCGCATCTGTTTATCCATGCGGTACCGGTACAGGGCAATATCGACGGCAATGTGCAAATCCCGGTCGGTAAACGGCTTGAGCACATAACCATACGGTTCGGTGATCTTTGCGCGTTGCAGACTCTGGGCGTCGGCGTATGCGGTCAAAAAAACCACAGGGATATCGTTTTCTCTGAGTTGCTGCGCAAGCGCAATGCCGTCAATGCTGCCGCCGATCATGATATCAACCAGCGCCAGATCCGGCCGCTGGGCACGGATTTTTTCAACCGCCTCAGCACCCGTCCCTGCAATGCCGGCAATACCGTGCCCGACACTTTCGAGCATGGCTGCAATATCTGCAGCAATGATCGCTTCGTCTTCGACGATAAAAATGCGTGCGGGGTCGGTCATAACTTTTAAAGGACTCGGCAGACAGAAAGCAGAGGTCAGCAGAGAGCGTCAAAAGAGGCACAAACCGGTGACTCCTGTCTTCTATCTTCTATCGCCATTGCTCAAATCATCCCGTAAACAGCTCACGAGCCGTTTCAAAATCCTTTGCAATCGTCCTTATCAGACTCGGCAGATCCGCTGCGTGTATGTTAAGCATCTGCCACACCGGCGGGTCAATCTTGCCCACATAGAAACTGAGCGCCTTTCCAAGGTTCATGGCTTTAACGATTTCATTGCCTGCATGGACGGCTGCCACACTGCAGGGCAAATGCCGCGCCGCCAGTGGCCGGTGATGACACCGGATTAATTCGACAAGCGCTGCCGGGAAATGCCAACACTCCGCTGCAAGCGCGCCAAGCTCAGGATGAGTTGTGCCGATAGTGTTGCGCTCCACGGTAAGGAGATCCTCAGTGGTGCATTTGCTGCCGCAGACCGTGTGCATCTCTTCGGGGAAGACTCTGCTCAACAGGAGGATACCGATATCGTGCAGCACGCCGCCGAGAAATGCGTGCTGCGCAGCGCCGGCATCAAACCGTGCGGCAAGACATCGTGCAGCAACGGCACACGCAAGCGAATGCAACCAGAGACCTTCAATGTCGCATCCATCGCTGCTTTTGCCCGCAAAAAGGCGGTAAACCGAAACGGTCAGCGCCGTATCCCGAACCAGATTAAATCCAAGCACGGTAATGGCACGGGGGATGGTGTCAACCCGGCGTGAGAGTCCGTAAAAACTCGAGTTGGCAAGTTTGAGCACTCTCGTTGCAAGCGCCGCATCCTTTTCAATGATCGCAGCAAGGAGCGCCGGCGTGCAGCTTTCCTGTGCCACGGCTTGGTTAATCTTTTCGGCAACGGTCGGCAGGGTGCCGAGAGGGCCGAGTCGCTCAATGCGTTTCAGGATTTCTGCCGGTGTCATGTTGTGCGTCTTTCTCGAGCATCCATGCAAGCACTGCGTCAAAGAGCGCCTGCATCATCGGGTCTGCCGTATGATGTGAAAACCGCTGCTCAAGCTCTGTTCGGCATTCAGCAACGCGGTCTGTGCCTTGTTCGTTCGGTTCTGATGGAATGGTCATGGATATTGTACCAATTACAGTATTTCAGAAAACAGAATATAACAAGTTATGACAAACCGTTTGCAGAAACCTGTTTTATAAAAAATTGTCCTATGCATCGCCTGTGTCCGAACCTTCTGTTTCCTGCAATTTGCGGCACCAGGCTTTAATTTCCTCGATGTCCTCCGGCGTTATATCCTGCACTAGTACCACTGCATTGCGGTCGCGCCTGACCCGCGTAATGCCGGGATATTCTTTTTCGAGCTCGGCCATCTCTGCTCGTTGCCGCTTGATCGCTGCAAGCAGCAGCCGCTGTTCCTCCTCAAGGTCGTACTTTTCAAACCCATTCCAGAGCGACAGCTTAAGCTCATACGGATCCCATGGTTTGGTAAAAAAGCGGAAAATCTCGCCCTGATTGACTGCGCGCATAGCATCCTCGAGGTTTGCCTTGCCGGTAAGCATAATCCGTACAATATGGGGATACCGCCGACGCACGATGCCAAGCAACTCTGAGCCGCTCATGCCCGGCATGCGCTCGTCGGTAATAAGCACTTGCACTTTCGTCTGTTCAAGGAGCTTTAATGCCTGCTCCGCGCTGGTTGCCGAAAAGATTTCATAGCCTTCATCAGCAAGGGTGCGCGTCAGGGATGAGATTACGTTCGGTTCGTCGTCAACGATTAAAATACTCCGCTTTTTCATATGGCCGCTCTCCGTTTTGCCGCTCTAACTGCCTTGTGTTTCACGCCTTTTGTTTTAACCATACTCTGATGCTTGAACCCGAAGGATCAAGCTCAAAATACCGTTTCAGCGCCAGAATATGCTCGTGCTTCAGCGCCGTGCCCGCCGGAAGCACCAGAATCCCGGTTCCGGTTCTGATGTCTTCGGCAAGGACCATGCCCGGCACCAGTTCTTCTGGTAAGCATGCTTTCTGCCCTGTCCCAATTGTCTTGTCCGCGCCGGCGTCGAGTACTCGAACAATTTTTTCCAGGGCAGGCATCAAATGCTCATCATAATGGGTGCGTCGGTCGGCATAGACGATGCGGAAAGCGCGCATCACATCATAGGCGCCGCCGCGGCGGCCTGGGTTTGCGTGCCGGTCAATAGCGTCAGCGATGGCAATGATGCGCGAGCCGAGCGGAATATTGTCAAACCGCAAACGGTCGGGATACCCGTCGCCGTTGTACCACTCATGATGGTGCCGCACCAAAACGGCTGCTTCCCGGAGCGATTCGATCGGTTCAAGCGCAGCCTGCCCCCGGATGGGATGCTGCTCAAGTTGCCGGCGCTCCTCTGCGGTGAGGTCTTTGGGTTGTTTTGCAAGCACGCTATCAGGAACGCCGATTTTACCGATGTCATGCAACAGCGCCGCTGCCTCAATCGTGTCCCGCTCCTGCTGGCTTACCTTTATTTCGTCGGCAATTTTGACGGCAATCGATGCGACATTGTGGGCATGGTTGCTCAGCCGCATATCGCGCAACTCGATAAGGCTTGCAAATGCCTGCAGAGAGCTTTTGAAGTTTTCCTGTAATTTTTTGTTGAGTTGCATGAGCTCTTTGTTTTGCTGCTCGATCTCCGCAGTCTGCTCGCGCACCCGCTGCTCAAGCCGCGCATTCCACTCCCGGAGTTCTCTGGTGAGCCGTTTGTTCTCCTGCACCAGCCGATAGCGTTCAAGAGCATCGCGCACGATCATTTTCAGCTCTTCATCCTGCCACGGCTTGGTGATGAATCGGTAAATCTCTCCTCTATTGATTGCGCCGATGGTTGCCTCCATATCAGAATACGCCGTGAGCATAATGCGCACCGCATCGGGGCAGCACTGCCGCGCGCGGGCAAGAAATTCGGTGCCGTTCATGCCCGGCATGCGCTGGTCTGAAATAATGAGCCCGACCGGGTTGTTTTCAAGCAGCCGGAGCCCCTGCTCACCTGAGGTTGCGGTGAGCACGGCGTAGTCTTCTGCACACAAGAGGCGCTTCAGAGAACTCAAGATGTGCTCCTCGTCGTCAACAAGCAAAATTGCTGGAACGGTCATGCCCGCGCTCATGGTTGTGCCACTGTAACAGAAGGAATGCTCTCTTGGATGATGATAACCCGACCGGTACACGCAGTGCCGTCATACAAAGGCACGGAAAACACCATACCCTGCCTGCCATCAGCAGTGTAAGGAATCGGGCATCCCTGTTTTTGTGCCGTCTGTGCAGCGTGCAGAATAGCGCCGGGCAGGACATTGTGTGCGCTTTCGCCGATTACAAGCCCCTTTTCTGATAATACATTGCACGCAGCCCTGTTGAGCTGAACGATCATGCCTTCATTGTCGATGCCGATCACGGCAAGCGGCAGAATATTGAGAATTGTTTGGGCAAGCTGGAGGGAACGGTTTTGAATCTGGAGATCGGCGGTTTTTTCATCGATAATTTTCTCTAGATTGTGGGTAAGGTGCTCGAGCTCTGCGTTCTTTGCAAGAAGCTCTGCGGTCAGCCGTTTGTTTTCCTGCTGGAGCCGGTATTTCTCGATTGCATTGAGGATTGCAACCTTCAGCTCATCGTCGTTCCACGGCTTGGGAATGAACTTGTAGATTTCGCCCTCGTTAATGGCAGAGACAATGGTTGCGGCGTCCGCGTATCCTGAAAGCACAATACGCACCGTGTCGGGCCATCGCTTCCGAACCTCTCTCAAAAACGCAACGCCGTTCATGTCCAGCATGCGGTAATCGGAAATGACAACGGGGCAGAACTGCTGTTCAAGAATGGCAATGCCGGCTGCGCTGGTATCAGCGGTCAGCAGAGTATAGGGCTCGTCCATGCACAATCGCTCAAGCGAGCGCAAGACATTGCGCTCATCATCGACGCACAGGACAAACACTTTGTCGTCCATACCCCATCGCACCAAAGAGTGCATCGTATCCGATACCGAGAAAGGCAAAAGAAAAATAATCACCTTTCTGGTAAGAAAGCAAGCTTTTTAAATGGCTCGATCAGCGTTTCCACAAGGGCTATTGTACAATTCTCGATCTGCCGATTGCGGCGAACGCCGTTCCGGTAAAACCTTCTGCACCGCGAGCCGTATGCCCTGCGCCTTATGCGGTGATCTTTTTATGTTAATGTAGAACAGCATTAAGTGTTTGACAATCAATTCCTGCTTGCATAGTATGCAGTCACGGGGAAAATGCAAAAGCGTAAATCGAATATTCTCTCATACAATCTTACGCATCACGTTTCATGACGCCGGGCATTCAGTATCCGGCGCCGGAGAGGGGAGACGGGTATGGAACTAAAAAACCTCAAACTCGGCATGATCGGCGGTGGCGCCATGGCAGAAAACCTGGTGCGGGGAATGGTGCAGGCGCAGCTCATACCGGCAGAAAACATTGTGGTCTCAGATATCAAACAGGAACGGCTGACCCTGCTTCGGGAGCAGTTTGGGGTAAAAACCATGCTCGACAACGTCGAGCTTGTCATCAAAACCGATGTTATCATCCTTGCGGTTAAGCCGCAAAACATGCGGCTACTGCTCGAAGAGATCCGGCAGGCGGTTACCGAACACAAGCTCATCATTTCCATCGCAGCCGGCATCCAGACCAAAACCATTGCCGAGGGGCTCGGCGGCAAAGGTCGTATTATCCGCTGCATGCCCAACATCGCGGCAAAAACCCTTGCAAGCGCCTCTGCACTGTGCACAGGATCCGGTGCCACTGCGCAGGACATGACGCTTGCAAAAAAACTGTTTGATGCAATCGGTATAACCGTTGTGGTAAGCGAAGATCTGATGGATGCAGTCACTGGACTGAGCGGCAGCGGTCCAGCGTTTGTGTTCGTCGTGATCGAAACGCTTGCCGATGCCGGGGTGCGGGCAGGTCTGCAGCGCTCTGTTGCACTCACACTTGCCGCACAGACCTGCCTCGGCGCTGCGCGCCTTGTGCTCACCTCGCACGAGCATCCGGCCGTGTTGAAAGATCAGGTTGCTTCACCCGGCGGAACAACCATCGCAGGGCTTGCGGCGCTTGAGCAGGCGGGCTTGCGCAATGCGCTCCTGCAGGCAGTTGCCGCTGCGGTTACCCGCTCTCAGGAGCTCGGCAGGTCATAAATAGTAGTGGGTTGCGTTGAGCGGGATGGAAAAACGGCCGTCCTCGTGCTCGACCACATGCTCGGCGAGCCGGTAATAGGCAGGACGGCTAAATCGCGCCGGAAACTTACCTTCTTTTACCCTGCAGCAGGGCACATTGTCATGACGGATCGTGAGCGTTGAGAGGTTAAGCACCTCGGTTGTTTCGTCGTTGAGCCTGATGAAAAACGCATCGCGTCCGTCTTTGGCATTCTGTTCCAGCCACACATCCACGACCACAAACGGGGTGTCCTCGACGATCACCGGACAGGTTTCATCGCGGATGCGGAGCTGGTATCCGCCGTCGGATGCGGGCTCAAGGTGCTGGTTGAAAAAGAGGTATATCGTTTTGTTGATGATTGGCAGGTCGTTGTAGTACCACATGCCGTCTTTATCGATACGGATGCGGCAGCCAGAAATCGACCGTGCGCCAGACGACACGTGCACAGCACTCCTTACAAAGCGGCAAATCGTTTGGTATCGACCCAGATTTCTGTCTTTGCTTTTAATGTTTTCAGAAACTGCCCCATCAGTTCCTGCTGTTTAATACTGATAAGGCTGCGGCGCAGCGCAGCCGCCTGTTTCTCAAACTGGGCTTCATCGGCACCTCGTCGCTCCTTAAATTTTGCCACAACAATTCCTCGGTCGGTCGCATACACTGCCGGCGGATACGGTTTTTCAGCGGAAAGCTGATAGGCAGCTTCTTTCAGTTCCGGCAGATTCCCTAATCCTGCAATATAGTCGCCGGTGCGCCGCACCTCAGCGCTCTTCACCTCCAGAGCAGCGGTACGGACAAGGTCATCCCACGAAGATGTGCCGCTGCGCAGCGCTTCAAGCGCTGCTTGGGCTTTTGCCCGTGCCTGTTCGCTGCGCTTTTCTTTCTTCACCACTTCTGCAACGCGCGGCTTAATTTCGCCGAGTTCCGGGATGCGGCTGGGGCGTCGTTCAAGAAGCTTTATCAGTACAAATTTCTGCCCGATGGAAACAGCTCCTGACAGCTCACCCTGATCAAGACCGAATGCTTCGCGCGAGAAGACTTCATTGCCAGGGCTGTCTTCAGGCCCTTCGCCATAGGCAAAATAATCGGTAATGAGAACCTTAACATGGTTTTCGCGGCCGTATTCCTCAAGGTCTTTGCTCTTAAAGAGGCGGTTATAGGCGCGCTTTACTTCTTCACGGGCACGATCTTGTGCTTTCTCCTTTTTCAGTTCGGTACGGATGCTCTCGCGCACCTCTTCGAGCGGCTTGACATGTGCTTCCTTTATATCGTCAACCCGGATGATATGAAACCCAAACGGTGATCGCACGAGGGGGCTGATCTCGCCGACCTTTAGCGAAAACGCTGCCTGTTCAAAGGGCTTTACCATATCGCCTTTCTTAAAATAACCAAGATCGCCTCCCTGAGCAGCCGATGCCGTATCTTCAGAGACCTTCTGCGCAAGGCGCGCAAAGTCCTCTCCTTTAAGAAGCTGCTCGCGAACCTGCTCTGCTTTTTCCCGGATCTTCTGCTCCTGCTCGGGCGAAGCATTCTGCTCAACTTTGAGCAGGATGTGACGCGCCTTTACCCGATGCGGCTCAGAAAAGCGCTCCGGCTCGCTCTGATAATATTCTTCAACCTCGGCATCGCTGACCACAACGCCAGCTTCATAGTCGCGGGGATCAAACACAAGATACTGTACCTTGACCTTCTCGGGTTCCTGAAACGTATCTTTATGTTGTTCATAGTATGTTGAAAGCTCGGCATCGCTCACCGGGATATCATCGTGTTCTCGGTCGGGAGAAAAGAGAATATAGTCAATATGTACCGTATCGTTTTGCAGGGTGAACAGGTCGCGCACCTCCTGGTCGGAAACCGTGACCGCATGAAACAGCATATCCTGGAGCGTTTTCAGCACAAGTTCCCTTTCCTTGTCCCGCTCAAAATCAGCAGGCGTCATGCCGTAGTATGATAATGCCCGCTGGTACAGGCGCTCGCTGAATGCACCGTTTTCCTGAAACACTGGCATGCTGGTAATTGCTGCGCGCACGGTATCAGGAGAAACCCGCACTTTGAGCCGTGCAGCTTCCTGAAGCAGAATTTCCCGATCGATGAGGTCATCGAGCACTTTCTGTTTCAGTCCGAGCTTTTCGATCATCTCGTCTGAAAGCTGATCTTTATAGAGCGTCCGGTAAAGCTGCAGCGTGTTTTTGTACGCCGTCAGATACTCCGTGAGATAGACTTTTTTACCGCCTACGGTTGCGATCACCGCCCCTCGCTCGGATTTGCGCAGATCCGAAAAACCGTAGAAAAAGACAAACACGATGATTATGACCGCAAAAAGAACCTTAATAATCCAAGATGCTGCATTTTTTCGCATGTACGACAGCATACAAACTCCTGAATAACGCTTCGTTTTCCGTCCGATATCCTCCCGCACTGGGAGGTGCAAAGAACTGCATCCTAATAGAAGCCGGCTGATTTTTCAAGCTTTATTATTATTTTGCTTGCACTTCCCGGGTTTGTTTGCTATTAGCCGATAGTGCCGTTCACACACCGTGGATGTTTCCTTGAGGAGCATGGTATGTTTTTCGACCGTTTTTGGGGCGTTCTTTCAAACGATTTGGCCATCGATCTCGGTACTGCCTCAACTCTTGTGTACGTCAAAGGCAAGGGGATTGTTGCCAACGAACCCTCGGTTGTTGCGGTTCGTAAGGACACGACCGGGAGCAAAAAAATACTTGCCGTCGGCAACGAAGCGAAAAAGATGCTGGGCAGAACCCCTGCCAATATTACGGCCATCCGACCGATGAAAGACGGCGTTATCGCAGACTTTGACATTACCGAGGCAATGCTCAAATACTTCATCCAGATTGCCCACAAGCGAAAAAGCTTTGTCCGGCCGCGGGTGATTGTATCGGTGCCGTCCGGCATCACCCCGGTTGAAAAACGCGCTGTCCGGGAGTCTGCAGAGCTTGCTGGCGCCCGGGAAATCTATCTCATCGAGGAACCGATGGCTGCGGCGATCGGTGCAGGCCTCCCGGTCAGTGAACCGGTCGGCAGCATGATCGTTGATATCGGCGGCGGCACCACCGAGGTAGCTGTCATTTCCTTGTCCGGCATCGTGTACAGCCAGTCGGTGCGCGTTGCTGGCGATAAAATGGATGAGGCCATTGTCCAGTATGTCAAACGCAAATACAACCTGTTGATCGGCGAGCGCACCGCAGAGCTGATCAAAATCACCATCGGGACGGCATTTCCTGAAAAAGAGATCAAAACCGTCGATGTCAAAGGTCGCGATATGGTGTCGGGCATTCCCAAGACGCTGGAAATCAGTTCTGAAGAGGTTATGGAAGCAATTGCCGAGCCCGTGAACACGATTGTTGAGGCGGTCAAAATTGCCCTTGAGCGCACACCGCCCGAACTTGCTTCCGACATTGTCGACCGGGGCATTGTGCTGGCAGGCGGCGGCGCGCTGCTGCGCAACCTCGATAAACTGCTCCGGGAAGAAACCGGGCTCCCGATTATCGTTGCCGACAGCCCCCTGACCGCCGTGGTCATGGGGTCGGGCAAAGCACTGGATGAACTGGATCTTCTGAAAGATATTGCTTTTGAATAAGGTTATGCTGCGTACATGTTGCAGTTTTTGTCCCGCAATAAACGGCCTCTCTTTCTCCTCCTCGTGCTCGCGGCGACCCTGACCTTCTTTGCTCGCGACATTCACAGCACCCATACCCCGACGATTTTCAATAGACTCTTTGTAGCGCTCCTCACCCCGCCGTTACGCATAACGGCTGCCCTGCGGGACGGCGCTACGTTTATGTGGCGCCGCTATATTTCGCTTGTGCACACGCAACGCGAAAACGAACTTTTGCGAACCCAGCGCGATGCGCTCCTGGTAGAAAACCAATTATTGCAAGACCAGGTGCGCGAGAACCAGCGCCTCAGAGAGCTGCTCGACTTCAGGCAGCGTATTCCGTTCCGCATGATTGCCGCGGAAATCATCGGCAGTGATCCGACCAGTTGGTTCAAGTCTTTTATGATCGACAAGGGTGCAGTTGACGGCGTCATGCATGGCGCAGGAGTCATCGCTCCGGAAGGTGTGGTCGGCAGAATCATCACGGTTGCATCAACCAGCGCACACGTGCTCCTTCTTATCGATGTCAACAGCAACATCGACGCTGTGGTGCAGCGCACCCGGGCACGCGGCATTGTTGTCGGCACCGGACATGACCGCTGCCGACTTGCCTATGTGCTCAAAACCGAACCGATTGAGCCGGGAGATCGTCTGCTCACCTCGGGGCTCGGCGGATTTTTTCCTGGAGGCATCTTGATCGGTTCGGTCGTGTCGGTCAGCCATGATGCCGGTGGTTTTTTTCACCACATAGAGGTTGAACCTGCGGTCAATCTCTCAAAATTGCGTAATGTGTTTGTTGTCGTGCCTGAACAAGGAGCACCACGGTGACAGCGGTCTCGCGTCTCCTGATTTACGTGCTTGCCGGTTTTGTACTGGTACTACTACAAATGCACGCAGGATACCTGTTCGGGCAGACCGGTATCCGACCGGATTTCATTCTTAGCTTTGTGGTGATGCTTGGTATTTCTGCGCCGCTGTGCCGTGGTGCTGCCATCTGCTGGGGGTGCGGGCTTGCGCTTGAAAGCGTCTCCTGTATGCAAGGAGGAGTTTTGCAGATATTTTTTCTCGGGGTTTTTTTCCTGATCCGGCTTACGAAAAAATTTCTCCAGTTCACAACCACAGTGCATGTCATGGTGATTGTCTGGTGTACCCAACTCCTGAAATACGGATATCTGTTGTTTTTGTTTTCTTATGTCTATAATTATGAATTTGTCTTTCGCGAAATGACCCGCATCTGGATTTTTGAAACCATCCTGACCGTAGGATGTTCGCCGGTAATTTTTGCATTCCTGCGTCGGTTGACTGGCGACAGGAAAGATCCATTGTTTGATCAGCGTTTGATGCATCATGGCCGTTGTACTCAATGAGGCACTTGTTGAGAAAGAGATAAAAACGAAAATTCGCAGAGTTGCGATTGTCATCAGCATCTGCTTTTTGTTTATCTTTTTCCGGCTCTATTATCTGCAAATTCTCAAAGGAAGTCTGTACAGTCAACAGTCGGTGAACAACCGGATTCGTCTCTCTTCGATTCCTGCGCCGCGGGGAATAATGCGGGCAAAAACCGGGGAAGTGCTGGTTGGTAATAAGCCCTCGTTTGATCTCATCCTCATCCCGCAGGACACCCCCAAGGTTTCAGAAACATTAGACGCGCTTGCAGCGTTGCTCAATCTTCCCCGTGAGGCGTTGCAGAAAAGATATGAAAAGCAGAAAGGCAGACCGCCGTTTGAGCCTGTAACGCTCAAAAAAGATCTTTCATGGGATAATATGAGCCTTATTCTTGCCAAAAAACCAGAGTTGCAGGGGGTTTCGATCGACGTGGTGCCTACACGCAGTTATGCCAGCAATATTTTTGCTCCTCATGTGTTCGGCTTTGTCGGAGAAATCGACCGCACAGAACTTGACCGGTATGCCCCCGAAGGCTATCGTATGGGTGACTGTATCGGAAAATTCGGGCTTGAAAAATGGGGCGAGCAGTATCTGCGCGGTGTTAACGGCGGGTTGCAGTCAGAGGTTGACGCATACGGTAATCGAACCAAAATCCTTGCCGAAGTCAATCCTGTCGCCGGCCGCACCATAACGCTCTCGCTGGTGCCACGGGTGCAGTCAATTGCCGAAACACTCGTGCGAGACCATCCCGGAGCTATTGTCGCACTTGAGCCATACACCGGAGAGGTACTTGCCATGGCGAGCTCCCCGTGTTTTGATCCCCGACTTTTTGCCCGGGGGATTGATGCGCAGGAATGGTTGCGGCTCACCAACCACCCCGAACATCCGCTGCTTAACCGCGCCATACAATCCCAGCAGCCACCGGGCTCTGTGTTCAAAATCATTACGGCAATTGCAGCTCTTGAAGAAAAGGTGATTGATCCCTCCTTTACCGTATTTTGTCCCGGATATCTGAACCTTGGGAGCCGTACCTTTAACTGCTGGAAAAAACACGGCCATGGATATGTCAACCTTCATGATGCGATTGTGCAGTCATGTGATACGTATTTCTATACGCTCGGCATGAAACTTGGTGTTGATACAATCCATAAATATGCAACCATGCTCGGACTCGGCGAAAAAACCGGTATTGAACTTGAGGGAGAACGGCCGGGGCTTATTCCGACGCAGGAGTGGAAAAAAAGAAGATACGGCTATCCGTGGCAAAAAGGAGAAACGCTGACGGTTGCTATCGGGCAAGGGTTTGTGCTCTGCACGCCCTTGCAACTTGCCGCGATGACAGCTGCGATTGCTAACGGCTCGTATGTTCCTCGACCGCACCTTGTGCTTTCGGTTGATGCTGGCACCCCGCGGTTTGAACCAAAGCCGGAAAAGAATAAAAACATCACACTGTCGCCGAAAACGCTAACCATCATAAAAAAAGCACTGTGCGGCGTGGTAAACGAACCGGGCGGAACCGGTGGAAAAGCAAGAATTCCCGAACTACTGGTGGGTGGAAAAACGGGAACGGCACAGGTTGTCGGGCGACGTTTCTACAGCGCCTCGTCGGGCAAAGTCCCAAAACGATTTGAAGACCATGCATGGTTTGTTGCTCTGGCTCCTGTTGAAGAACCGAAGATTGTTGTTGCCGTGTACTGTGAACATGGGGGACATGGAGGCTCTGCAGCAGCACCGCTTGCTCGGGAAATCATAAGAGCCTATCTCCTTCCAAACCAACAGGAACAGCCGCAACCAGTCATGCTGCCTGCTGAAGAAACCGAAGAAGCGGATTAATATCGCCATGATGTTTGATCGTCGTTTGATTCTTAACTTTGATTATCTGCTCTTTTTCTTTATGCTCTTTTTGTGCGGCATCGGCATTGCCAATCTTTACAGCATCGGCAACGCAGAGGGGAGTAGTGTCTCAACATTTTATCTGCGCCAAGCCATGTGGTGCTGTGCCGGTCTTTTTTTCCTTTTTATAACGCTCAATATTCCATATCAGTTCTTTGTCCGGTATGCATACTATATCCATGGGTGTATGTTGCTGCTCGTTTTGTGTGTGCTTATTGTCGGAGCAACCCGGCTTGGTGCCCAGCGGTGGCTCTCTGTCGGCCCGTTTTCATTACAGCCCTCTGAGTTTGCGAAGATAAGTTTTATTCTCTCGCTTACAAAATACTTTTCAGAAACCATATACAGCAAAACGCTCGGTCTTCGTGATTTGGTCTTTCCGTTCACGGTGCTTGCAATCACTTTTCTACCGGTTTTCCTTCAACCTGATCTCGGCACAGCGGGAATTTTTTGTCTTGTGTTCTTTTTCTTCCTTCTTTTTATTAAGATTAAGAAAAAAACCGTATTTCCTTTTTTTGCTTCCATCGTGAGCCTCCTGCCCTTTTGCTGGACGTTTCTCAAGGATTATCAAAAAAAAAGAATTCTTGTATTCCTCGATCCAAGTGTGGATCCGCTGCAATCAGGTTATCAAATTATTCAATCGAAGATTGCGGTTGGTTCGGGTGGTATATTCGGTAAAGGATTTTGCAAAGGAACGCAGAGCCAGCTTCGTTTTCTGCCTGAGCAACACTCTGATTTTGTTTTTTCTGTGTGGGCAGAGGAATGGGGGTTTATCGGTTGCTGTGTTGTCCTTTTTCTTCTTTTTTTGATAGTATACCGGTGTATGAGCATTGCCTTTTCATCAAAAAATATGAGCGGCTCGTTTCTGGCTATCGGTATCGCCGGTCTCTTTTTTATTCAGATGTTTATCAATATTTGTATGACCATCGGCTTGTTTCCGGTCGTCGGCGTACCGTTACCGTTTATGAGTTACGGCGGATCAGCTCTTATTTCAAACATGATCGGTGTTGGACTTGTGCTCAACGTCGGCATGCGCCGATTTAAATAAAAGATTCTTGCAACAGATATCCTTATTGCTATAAAGTAATTTTCCCTTGGTCTGTTTTCTATGGTGATACAGTGAAAGAATTTTGGAATCAGTGCCTGTCACATTTAAGTCAGCGTCTTTCTGAGAAAACGGTTGAAACATGGTTTAAACCGATTCATATTATCGACCTTACTTCTTCGTCCATCCGTTTTGGCGTACCGAAACAGTTTTATGCCGACTGGATAAAGGAAAACTATTTTGAAGCACTGAAAGAGACGCTGGCGGAGCTGCTTGGAAAAACACCACATATTGTTTTTTCAATTATCGGTACCCCTGAACCGCAACACATTGTAGAACATGAGAAACAGCACGATAAGAAAATCGCTCTCCCAAAAAACATAAATCCTCTGTATACATTTGCAAATTTTGTTGTTGGACCGGGGAATCAGTTTGCACATGCCGCAAGCCGGGCAGTCGCCGACCGCCCCGGCGGTACATATAATCCTTTGTTTATTTACGGCGGTGTTGGGCTTGGAAAGACACATCTGTTGCATGCCATTGTTAATGAATGTTTTTTAAAATATCCTCAAATTAAAATCTGTTATGTTACCTCGGAGAAGTTTACCAACGAACTTATTAATTCAATCAGAAATGAAAAAATGCCAGAGTTTAGGAATAAATATCGTAATATTGATGTCCTGCTCCTTGACGATATTCAATTCCTTGCAGGAAAAGAGCGTACCCAAGAGGAATTTTTTCATACGTTTAATGCTCTGTTTGAGGTAAAAAAACAAATTGTTGTTACCAGTGATAAAACCCCACGGGAAATAAAAGATCTTGAAGAGCGGGTTAGGAACCGTTTTGAGTGGGGTCTCATTGCCGATATACAACCCCCGGACATTGAAACAAAAGTTGCAATTCTGAAACAGAAGGCACTGGTTCAAAAAATCCATCTCCCAAATGATGTTGCGTTTTTACTTGCAAATAGTGTACAATCTAACATCCGTGAACTTGAAGGTTTGCTGACACGATTGACAGCATACTCTTCTTTATACGGTCATGATATTACGCTTGATTTTACAAAAGAAGTTTTAAAGGATTTTTTAAAAATAGAGGAAAAAGATGTTTCGCCGGAAGAAATTATAAAACATATTGCTCGATTCTTTAATATACGGGCAGCAGATATAAAAGGAAAAAAGAAAAACGCATCAATTGTACTCCCACGTCAGATTGCCATGTATATTATGAGAAAAAGAACAAATCTTTCTTTGCCGGAAATCGGGCAGCATTTTAGTGGACGAGACCATTCAACCGTTATTTATTCTCTTAATAAAATTGAACAGATGGTGCAGGAAGATAAAAAAATAAAAGACATTGTGGAAAGTATTTTAAATAAACTGTAATTTTTTCCAGAGAGAGTTTTTTTCTTTATCATACACATATCATCAACAGATAACTACACAGGTTGTAAAACTTTTTTTTTTAGAAACATAAAAAGGTTAAACAGCTTTTCAACAAAATAAATCGTTACCGTTATTACTAATTCACTTAATTTATCTTTTCATTAACACTATGAAAATCTCTGCAGACAAAAAAATTCTTCTCCCCGCCCTTGCACGAATACAGGGCATTGCAGAAAAAAGCAGTATTAAACCAATTACTGCACATGTACTGTTGCAAGCCAAAGAAAAAATGCTCATTGTTGCCGCAACCAATCTTCAAATTGGTACAAAGGCAACATATCTGGTGAACGCTGTTCATGAAGAAGGAGAGATACTGGTTAATGCACGCATGTTGTTTGATATTATAAAAGAAATGCCTGATGGGGTTATTGATATTGAAGAAAAAGAAAGATATACCGTTGAGATAAAAAGCGGGAAAAAAGTAAAATTTAAAATCAGCGGATTTTCTCCCGAAGATTTTCCAATGACCGCATCAGATGGTGCGAAAAATTTTGTTGCCATAAAAAGAACGCGTTTCCTTGAAATGCTTGATGTTACCTATTTCTCAATGGCGCGTGATGAAACAACGATAAACATTCATGGTGCATATCTGGAAAATATTGAGGGCGGCATAACACGCATTGTCACCACAGATGGATTTCGACTCTCGATTGCCGATGAAAACTTTGAAACACCACCTCCTTTAACTGCAGGTATTCTCATACCGTATAAGGGCATTATAGAACTGCATAAAATATTGCATGAAAAAAAGGATGAAGAAAAAATATACCTTTTTACAGACGACAGGGTTTTTTACGTTCGTGTCGGGGAAATAGAATATAGTATTTATCTTATTGAAAAAAAGTTTCCAGATTACCGGGTCATTATTCCGGGTGATGGATATAAAAAATTCGAGGTTATGCTACCACGCGATGAACTAATTCCAGCACTCAAGCGTATGGCGATTATTTCAAATGAAAATACCCGACCGGTGCTCTTTACTTTTAAAGATAAAAAGCTTGATATAAGAACGGAAGACAGTGACATCGGTATGGTTAATGAAACACTTACATTGACACATGAGCAAAAGGCACATACCGAAGAGATTGCTTTTTGTCTTAATTGTTCATATCTGCTTGATATATTGCTCGCCGTACAGGACGATATTTTTGTTGAATATAATATCGAGGAAAAGAACAAACCTTTAATCATACGGCCGGTAAAGAAGAAAGATCAGGTGAAGTACGTAGTTATGCCTATGTTGATGGACTGAAAGGGAAAATCATGACAATGGTAAGTATTATTTTACTTTTTTTTATTTTTTTGTATTTGGCGAACGCATATATTCAAACACGAAAAAAACAAAAAAGCATGGAGTGCGCCGGAGCGAGGGAAGAAAAAGAAAAGAGTGAAAAAAAAGAACAGAGCAAAGAGGACATCGGAGGATATGAGCACGTTGCTGTTGCCGCACTAATTGCAACCGTTATGGGAGATACACCGTATGTAATAAAAAGGATTTACCCCCATCCTCGGTTTAACGAAAAAACGACGAATTGGAAAATAAGCGGTCGGAGCGAAAGTATGATGAGAAGACTCTTGGTAAGAAAATAGAGAGGAGATGAAAATGGCAGTAAGAAAATTTAAAATCAAGATTGATGGAAAGGTGTTTGAAGCAGAAGTTGAAGAAATTGGCAGCGGAGATATACGACCGGCTGTGGCACCTTCGGGAGCACAACCAATCCCGACACAGACTCCGCAAACAGTTCCGACAGGTGGAAATACCATCACGTCACCGATGCCCGGAAAAATTATATCGATCAATGTCAAAAAAGGTGATCAAGTAAAGGTCGGCGATGTTGTCCTCATCCTCGAAGCAATGAAAATGGAGCAGCAGGTTAAATCAACTGTTACCGGAATGGTTGCCGATATTCTTGTTGCTCAGGGAGATACAGTCAAAAAAGACCAAGCACTTATTATTATTGCATAAGGAAGCGCATTATGGGGATGTTCATTAAATCGCTGCTTTTTTCACTGAACATTTATATTATATCAACATTTATAGTTTTGATCGTGATCGGATTAATAAATATTCTTAACCGTCTGATTGTTAACAACAAAAATAACTGAAAAGGCGAACAATGGAATCGGTACTCCGTGATTTTGTATCTATTTTTCCCGGCCTTGAGGTTTTTTCTCACATGTCCCCGCTTATGGGGTTCACACGGGTGTTTTTGATTGTATTCGGTTTTGTGCTGTGCTACCTCGGCTATAAAAATATCCTTGAACCATTGATTATGGTGCCCATGGGAATCGGTATGGCAATGGTGAATGCTGGTATGCTGATGATGCCAGATATCACCGATCCTTCGCGTCATCACATCGGCACCATGTTTCTCAATTCTATGCTCGAAAAGCCAAATGAAATTGTTGATGCTTTTCAGGTATATTTTCTTCAGCCGATTTATACGTTGACATTTTCAAACGGTCTTATCGCATGCCTTGTCTTTATCGGTATCGGTTCAATTACCGACTTGAGTTTTTTTATTGCAAACCCCCGTATGAGCCTCCTCCTCGCAATATGCGCAGAGCTGGGCTCTATTTTGACATTTCCAATAGCAATGAGCATGGGGTTTAATGCAAAACAGTCTGCAGCCATCGCCATTATCGGTGGCGCAGACGGTCCAATGGTCTTATTTGCATCCCTACAGCTTGCAAAAGAGCTCTTTGTACCGATCAGCATCGTGGCATATATTTATCTAAGTATTGTTTATGCTGGATACCCGTATTTGATTAAATTGCTCGTTCCGCGATATATGCGCGGGGTAACAATGGAGCAATTTTCTATTAAAGAAGTTTCACCGTTTGAAAAAATTGTTTTCAGTTTTGTAGCCGGCACGGTGCTCTGCCTTCTTTTTCCTGTTGCAGCGCCACTTTTTGTGAGCTTTTTCCTCGGCGTTATTATCCGCGAATCACAAATAACCCGCTATATATATATCACAGACAATGTCATATTAAGCGGAGCCACAATGTTTCTCGGATTCACCCTCGGCTGCCTTTTGAGTGCCGATATTGTGGTTGATCCTAAGATGTTTAAAATGATTATACTCGGATTTATTGCCCTCTTTCTTTCAGGTCTCGGCGGACTTTTCGGTGGATTAATAGCCTTTTGGGTAAGCAAGGGCACAATCAATCCGTTATTGGGCATTGCAGGCGTTTCATGTGTACCAACAACAGCAAAGGTTGCGCACAAATGCGCTCAAGAGGTCAATCCACAGGCCTATATTATGATGTATGCAATGGGGCCGTGCATTGCCGGCGTTATTACAACAGCTATTATTACCGCATGTTATGTTACGTTAATTCCAAAAAGCGGTTTATAACAAGGCTATATCTTTAAAAGCCTCTCGCTCAGACGAGAGGCTTTTTCTTTTTTATGAATAAAAAAAAACTGACCGGATTATTGCTTTCTGTGTGCGGCGTGTTCTGCGCCCGTATTGAACTGTTCATACCAATTCAGTCGCCAGAGGTTGCGCTGGTACTAAAAATTGTTGGCGTCACTTTGGCGCTGGCCGGTATTTGTATGTTTGCTGCCGGAATAAACATTCTAGAAAAGAAGGTCACCGTATGTTCGATCTGCCATACGGTTATCATGTCACCTGATGGCATTTGTACTACATGCACCGGGGGAGCTGAAACTAACACTCATAACAAAAGCGCCTGCTCTAAGTGACCTCCTTTTCCAATAACCGGTGTTGGCTGTTTCGACAAAAACTGTATTATTCTCATCCTCTTGAGAGGTTTTTACGGCATGATCGATATTAACGATCTTCTCAGGATCATGGTTGAACGGAAAGCCTCTGATTTGCATCTTCGGGTCGGTTCCCCGCCGATTATGCGGGTTAACGGTATGTTAGAACCGTATGGGGAAGAGCGCCTGAGCATCCAATGGATCAATGACGTTGCCGAAAAAATACTTACCGACCGGCAAAAGCACATGCTTCGCGAAGACCTTGCGGTCGACTCATCCTATTCGATCGAAAGCTTTATCCGTTTTCGGCTTAATGTGTTCTATCAGCGCGGTACTCTCTCAATGGCATTCCGCAATATTTTTACCTCTGTTCCAACTATTGATTCGCTCGGATTGCCGACGGTGCTTGCAAGTTTTTGCGAAAAGCCCCAAGGGCTTATCATCGTATCCGGACCGACGGGCGCCGGCAAATCCACAACGCTTGCGGCGATGCTCCAATATATCAATACAACACGCAAAGTGCATATTGTGACGATCGAAGATCCGATCGAATACCTGTTTCGTGATGATAAAGCATTCATCACGCAGCGGGAAATCGGTATCGATGCTCCGGATTACGATACAGCACTGAAAAACGCCCTTCGGCAGGATCCAGACGTTATATTAATCGGCGAGCTGCGCAGCCGACAGACAATGCAGACCGCGCTCAATGCGGCGGAAACCGGGCATCTTGTGTTAAGCACCGTGCATGCAAACAGCGCTTCCGAAGCGATTTCCCGCATTGTCGATGCATTCCCGGGAGATACCCGGCAACTCATCAGAAAGCAGATCGCTGACGTGTTGGTCGCGTCGGTATATCAGCGCCTTCTGCAGACAAAACAGCAGACGGGCCGCGTCCCGGCAGTTGAGATTTTGATTAAAACCCCGCGCATTAAAGAACTGATCGAACGGAACGAGCTTCGAGAAATAAGAGAAGAGATGGAACGTTCCGTTGTCATGCACCGCATGCAGAGTTTTGAGCAGTCCTTGATTGCCTTGATTGCCAATAAAGTAATCGGCTATCAGGAAGCCATCAGTGCAACCTTATTGCCGGGCGAAATGAAACTGGCAATGGACCAGCTCGGCATTGATGAAAACGGAGACGTTCATATACAGGGGGTGATTGCCGATGAAGGAGTCGTATTCTGATTTTTCAATCATAAAAAAGTATATTGAGCTGCGTGAAAAATACGAAACGGAAGTAAAAAGCCTCATTATTCGTGCAAAGGAGAACGAAGAAAAATTTAAAAAGCACGTTGCCGCCCTCGAAGCAGAGATCGTCAAACGAACCGAACAAATAAAAACACTGGAAGGAAACGTGCGGGAGCTGACCAATAAAATTGCTGAGAAAGACGAGCAGCTCAAAAACCTCGGGTTACAGCTTCACAAAATGAAAATGGCACAAGGACAACAACAGCAGCAAGTGGAATCCGACGAGGCGGCGAAAAAAGGCAAATTTGGTTTCTTTAAATAAAGGCTGCTTATTGCCGCACATGCAGAAACATATATACACCGACAAATCCAAATGCAATATTTGCCGTCCATGCAGCCAGAAATGGAGGCAACGCCCCGCTTTTCCCTAATGACAGGCAAAATGCGTAAAAAAGCCAGTACAAAAAACCCAGTGCAACGCTCACCGCAATCCCGATAGCCATCTCACCGCTCCGTCCAATCCGTAACGCAAACGGAATGGCAAGCAGGCACATAATGATAGCAATAAAGGCATACGAGACCTTTGCATGCATCTCAACCTCATAGGCAGTTGTCGGATAGCCCTCCGCCCGCATTTTTTTCGTAAATGCTCTAATTTCAGAAAAACTCATTTCTTCTGCTTCTTTCCGGGAGGAGCGGAAATCCTCGGGTGTTTTTTGAAGAGAGACCTTTTTTTGCGCCGTATGATAGGCGCGGGTTGAGCCGTCAGGATAAAACTCCCGCTCCGTGACATTACGCAACATCCATGCATCTACAGCCCACGTGGCACTCTCTGCGTCAAGGCGCTTTATAATTGAGAAGTCTTTATCCAGATAGAGAATGCTTATTTTTTGAAGCATGTTCTTTTCTGGATCGAAAAAGTCGATGCTGTAGATTCCGTCCTGCGTCCGATACCAGAAATGATATTTTTTAAAGAGCTTTGACGGTTGTTTTCCCTTGATATTAATGTTTTTTATCTCTTTTGCCCGGGTATTGGTGTACGGCAGGACATATTCCTGAAGCCAAAAAGAGAACAGAAAAATTGCACCGGATACAAGAATAAATACATGGAGCACCCGAAACAGGCTGATGCCGTGTGCTTTAAGCGCCATGATTTCATTGTGTCTGTTGAAGATACCCACGGTGATGAAACTGCAGAGCAGCACGGCAAACGGCGCAACCTGATAGAAAATCATGGGGAGACTGCTCAGGTAATAGATGATGATGAGCGAAAACGATACATTGTTGCGCAGCATATCATCGAGTCGTTCGAACAAATCGACAAGAATGTAGAGCGCTGCAAAACACGCAATACAGAGAAGAAACGTTCGAAAAAACTCCCTGGCAAAATATCGGGTAATAATCAGCACTGTTTGTTCGCTGCTCCCAAGAAGATGGTAACCACTGAGTGCTACTGGCGCCGCCGATCTTGCAGTGCGCGTCGCAGCAACGTTTTTATTATTGCAGCGCCTCGATCAAGCCAGAGGGCCGCGATATCGATACCTGCAAGTGGCAGCGGCTGCTCGTGTGCGACCTTTTTGAACAGGTATACCCCAATCCCCCCGAGCAAGAGGTTGGGCAACCAAACGCCGATCCAGACATACAGAAACCCCCCTTTGGCGAGATTTTCACCGATGTTCAGAAAAAGATAATACAGGAATACAATCACCAAACTTGCGACAAAACCGTATGACCGCCCACCCCGATGCCATGAACCGCCAAGAGAAATCCCCAACAATCCAAAGACAAGACAGGCAAACGGAAAGGCAAATCGCTTTTGAATCTCAAGATTAATATTGACCGCTGATTGCTTGTTGCGCCTGCGCTCTTCCGAGAGCCGAAGCAGGCTCCGGGTATCCATTTCGCGGTATTTTATCTTAAAGTCATCATCATCGGTCTCAGCGAGCTGGATGTTCATGGTATAGGCATTAAACAGTGCATACTGGTAGTCGCTACTCTGCTGCTCAATCCGGTGGATGCTTCCGTTTGATAGGTGAAACGAAAGGTTTGTGTTATCACGATCTGCAAAAATGAGCGCGTGTGCAGCAACGACAATAGTGGGGGTTTTGGGATCACGCCGATCTGAAATAAAGATGCCATCGATCCGGTTTGCATCCTGATTAAAAGAGTTAATATACAGGACGATACCGTCAAAATAGTCGATAAAAATCCCCTCTTCGAGGTTTGCCTCGGAATGTTTGCGGGCGATATCGACAAGGCTTTTTCTGAAGGCATAATTCCCCAACGGCAGTACATACAAGGTAATGGCACTGGTGAGCAAAAAACCGAGGCAGCATACAAAGGCAACCGGGGGGAGGAACTGATAGAGGCTGACCCCGGAAGCTTTAAGGGCAATCAGTTCGCAGTCTCCTGATAACCTGCCCATGCACACCAGGATGCCGAGCAGAATCGAAATAGGAATTGTCAGCACGAGAAATGACGGCAGCAGATACCATAAAAGCTGCGTCACCTCACCAAGTGAAACTCCTTTGTTAACGAGAAGCTCGACAAGTTTGAGCAGCTTATTGATGAGGAGGATGAACGTAAAGACGATAAGCCCGATCATTGCAGGCCCAAGGATCTCGGCGAGCACAAAACGGAACAGTATTCTTCGTTGAAACATAATCGTGATACACCACGCTGTTTACAGCATGACTTCTCGTTTCAATTCACGGTTCATGAGATCTTGCAGAGCCCGCAAAGGCTCCTTGCCATTGAAAAGAACCTGATAGACCTCACGGACAATCGGCATCTCAATACCGTAGCGGTCGGCAAGCGCATTTGCAGACTGCGCGGTGGTAACCCCTTCTGCAACCATCTGCATGCTGGCAAGAATGTCCCCGAGAGGCTTGCCGCTCCCGAGCTCTTTTCCAACCGAATAGTTCCTGCTCAGCGTGCTAGTACAGGTAAGCACCAGATCGCCAATTCCGGAAAGCCCTGCAAACGTTAGGGGTTGTGCGCCCATCGCAGTCCCCAGCCGGATCATCTCTGCGAGCCCGCGGGTAATCAGCGCAGCGCGGGTATTGTTGCCAAGACCGAGTCCTTCCACAATGCCAGCAGCCAATGCGACAACATTTTTCAAGGCACCGCCCAACTCGACGCCGATCACATCATCGCTGGTATAAGTTCTGAAGTACGGTGTTGCGAAAATATATTGTGCATGCTCGGCTGCATGGTGATCTGCAGAAGCGATAACGACAGCGGTCGGCATATTGCGAGCAACTTCACGGGCAAAACTCGGTCCTGATAAAACACACAGGGAACTTTTGCTGCCGTTTGGGAGGAGCGACCGGGCTATTTGCGCCACTGTTTGCAGTGAAGTCGTTTCAATGCCTTTGGATGCACTGATATGGATAATGGCGTCGTCGAAGAACGGGAGCGACTGGGAAAAGACAGTGCGAAAAGCCTTTACCGGAGTAACCCACAGCAGCAGTTGTTTTTTGCCCACCGCATCTTCAAGATTATTGGTAAAACGAATGCTGTTATGGAGCTGCACACCGGGCAAAAACCATGTGTTGCAACGGGTAGCAACAAGCACATCTAATAGTTCGCGTTCATATACCCACAGCGTGACGTCATACCCTTTGCCAGCAAGCAACTGCGCAAGAGTTGTCCCCCAACTTCCGGCACCGACAACACCGATTGACACGGTATCTGTTTTCATAATGGAGACACCACCGTAACGACCCCGATGTGCGCTCAGTCCTCGGCCACCCGGGTAACCCCGACGACACGCTCATGTTCTTCGACGCTGATGAGGCGCACTCCTTTGGTGTTTCTGCCGATAACGGAAATGCTCTTTACATCAATCCGGATGAGCTTGCCTTTACTGGTAATGATCATAATGTTGTCCTCATCAACCACCTGTTTGATGCCGACGACCATTCCATTACGCTGGTCGGTTTTGATGGTGATGATGCCCTTTCCGCCTCGGCTTTGGCGGCGGTATTCGGAAACATTGCTTCGTTTTCCGTACCCTTTTTCGGTAATGGTCAACAGGGTAGCATGACCGCGCAGCACTTCCATCGCCACAACTTCATCGTCTTTTTCAAGCCGAATTCCCCGCACGCCATACGCGCTTCTTCCCATGGGCCGCACTTCATCCTCTTTAAACCGGATTGCCATCCCGTGCCTGGTGCCGAGAAAAAGTTCTCGGTTGCCGTCGGTCAGTTCTGCGCCGATCAGCGTATCGCCTTCATCGAGCCCGATGGCAATAAGTCCTGAAGCCCGCACGTTGCGGAAGGCGGCAAGCTCGGTTTTTTTGATCGCCCCGCGTTTTGTTGCCATGACGATAAAACCGTTGGTGTCAAAATTGCTGACCGGAAGCACGGCAGAGATGCTTTCATCGGGTGCAATGTTGAGCAGATTTACAATCGCCTTGCCGCGGGCAGCCCTGCCTGCCTGTGGGATTTCGTAGGTTCGTAGAAGATATGCTTTTCCTTTAGTGGTGAATACAAGAATGTGATCGTGGGTTGAGGCAACAAAGAGGGTTTCAACGATATCCTCTTCTTTGATGGTCATGCCGGTTACGCCTTTTCCGCCGCGCTGCTGCGTCCGGTACAGGCTGACGGGATTGCGTTTGATATAGCCGCTTCGCGACACCGTCACCACAACCTGTTCTTCAACGATCATATCTTCGATGCGAATCTCTTCTGCTGTTTCCACGATTTCCGTGCGCCGAGCATCAGCAAATCTGTTTTTTATATCTGTAAGCTCCTCGACCATCAACTCGAATACCAGTCGCTCGTTATCAAGGATCTGGCGGAATCGCTCGATGCGCTTTATGGTATCCAGATACTCTTGGTTGATTTTATCGCGTTCAAGGCCGGTCAGGCGTTGCAACCGCATATCAAGAATCGCCTGCGCCTGTGCCTCGGAGAGAGCAAAGCGCTCTATGAGTTTTTCTTTTGCTTCGGCCGGAGATGCTGCAGCACGGATGAGGGCGATGATTTCGTCAATGTGGTCAAGGGCAATTTTGAGCCCTTCAAGTATATGGGCGCGTTCTTCTGCCTGCCGAAGTTCAAAGAGCGTCCTGCGGATGATGACCTCTTTACGAAACTCAACAAAACTCTCGAGCATCTGTTTGAGGTTCATAATTTCCGGCCGACCATTGCGGATGGCAAGAAACGTGACGCCGAACGCAGTTTCCATTTGAGTCAGCTTATAGAGGTTGTTGAGCACCACCTTGCCGATTTCGTCTTTTTTCAAATCAACCACCACCCGCACGCCTTCGCGATCTGATTCGTCGCGGATATCGGCAATGCCTTCGAGTTTTTTCTCCTGGACGAGCTCGGCAATTTTTTCGATGAGTTTTGCCTTGTTGACCTGATAAGGTATTTCTGAGATGACGATGCTTTCTTTGTCTCCGCGCTGTTTTTTCTCAATAAATGCCTTTGCACGGACCTTAAGAATACCCTTGCCGGTTGTATAAGCGGAGCGTATTCCGTCTTTTCCGTAGATAAAACCGCCAGTTGGAAAATCAGGTCCCGGAATATAGGTCATGAGTTCATCGATGTCGATATCAGGATTGTGTATCAGAGCGATGAGCGCATCTACAAGCTCACCGAGATTATGCGGAGGTATATTGGTTGCCATGCCGACAGCAATCCCCGAAGAACCATTAAGCAGAAGATTAGGAACCTTTGAAGGCAATACGGTCGGTTCCTGCATGGTTTCATCATAGTTTGGCATGAAATCAACCGTTTCCTTATCGATATCGGCAAGCAGCTCTGCAGCAAGTTGTGTCATCCGTACTTCGGTATACCGCATGGCAGCAGGCGGGTCGCCATCCAGGGAGCCGAAATTTCCCTGGCCGTCGATCAGCGTTGCCCGCATGGAGAAATCCTGTGCCATGCGGACAATGGTTTCATAGACCGCTGCATCGCCATGCGGGTGGTATTTACCGATAACATCGCCGACAACCCGAGCAGACTTTTTGTAAGGTTTGTTATACTGCAGCCCCATGTCATTCATTGCATACAGAATGCGGCGATGCACGGGCTTGAGGCCATCGCGGACATCGGGCAATGCCCTGCCTATGATGACGCTCATAGCATAGTCGAGATACGATTTTCGCATCTCATCTTCGATATTAACTTGTATAAAATGTGCGTTTTGATTTAGTTCCATATTAAATTCTCATAAAAAATAACTATATATCAAGATTTTTAACATAAAGAGCATTATTATATATAAATTCTCGTCTTGGGTCTACCTGATCACCCATTAAGACGGTAAAAACACTGTCGGCTTCTACTGCATCTTCGATGCGTACCTGCAACATGCTGCGGCGGGAGGGGTCCATTGTTGTTTCCCAGAGTTGTTCGGGGTTCATTTCTCCTAAGCCTTTATAACGCTGTATTTCCTGTGACTTTCTACCGCGCTCCAGGATAAAGGTGAACAGTTCGGAGAGACAGGGGACCTGCCGTTGCTTGCCGTGCTCCTCAATGACAAATGGAGGCTCCCCGATCGTTTTTAAGCTTGCCGCAATCTTTTTTATTTCCTCCATGTCAGGGGATATGAGCAACTCAAAGTCAATGACCATGCATCGCTCTTTGCCGTTTGTTTTTAAAAGCACTTTGACGCCGAGGCAATTGTGCTCATCATCCTCAAAGATCTCATAATCGGCAGGGGTAATGTAGTTATAGAAAAAGCTGGTATGGTCTTTGAGCGAGCGGATAAGCTTGTCGACCTCTTTTTTATTTTTCAGGGAGTTTTTGGTATACGTGCCTTCAAGCGCAAGCGCACTCAGAATGTTTTTGTCAAGATTTTTTCGCTCAAGTTTTGCAAGCGTCTTTTCAAAATGGATTGCCAGCTTAGTAAGCTGTAAAAGCCGCTGTCCACTTATCGGTGAAGAGGAGGAAGCGGTGTATACCTTAATACCGTCGATGCCGCATTCCAACAGATAGTTTTCAAGCGCTTCTTCATGCTCAATATAGCGGACTGTTTTACCGCGTTTTACCCGAAACAGTGGCGGTTGCGCTATGTATAAATGGCCTCGTTCAATAATATCTGGCATTTGCCTGAAAAAGAACGTAAGCAACAGTGTCCGGATATGCGATCCGTCAACGTCTGCATCAGTCATAATGATAATCCGATGATACCTAAGTTTTGATATATCAAACTCGTTTTTTCCGATGCCGGTACCGAGTGCGGTGATAAGTACTTTTATTTCATCGTTTTGCAGCATCTTGTCATAGCGGGCTTTTTCAACGTTAAGAATTTTGCCTTTCAGCGGAAGAATCGCCTGGTTTTTCCTATCTCTTCCCTGTTTTGCCGATCCCCCTGCAGAGTCACCTTCGACGATAAAAAGCTCACACAACGCCGGATCACGTTCCTGACAATCAGCGAGCTTGCCCGGTAAAAAGTTTGAATCAAGAGCTGATTTGCGCCGGGTGAGTTCTTTTGCCCTGCGGGCAGCTTCCCGGGCACGCGAGGCTTCGATCGCCTTTTCAAGAATCTTATTTGCAACCGAAGGATGCTCCTCAAGAAACGATGCCAGTTTTTCGTTGACAAGACTTTCGACAATGCCCTTGACCTCGCTATTGCCGAGTTTTGTTTTTGTCTGACCTTCAAACTGCGGATCAGGGATTTTTACGCTGATAACACAAGTAAGACCCTCTCTGATATCATCACCTTCAAGCGTTCCCTTGAAGTTTTTTGCAATCCGGGCATTTTGGGCATACGTGTTGATGGTTCTGGTCAGCGCGGATTTAAACCCTACAAGGTGGCTGCCGCCTTCGTGGGTATTAATATTGTTTGCATAGGTGAAGATGGTTTCAGAATATCCGTCGTTGTGTTGGAAGGCAATTTCAACGATAATGCCGTCCCGCTCGCCGTAGATGTAGATCGGTTTTGGATAGAGCACCTCTTTGTTCTTGTTTAGAAACTCGACAAACGAAATAATACCGCCTTTGTAACTGAATTCGTGTTTTTTGTCACTGCGTTCATCTTCAATGGTGATTTTTATACCCTTATTCAAAAAGGCAAGCTCTCTCAACCGGTTAGAAAGAACATCGAAACTAAACGTGGTTGATTCAAAAATCTGGGGATCTGGTTTAAAGACAACCTTAGTACCTTTTCTTTTTGTCTTACCCGTGACTTCCAGGGGGGCTTTCGGCACCCCGCGCTCGTATTCCTGATAATAGACATGACCGTCGCGCCAGATTTCAAGCTCCAGATGTTCTGAGAGGGCATTGACAACCGATACCCCAACCCCATGCAGTCCGCCGGAAACCTTATAGGCAGAATGATCAAATTTCCCACCTGCATGGAGTGTCGTCATCACAACCTCCGCTGCAGATTTGCCCTCGGTAGGATGGATATCGACGGGAATTCCTCGTCCGTTGTCGATAACCGATACGCTTCCGTCAATATGGAGCACCACCTGAATTGTATCGCAAAAACCTGCCATGGCTTCGTCAATGCTATTGTCAACCACCTCGTAAACCAGATGGTGCAGCCCGGTCGTATCAGTGCTTCCGATATACATGGCAGGCCGTTTTCTCACAGCCTCCAGCCCTTCAAGTACCTTAATACTTTCTGCAGTATATTCCTGTGTATCATGTGTCATATCAATTGCCTCTCAGTAGCTCGAAAATTCTTTCAAAATCATCGTTTGAATAAAACTCTATGATAATTTTGCCTTTATTGCCATTTTTTATCATGCGAATTTTTGTTGCATATCGTTTTTGGAGCTCCTCGAGAAGAAAAGCATATTGTGCCTGTTCGATTGAAGAAGCAGAAAGATGTTTCTTACGGCCGCGCTTATTGATTTTCAGTTGTTGCACCAGCCGTTCGGTCTGACGAACAGACAACGCCCGCTTCATGACAATTCTATGTGCCTCTTCCTGAAGCGCAGGAGATTCAAGTCCGAGATAGGCACGCGCATGACCCATTGAGATCTTATTCTGCAAAAGGTCGTGCTTTATAATATTGCTTAACCGAAGCAACCGTAGTGCATTGGTAATGGCGGTTCTACTTTTACCGACCTTTTCGGCAATCGTTTCCTGAGTATACTGAAAACGGTCGATAAGGTCCTGATAAGCCAAAGCCTCTTCGATTGGGTTAAGGTCTTCCCGTTGCAGGTTCTCGATTAGAGAGATTTCCGAAAGCTCACTTTCATCTCCTGTTACGACTCTCACCGGCACGGTTGCAAGACCGGCTTTATATGCTGCCCGAAGGCGTCGCTCGCCTGCAACAAGGAGGTATTCTGTTCCTTCCCGTTTGACTAAGAGAGGCTGAAGAATGCCACGCTGTTTTATGGAGGCAGCAAGCTCTTCGATGGTCTCTTCGGAGAAATTTTTTCGCGGCTGATGAGGATTTGTCCTTATCTGTTCAATGGGAAGAAAGATAAAGTTATGGTTCGGTGCATCGAAGGCTGATTCTCCTTCGGGAATTAATGCACTGATGCCTTTCCCAAGCCCCCGGGTTTTTGTCATGGCAATGCCCTTTCTTTGTGTATCACGTATTGGGCAAGCTCAAGATAACTTTGCGATCCGGAAGAGTTTTTATCGTAAAAATAGACAGGTTTTCCATGACTTGGACACTCGGCAAGCCGAACGCTTCGCGGAATGATTGTCTTAAAAACCTTTGTAGGAAAATGCTCCATAATCTGCTGCACAACCTGATGCGAGAGATTGTTGCGCTTGTCAAACATGGTGAGCAGAATGCCTTCCAGAACCAGCATCGGGTTAAGACGGGACTTGATAAGTCGTATAGTATTGAGCAGCTTGCTCAATCCCTCAAGGGCATAATATTCACACTGCAGCGGTATAAGCACCGAGTCGGCAGCAACCAGCGAGTTGATCGTCAACAGTCCAAGTGACGGAGGGCAATCGATGAGGATAAAATCAAAATCCTGTTTTATCGGATGCAGACATTTTTTTAAACGGAACTCGCGCTCGGGTATGGTAACAAGTTCGATTTCGGCACCCGAGAGATCGATGTGCGATTTGATGATAAAAAGATTGGGCACAAACGTCTGAGTGACAAGGGCATGGATATCTTCTTCAAGCACCAGTGCATGATAAATATTATGCGAGCCGTCTTCTGTTTGCCCGACACCGCTTGTCGCATTGCCTTGAGGATCGATGTCGATAAGCAGTGTCTTTTTATTGTAAAGAGCGATTGCCGTTGCAAGGTTGATTGCTGTTGTGGTTTTGCCTACCCCGCCCTTTTGATTTGCAATGCAGATTGTCCAGCCATTAAGGCTCATAGGCACACGGTGCAAATAAATAAAACTTAAAGAAACAATCGGCAAAAAAAATGGCACTATGTGCAGAAACTTGTATCATAAAAACAAAAATTTTTAAAGAAAAAAGATGCTGGGAAAAGAAAATGTTTCACGTGAAACATTTTCTCAAAACAAGGATGGTTCTATGACCCTTATTGAGCGGAAGATCGAAAGAAAAGGAGGTTTCACGAATAAAACCAGCAGCATATATTTGCTCATCATTTTGCAGAGGAAATTTTCCTGTCATAGCGACAGCCATACCGCCATTTTTAACAAGCCTGCCGGCGACGGTGCAAAAGTCTGCTACATTCGCAAATGCTCGGCTGATCGCAATATCAAAAAAGCATTCTTTATCAAAATGCTCAGCTCTGCCATTATAGACATCAACATGCTTAAGACCAAGCCTTCGAATGACCGTTTTCAGAAAGTTTGATTTTTTTCTGTTTGCCTCGATTAGGGTGAGCTCTATTGATGGATTATTAATCTTAATAGGAATTCCCGGAAACCCGCCGCCGGAGCCTATGTCAACAAGCGAACCAGAAATATTAATATACTTTAAAACGGCAAGAGAATCTATAAAATGCTTAATAATAATATCTTTTGTCGTTTTTATTGCTGTTATATTTATTTTTTTATTCCATTCCTGCAAAATTTGTAAGTATATTTCAAAAAGAGTTAGCTCTTTTGCCGAGAGCGTAAGGCCAAACTCGTTTATTCTTTGTTGTAGTTCAAAAAGCAATCCCACTGCTCCTCATTTTTTTAACAACATTTACTTTTACATCGATACTTTACAAGAAGTTATTTTTGTTTTCAATATCTCTCTTTTTTGCATCCCTGAACCGATACAGCACGGATTTTTTATCAAGTAAGGGATACGGCCGCGATGAGAAGATGATTTCTGTTAACACCATTGATAAGAACAAAATCCCTACAATAATTCCCGTTATAAAGGAGATAGAATTGATAGCGTGCTCTGTCCACATGGAATAAAGGTTATTGACGTACCCTTAACACCACAAGGGAGGATCAGATAATGAGACCATAACGGTTTTGATACTGTGTTTATGATGATAAAAAACCCTTTTTTGTGTAATCGTTAGAATGGTTGAAAAAGGTTTGTGATTGACATGACCGATGTATTAATCGTATAAAAGGAGAGCAATCACAACGAGAATAGAACACCATGGCGATCCTTCCGCAGATCGAGATCGATCCGAAAACCTTTTTGCGTCAGCACTGTACCCTGCCAGCACTGCCCACACTTGTTACCAACCTGCAGCAGATGCTGCAAAAAGAGGATACTTCAATTACTCAGGTCGCAGAACTGATCAGCAGTGATCCGGCGCTAGTCGCGCAGATTTTAAAAATTGTCAACTCGGCCTATTACAGCCTCCCGCAGGAAGTTACAAAAATCAACTTCGCCGTTGCTTTCTTGGGGCTTAACGAAATCTGCCGTCTTGCGCTCACATTATCGGTTATCAACACTCTTGATATTGCCCAGTCCCGCGAGCTTGTGGCGTTCTGGCATCATTCTTTTTACACTGCCCTGTGCACGAAACACCTTGCACGAACTTATATGCCACAGCTTCCCTTCGACGAGTTGTGGTCTGCTGCCATATTGCATGATATCGGAAAGCTGGTGTATTTAAAGTTTTTTCCGGAGCATTATCTCGCGCTGCAGGCATACTGCACCGAACAAGGATGTCTGTTTAGCACGGCTGAAGAGAAGCTCGGTATGCCGTCGAGCTCGTTTTTCGGCATCCTGTTGTGCGAGCATTGGCTATTGCCCTCGAAAGTGCGCGATGCCTGTATGTGGCACAGCCTGAAAGACATTGAGTATCTGCAAAAGGACACGTCTCCCGGCGGGGATTTCAAGCGTATGGTTTGTCTTGGCAATCTGGTAGCAGTGCTGGCCAGTGATTCGCTTGCAACAGAGGTGAAGCACCAGCTTGCCGAAGCGATCACCACTGTGTTGCAGATCTCAGAATCGCAGTTCCTTACCCTGATGGGATCTATCTACGATCTGCGGCTTGAGGTCGAGGCATTTTTGAAGAAGTTCCAATAGGCGGTGCAAAAAGCCAGTCGCATTCCTGTCCTGCAAAATCCTCTCGAATTCCAAACCGGGTAAGTACAAAGTCATATCGTACCGGGTCTTCGGGGCAAATCTTTGTAAAACACTCGGTAATTTCAAGTGCCGCTCCGAGATCTGGTTGTGCCCTTCGGGTAAACCTCAGCGCATGAGCGATACGGAACATATGTGTATCAAGCGGCACAATAAGAAAAGATGGTTGCACACCGTGCCAATCCCCAAGGTCAACGGCATCCTTGCGCACCATCCAGCGAAGGAAAAGGTTGATCCGTTTGCATGCACTGCCGCTTTTTGGTCGGGGCAGCGTAAACCGTGTTAGTTCTTGGTATGATGCACCAAGGAGCTGCACAAACCGGTCTATGGCCGGCATGACGTTTCTCTCTCCTGCTTGCAGACACGTGCAAAAACAGCGGTGCAGCGATCCGTAGTATCGGACAACATCACGTATGGCACACAGCAGTGCAAGGATCTCGCGTTCTCCGGTGAACCGGTGCCGGATGCCGGAAACAAGTCTCTGAAGGCATGTATCATGTGCGCTGCACAGCATTGCTGTAGGCGAAGGGCCAAGCCGATATAAGAGTTTTTCAATGTTTTTCACAATCTGTGCAACCCTTCCATAGGCAAGGGTGGCACAGATGAGTCCGACAACTTCTCGATCGGACGGATCATCGTATCGATATAAAAACTGAAGCGGATCAGGAGAAATGAAAGCAGGATGATTATACCGTGTGTACAGGTCTTCAAGCACAGTGCGGATTTGATTCAAAGATAGAGCAAATCTCATAGTTTCTCACCCCTATAGAGGGCAGCTATGCCATAGGCAACAGGTCGCCATATTGCATTGACAAAACCTGCCTGCTGCATCATGGCAACAATACGATCCGGAAGCGGGAAGCGGCGTATTGATGCAGGCAGGTATTGGTAAGCTTCTCTGCAACCGCTGACAGCGCCACCAAGCCATGGGATGACATAGAATGAATACACATCATAGAGCAGTCTGAACCAAAGGTTTTTCGGTCGGGAAAACTCAAGACAAACGCATCGCCCGCCATGCCTCAGAACCCGATATATCTCTGCGATACCGCGATCCATGTTGAGCAAATTGCGCAGCCCGAACCCGATGAGCACCACATCAAAACTCTCATCGCGAAGCGCAATGCGTTCGGCATCGCCGCATACCAGATGCACCTTCCCCGGCCGATTCTGTTTTTTTAATGCATGCACAAGCATTGTGCGGCTGAAATCATAAGCCACGATCATCCCCGAAGAGCCTGCCGTGCGCCCTGCACGCACGGCAAGGTCGCCGGTGCCGCTGCATACATCAAGTACCCGCGCACCACGGAAAATCTCTGCAGCAGTAATGGTACGGCGCCTCCAAACATGATGGAGGCCGAAACTGAGCAGGGTATTGATACGATCGTAGTGCGGGGCAATACGGTCAAAATATTGTTTGATGGGTTCCGGAGTTCTAGAAACAGTACTCATGCCGCTTGCTACCTGCATAAGAAAAGGGGATTTTCGCCGTACCGAAATCCCCTTTTCTGTTTTTCCTCTCGGTTTAAAAGGGCTTAATTGCCCGCCCGTCCGGCAATTCCTTTCGTAGATTTAGTAATCTTTTTTGCTGGCTCTTTTGGACGCAATGCCCGGGTTGCTTTTCCTGCGCGCCACATTTCAGATTGCGCCATGTCAGAAAGTTCTTTGTCAAGCTGTTTTTGATAATCCGGCTTGCCGCATGCCTGAAGCACCCGTTGTGCTTCAGCACCAGAAGCTACCCGTTTGTATAGCTCGTTAAACACCGGCATAACCGCTTTTTTAAATTTCGGCTTCCAGTCAAGCGCGCCTCGTTGCGCGGTTGCCGAACAGTTTGAATACATCCAGTCCATGCCGTTTTCTCCCACAAGCTTGATCAGGCTTTCGGTGAGCTCTTCAACCGTTTCATTGAACGCTTCACTCGGCGTATGCCCGTGCTTGCGCAATACCTCGTATTGTGCTTCCATAATGCCGGCAAGTGCGCCCATGAGCACGCCGCGCTCGCCGGTGAGATCGCTGAAAACCTCGTGCTTGAAGGTTGTCGGGAACAGATATCCAGCACCAATGGCAATGCCTAAGGCAATGCAGCGCTCACGCGCCCTGCCGGTTGCATCCTGCTCCACGGCAAAACTTGCATTGATGCCGGCACCGGCAAGGAAATTCCTGCGCACCGATGTTCCCGACCCTTTCGGGGCCACCATAATCACATCGACATTTTTTGGTGGAATAACGCCGGTGAGCTTTTTGTACACAATAGAAAAGCCGTGAGAAAAATAGAGTGCTTTTCCCGGTACAAGACATTGCTTGATCGTTGGCCAGATCTGGCGCTGTGCAGCATCAGAGACGAGCATCTGGATTATGGTGCCCCGCCGTGCCGCTTCTTCAATATCGAAGAGCGTTTTGCCGGGTTTCCAACCGTCTTTGACTGCGCGATCCCAATCCCGCTTGAATTGTTTTGCCTGACCGACAATTACATTGAATCCGTTGTCACGCATATTCAGCGCCTGCGCCGGACCCTGAACACCATAGCCGATGACCGCAATAACCTCATTTTTTAGGACACTGCGGGCTTTTGACATGGGGAATTCTTTCCGGGTAATGACTTCTTCTTTGACGCCGCCAAAATCAATCAGTGCCATGGAGAACCTCCTGTATAATTGATATAAAACTGATGGTGCATCGTCTTGTACCGGGCACCAAGATATTTAGTATATTTCAGAACATACCGCAACTTTGCAATTTTCACAAACAGAAAATCATCCTTCACTGTTATCCATCTGGATTCTGATCGTGCGGAGCCTGCGGATGACAAACCGTAAATCATGAGGCAGCGGCATACAAAGCCGGATGCGTGTACCGTCGGCACGGCGCAAGAAAACGCGGTGCAGGTGCAGCCAGAGGCGATGAAGGCCGCAGGTCTCTGTAAGAAAATGGTTTGCGCGGCGATCACCGAACTGCTCGTCGCCAAGGATTGGATGGCCAATCCGCCAGAACTGCCGGAGTACATCCAGTTTACGAGCGCTGTTGCAATATATGCGTACCAACCCGTACCCGCCAATAACGCTTAAAAGCCGGTAGGTTTCCTGACCACTACGGTGTGTTTTTTTTCGGCACGGGAGATGGCCCTTTTTGTGGGGAATCCCCTTAACAAGGGCGAGGTATTCAAGAAGTACCGGTTTCTTTGGCCGCGCTTTCATGTGGATAACCATGCCGGAAGCACCGGATGGAGGGCTATGGATGAGACACGGGTAGTCCGCGTATTCCTGTGGCGGGGTTTGGAACGGAAAACGCTTCTCAGAGACATGCATAACATTGTCACGGTAACGCACCCGAATTCGACGCACTGGCTCGACATGTTCAAGCAGCACCGCTGTTTCCACATGATCGGTGAGCGGAAACATGTCAAGGGGCACAAGCTGAGAAATCCGGTAGCCGTGCACCACGAGCACGGCAAGGTCGCGGGCAAGGGTTTCCGGATCACAGGCAACATACACAATCCGGGAAGGTCGCGCTGTGCCGATTGCCGTGAGGAGCGTGAGCGCTGCACCGCGGCGCGGCGGGTCAAGGATTACGATGTCAGGATGCATTGCCGAGAGCAAAGAGCAGGTTTTTTCAGCTGGCATGCAGTGAACGGTTACTGCTACATGTGAGAGTGTTGCACTTTCCCGTGCATCCGCTGCAGCCTGTTCTGCGCTTTCCACGGCAGTGACGGTGCGGCCGCGAAGCGCAACGCCGATTGCAAAAAGTCCAACACCTGCAAAAAGATCGACAAGGTATTTTGCAGAGGTATATTCCGCACACCATGTGGCAACGGTTTTCTGAAGGATATACGCAGCTCCGGGATTTGCCTGAAAGAATGAGCCCGGTGAGAGCCTGAACAGGTACCTGCCGATTTTTTCGATTAAAAAAGGCGAGCCAGCAATCGGTTCGGTTTTACCGACAAGCGGTCGTAATACTGGTCCCCGATCTGCCCTGCGAAGACCGACCCCAGCAACCTCAGGGTGTGCCTGCATCAGGAGGGTTGCGAGGCGTTCGCACGGTGCAATCGGTGCTCGTTTGTTCGTGACAAAGGTAACATGAGCTTTTTTCTGGTAGCGCGACCAGCGTACGTCAAGGTGTGCAATCGGTGCTTGCGTTTGGCAAATCAAGGTGCGCAGATCGTCAAAAATCGGTACAAGCTCGGGCACGATGACGCGGCATTGCGGGAGATCGACAACCTTGTGGGTGTTGCGCCGGTACAGCCCGATTGCTGCCCGTGATCCGACGGATGAATCAACCGCGCATTTTACCCGGGTACGGTATCCAGTGAGAGAAGGAGCGGGAATACAGGGGTGGACGACCACGGAGCGAAGCTCCGGGAACAACGCGCATGCCTGTGCAACACGTGCGCGCTTTTGTTCGCGGGCAGCCTCTGGCGGAAGTTCAATCAGAGGGCAGCCGGGGCATGCAGGGTGATGCGGACAGACAACATGCGTGGATGGAGATTGCATGAGGTGGTGCTATATCTTCAGAAATGATAGCTCATGCCTTTATTGAACTGTGCTTTTGCAACATAGTCTTTCAGCTCGGCATCTTCCTCGGTCTCAAAGCGCCGGATGATCTCATCATAGGCTGCATGTGAGGCATCGCGGTCCATAACTCTTCCAAACAGCACCCCTTTGTTAAACAGCGCCCGGGCAACCCATTTTTTTAGTTCCAGAGCGGAGGCGTTTCCAAAGCGCGCAACGACTCCATCATACGTTTCGCACGCATGGTCGGTCTCGCCCTGTGCAGCATAGAGGTTTGCCTTGTTGCACAGCGCTTTTGCAACCTGTGCTGCTATGCGGGGTGAAGGGGCATCGCCGAACAAAGAAGCAACTTCATCGTACACAGAGATTGCCGCTCCTGTGCCGCCTGGTTCGCGGGACAGAAGAATCGCCTTGTTGACTAAAGCAATAGCGGCGCATTCACGGCTTTCAGAATCCTGGGCGTTGCCGATCATATGGACTACTTTGTCGCAAACCTCACGGGCAGCCTGTGTGTGTCCGTTGCTGCCGAGCACAACCCCCTTGTTCAAGAGGGCTTTTGCAGCAAATATCCGCATTTGCGGAGAAGGGTTTTCGCTGCAGCGTGTGATGATGGTGTCATAGATTTTTTGCTCCTCTTCAGGGGAGCCAAGACGTGCACAAGTTCGCGCGCGTTCAAACAGCTCGTTGATCTCTGTTTCTGATTGCACGGTCATGTCTCTACCTCCTGCAACCGCAGATATCCCGGAGTCAGATATCGGCTGACATATCGCACTACCTGTTCATGAAATCGATCTTCGAGCCGAGGAAAGCCCGCAGCTTGAAGTCGGCGCATATCTGCCTGGGTAAAATATTGATAGCGGCTGCGCAGTTCCTCCGGCATGGGGAAGTACTCGATCACGGGTTTTTTTCCAAGACCCTCGAACACACCATGGGCTAGTTCGTTAAACGTATGGGCACGTCCGGTACCGATATTGAAAAATCCGTTTGCCGTGGCATGATCGAGTATGAAGAGGGTCATTGCGACCGCATCTTCGATATAGACAAAGTCGCGTGCCTGCTCGCCATGGGCAACATCAGGCCGGTGTGACTCAAAGAGTCTAAGCCGACCGTCATGATGTGCCTGCGGAAAGGAGCGAAAGATAACGCTTGCCATCATGCCTTTATGATACTCGTTGGGGCCAAATACATTAAAGTACCGAAGTCCTGCAACCTTATGAATCACATTGTTTTCAAGCGCCCACATATCAAACATCCATTTTGAAAATCCGTACTTATTAAGTGGCTTGAGCCGAGGGGTCACCTCCTCCTCGTCTGAAAACCCAAGATGGCCATCGCCGTACACCGCTGCCGATGAAGCATAGATAAAGCGAATTGGTTTTTTTCTCCTGAGCGCCCACTGGCAAAGCCTGATCGAGTACAAAACATTATTTTCGAAGAGATAATCCATATCGGTTTCGGTCGTATCAGAGCAGGCACCCAGATGGATGACGGCTTGTATTGAACGTGCATCAGGTGCTGTTGTCAGATAGTAGAACAACTCATCCCGATGCACGAAGGTGCGGAATCGCAGTCCCAAGAGGTTTTTCCACCTCTCGTCTTCGCCGAGCGCATCGCACAGCACAAGGTCGAATCTGCCCCGGCGGTTAAGCCCATAGGCAACAGCGCTGCCGATAAAACCAGCTGCACCGGTAATCAGAATCATGGCGCACTCCTTTCGCAATTGATGGCATCAACGATGCGAGATCGCAATTCATAACGTCAACCCGGTTCGGGCACCGTGACGCATGCACTGTACTATGTGATGCAAACCGTGTATCACAGCTTACTGCACTCGCTTCACATTTTGCAATCAGGAACCACATGGTCTGAGCCACAACCTCCGCATGGCTGAACCGTGATGTGTGGTCATGTCTTATCAAAAACCCGATCGACAAATTTACGAACCAGCAGACCGAACAATTCAGGCTGCTCCTGCATGACCATATGCGCAGCATCGGTTATGATTTCAAGGGACGCGTTCGGCAGACGTCGAGCAAGTTCGCGCGACAGTGCCGGCGGCGTGATCGGATCAAGGCTGCCGCAGATAATAAGACAAGGCAAGGTGATACGATCAATCCATGTTGAGCTGTCAAAGCCGGTGCATGCCGAGATATCCTTGTAATATATTTCACCCCCGTTTTGCAAGAGCATCCGAAGTCCATGGCGAGAGAGTTCGGGAGGGGTTCCCGGTGCATACGCTTGATCGCACGAAGTAGCGGCTGCCTTTTGAAAGTCATTGCGCACAAACTCAATGAAGGTCGGAGCTATCGGCACCCGCATTCCAGTACTGATCAGGACAATTCCCCGTACCGTTTGGGGATATTCAAGCGCATAGGCTTGGGCAATCATCCCGCCCAAGGAGAACCCTGCAAGAACACATGGAGCACAGAGGAGCGTCCGCAAAAAATCATCAAGCCATCGGGCATATTCCTGTACAGAACCCCGCACATGCCCTTCTGAATATCCATGCCCGGGGAGATCCGGCATCACAACCAACTCGTTTCCCTGCCATGGGAGCTGGCGATACCATACCGAACTGTCGCCTCCGGATCCATGCAGAAAAACGAGCGGCCGCGCCGTCGAATCGGTGCTGCCGGCAATACGGTAATAGCAGCGATTTCCTTCAACCTGTAAATAGGGCATGTGAAATCAAGCAACAAAAGTTTTTGCTGTAAAGCGCGGGTATAGTAAAGGATGGTATTGGCACATGCAAGCGAAAAAAACCAAAGCGCTCCGTTATTTGCTTAGCCTCCGGTTATGGTGCATACACCTCCATACAGCAGACCGAACAGTCAAATCCAAGCCGGAAATGCCTGCCTTCCTCATCGACGAGGTACAAAATCGTATCGCCCGGTGGCGGTTCTTTTTTGTTGCCGCACCAGCCAAGTTCATATCTGATGCAATATTTGGTTCGCATCACACGCTTGCCATGCACCGGCAAACCGGATTCAACAGCTGGTTCGATACTGACAACGCCATGCCGACGGTAAAATGCAACAGCCTTTTTATTCAGAACATTCTCTTCGTAAGTGATCTCCTGATACGGATATGGTACCGTGTTGCGGACGGCACCGCCTGTTTTAACCGGTCGGTTTTTATGCCGCTGTGCTGCGAGTTCTGCAATGACGCCTCGCCGTAAACTGTTCAGAACTCTGACCGGGATAAAATAGACGGTGCTGGTCAAAACGGAAACATCAGTGCAGTAAAAATCGGTTCCGCCGAGCTTGCGCAACTGCCGTATGATTGTGGCAAGCGCAGCATTTTTTTTTGCGGCAGGCTTTTTTTCCCCTCTATAGCGAAATAAAGCGCAGTTCCCATCTTCATCACGTGCCCGTATCTCAAACCCGTCCACAGTTTCGGCAAGTTCAAACCGTACCGAGATGTGTCGTGATGCTGCGTTCCCGTTAAGACGCCGCAGAAAGCGATGGTCGTGATTGCGGTACACTGCAATACCCGGAACAATTCCCTGCATTTTGTCGGGGATGACCGTGTTCCCTGCAACGCCGTTTACCACCGTGCCGAACAATCGGTTGTGCATATCAAAAAAACAGATGCCGTCGCCATTATGTAAGTCGTGGGACTGTCCTAAGGTAAACCCCTGCCGGCTCACCCCCACAACCGTGCCGATATATTCGCCAACCCACGTGGGGCTTTTGAGCGAGGCAAGAGCATGCGGTCGGTCTTTGAGGAAAGAGGCGGTAAAACCGCGGTTAAACGTTTTTACGGGATCAGGCTCAAAGAAAAATACGGTAGTTCCCGACGAACTTTTATGGAGCGTGGTGCCGTTCAGCAGGGCATCAAGCTTTTTGCGATACAGGCTGGTGATGTTGACAACATATGCAATGTCTTTAAGCCGACCTTCGATTTTAAAGGCCGTAACACCCGCACCAATCAATTCGTTCAGATAAGATGAAAGATTCAAATCTTTAAGTGACAAAAGGTAGGCAGGCCCAGCCACAAGCTTGCCGTCTTCATTTTCCAATCGATAGAGCCTGCGGCATGGCTGCGCACATTGCCCGCGGTTTGCGCTTCTGCCGCCGATCGCATAACTCATAAAGCACCGACCGCTGTAAGAGACACACAACGCCCCGTGCACAAAGCATTCAAGCTCAATCCGCGTTGCAGCTCTTATCCTGCGGATATCTGCGAGGGTCAGCTCACGGGCAAGGATCACGCGCGAAAACCCGACCGCCTCCAAAAACGCAACCTTTTCTGGCGACTCATTATGCATCTGTGTGCTGGCAATAAGCGGCAGCGGCGGAAGGTCGAGCTCGAGAAGTCCGGTGTCCTGAATGATGAGGCCGTCAACTCCTGCTTCATATAATTTTTGAATCAATGCCCGCGCGTGGATGAGCTCGTCATCGCGCAGAATTGTGTTGACGGTTGCATAGACTCGTGCCCAGTACCGATGTGCATAGGTGCAGAGTTTCTCGATGTCAGCGATACTATTTCCAGCCGCTTCCCGGGCACCGAAACGCTCAGGGCCGATATAGACAGCATCAGCACCGCAGTTTATCGCAGCCATCCCTGCATCGGCAGTGCCTGCCGGTGCCAGCAGTTCAATCCGTTTTGGTCCGTCGCTGCCCATGAGGACAAAAAAAACCGTCCCAGAGGGGGTGGCTGGGACGGTATAAGGAGGAGATATGAGAGAAGGTTGTGAGGTAACCTATAGTGTACAATAGCAGCAACGTCTTAAAAGAAGATTAAACAAACATTAGAAAACATTAACCATAAATCGGCATGCCGGCACGCCTTGGTCAGGGCACTACCCGCCGAAGAGGTGCTTGTTGTCCTGGATCCACACGATCAGCTCCTCGATGCCCTGCCGAGGTTTCACCGTTGGTTTCCATCCCAATGCCCTGCGTGCCTTTGTAATGTTGCAGACAAAATACCGCAGATCACCATGCCGGTCGGGCTCAAAACGCACCTCGGGCCGTTTGCCGTTAATCTGCTCGATGATGTCAATACACTCAAGCAGTGAGAGCATGGTGCCGGGACCGCCGCCGATATTATACACGCCCGGCACTTTTCGCCGGTAGAATGCATCAAAGGCTTCGCAGATATCGCTGGCATAGATAATATCCCTGACCTGTTTCCCGGTCCCGAAAATCGTGAGGGGCCATCCCATGACGCTTCTGATGGCAAAGTTTGCCACCCAGCCGTGGTCCTCACCTCCGAGCTGCCGCGGCCCGTAAATGCCGGTGAGTCTAAAACTTGCGGCGGCAACCTTGTAGGTGTCAATATAGACCCGCACGTACGTATCGCCAGCAGCTTTTGAGGCATGGAGCGGTGTGAGCGTGCCCTCCAGGGTGGGGTGGGTTTCGGGAATGGCAACGGGCTTTTTTTCGTAGCGGGTTGCAGCCTCGGTGAGTCGCTCATTAATTTTATTGCCGTAGATATGAATCGTTGCGCAGCAGGCGACCGGGATGTTATGCTGCCGCGCTGCTTCGAGCACGTTAAAAGTGCCCATCACGTTGGTCGTGATATCAAGCCGCGGGTCTTCCCAACTGATGGTCATCGCGGGCTGGGCAGCGGTATGCACGATGTAGTCGCAGCCCGATGCATGGTCGAGCAGCTCCTCATAATTGCGGACATCTGCTTTTACCACCGACACGCCAATGCCCTTCAGAAAATCACTGTTGTAATTGCGTGCCGATTCAACCGCAAATCCGGTGCGCATAAGTTCTGTTTTTGTCATGTTGTCATAGGCGATGACGTCAATGCCTTTGCGTCGGTAAAATTCGCATACATGCGATCCCAAGAAGCCGCAACCGCCGGTTACCAAAACTTTTTTCATGGTCAACCTCCCTTCTGAAACAGAATGCGTGGCGTACGCATGATAGTCAGCAATACAGCACAGTGTCAATAAAAAACAGCTTTATCGGTACCGAAGCGGAAACCGCCAGCGGCAGTGCGTCGAAACCATCCCTTGAGGTTTTTCTGAAATTATTCTATAGTGCACACCTTACAGATACCGTGATTTGTGACAAAACGAGAAAGGGGTTTTGAGTATATGAGCCACCAAAACATCATGGGGGTAATTCTTGCCGGCGGCAAAGGCAGCAGGATGTATCCGTTCAGCGAACACTATCCCAAAGCAATCCTGCCGATCTGCAACAAGCCCTTGATGGAACACCAGATTGAAATGATGAAGGCAGTGGGGATCGAATCGATCATCGTCGTCATTGGCCACTACGGATTTGACGTGGTGCGTGTTATGGGTAACGGCGAGCGGTACGGCATTACGCTGCATTATGTTGATCAGGGCCAGACGCTGGGCATTGCCCATGCGCTGAGCAAGCTCGAAAACCTTATCGACCGCCCGTTTATGCTCTTTCTCGGCGATATCTTCTTTGTGACCGACAGCCTCCAGCCTATGATCGATGAGTTTTTCGACTCCGGCGTCAACGCGGTGCTTGCAACCAAAATCGAACCAGATGTCAATGCGATCAAACGCAACTTTTCGGTACTCATGGATGAGAAAGGATTTGTACGGCGGGTCATCGAAAAGCCCCGACACCCGGTCAACAATCTGAAAGGCTGCGGCCTGTATCTGTTTGACCTCCACATTTTTGATGCCGTGCGCCGCACCCCGCGGACCGCAAGCAGAGATGAGTATGAGATCACGGATTCGATCCAGATCCTCATCGACGACGGGTTTAAGGTGAAAAGCAAAACCATCATTCAAGAAGACCTAAACCTCACCTACCCTGAAGATCTTCTCATGATTAACCTTATAGAGCTGCGGCGCAGGAACTTACCATGCCTTATTGGGAGCAATACCTCTCTCAGCCCAGATCGGGTTGAAAATTCTGTTATTGGCGATAATGTTGTGTGCCCTGCAGCGATTATGATTAAAAATTCCGTTGTGTTTTCAAACACGACCATTAACGAAGGTACTGACCTTGAACAGGCGATCGTCACCCCTGACCGTATCATCTACTGCTCAAAGTCAGCGGTAAACGGCTACGGTGAGGAACAATAAACCGAGCTGTTTTTCTTCCCCATCACCGCCAGAGCGATCCAACGATGCGTTTTATCGTCGAACACGGAGACCAATCATCTGCAGCACGTGCCGGGAGGCTTGTACTGCAGCACGGCGAAGTGCTCACACCGATTTTTATGCCAGTCGGCACCCAAGGCACGGTCAAAGCACTGACCGCCAGGGATCTCCAAGAAATTGGCGCGCAAATAATCCTGTGTAATACCTATCACCTGTTTTTGCGGCCCGGATGCGACTGCATTGCTGCTGCCGGAGGGCTGCATCGTTTCTGCGGATGGCAGTATCCGATTCTGACCGATTCAGGGGGGTATCAGATCTTCTCGCTTGCTGCCCTTCGCAAGGTGAGCGATGAGGGAGCCGTATTCCAGTCCCATATTGACGGCAGCATAGTCACCTTTACCCCGGAGCAGATTGTCGGTGTGCAGGAAGCTTTCGGCGTTGACATTATGATGCAGCTTGACGAATGCCCCCCTGCCCAGGCGACGAAAAGCGCTATTGCCGAAGCAGTAAACCGAAGCCTGCTCTGGGCGCGTCGTTCCTATGGTGCATGGTCGCGAAAAGAAAGTGCGCTGTTTGGCATTGTTCAGGGAGGTGTGCACCTTGATTTGCGCAGGCACAGTGCCCAGGTACTTGCAGAACTTTCGTTGCCAGGCTATGCACTGGGCGGCTTTTCTGTCGGCGAGACTATGGTGGAGGCTTTTCCCGTGATCGAGCAGACTGCTTCGCTGCTGCCGTATGACAAGCCACGGTATCTCATGGGCATCGGATTCCCTGAAGATATCGTCACAGCGGTCGGGATGGGAATTGACATGTTTGACTGTGTGCTGCCGACACGCTGTGCACGCAACGGCATGTGCTTTACTTCTCAGGGGAGGCTGAAGCTCCGCAACGCCTGCTACAAACTTGACCAGCGGCCGCTTGATCCTGCATGCTCGTGCTATACCTGTCGTACCCATTCTCGGGCATATTTGCGGCATCTGTTTATGGCAGATGAGATTACCGCGCTTACCCTTATGACCCTCCACAATGTTTCATTTTACATATCCTTGTGCGGACGCATCAGAGAAGCAATACTTGAAAACAGGTTTTCCCGGTTTGCAGCGGATTTTCTCGATGCGCAGGCAAAGGGCGATCCTGCAGATCCGTAACCGTTTTGCATTACCCTCTTTGGGTGTTTCGGTATACTGGTTTTTTGGTTGCGGCAAGTTGCTCCAGAAGCGATGCTCCTGTCTCCCCTGCATTGGTTGCCCGGAACGTTGCCTGAAGCGACCGGGTCGCTGCATGAATGGCTTGATCGGCAAGGATGGTTTTGACACAGGTGCGGAGTCGTTCGGGAGTGAGCCGCGGATAGGGAATTTTCAGACTGACACCTGCATGTTCACACCGGGCCGCTATTTCGTAGAGGTCGTGTGATATCGGAACCACAACCGATGGCAGTCCGTTGTAAATACAGTCCTGCGCAATACCCTGACCGCCGTGATGGATGACAGCAGTGCATCGGGGAAGAATCAAGGCATGCGGCACAAACCGTTCAACCCGAAATCCGTAAGGCAACGGCTCGAGCTCTTTGGGATCAAGCACCGGACCGATACTCATCACAACACAATATCCTTCATGCCGTAGGGCACTGATGACGGTTTTAAAAAACCTGACCGAGCGGAAAACCTGCACGGTGCCGAGCGTTGCATAGATGACAGGACGATCGCGCGGCAGCTCGTCAATCCATGCTACGGATTGTTCTTTTGACGACCCTTTCCCCCACGGCGCAGGACCTATGAGATGGGCTTGATCGGGCCAGTCGCTTCGCGGATATTCAAAACCCTCACAGGTCGGAATAAGAATAAGATACGGCGATAAGGTGCTGGTAACAACACAGTGCCGCATTGGCGGCAATCCCTGCGATGCCCGAATGCTGTTAAAGGCCGGGTCAAACATGCGGTAGAAGATTCCCTGCCCGAACCGCACCATGCGGTATGCTGCTCGCATGGCAAGGCTTTGTGCTGGCGGCAAGCCCCATGAGGTAAACGGCGGTGCATCCCGGGAAGGAATCAGCCCAGGAACCGGATGGTTTGTTGCCCACGGGATGCGCAGTTTTTCAGCAACGTGTGCGGCACTATGGGTAATGCAGTCAACAACCAGTACATCTGGACGGAATGACCGAATGATATCAGGAAGGTCTGCAATAAGCCGTCGGTTGTATTCGTGGAGTACGATAAAGAAAAAGAAATTGCTGAGCAGTCCCTGAAACTGGAACATTCGCCTGAGCGCAAAGCTTGTGTAATTGTTGAAACTCGGAAGCCCTGCGGTAAATGCCGCACATCCCTGCTCGTGGATATACTGCTGCATATCAGCGCCGGTTGCATACGCAACCTCGTGGCCGCGGCGCTGCAGTTCAACCGCGATCGGCAGCGTCGGATTAATATGTCCGATTGCCGGGACGACTGTAAACAGAAACCGTGCCATCGAGTTCTCAACCCATCAGTATTCCGCTCAAGCAACAATCTATCTATTTAGCCCTAAAAAGGCAACCCTGTTATCAGGCTGGCAGAAATGATTGTCCTTGACAAGGGTGTTGATTTTGTAAAAACTCAAGGCCATCCCCTTTCATTACAGGTGACCCATAGTACAGGAGGTCCCATGTTCCAAAATTACAAAATCGCTTATGTCCGCAAACACGTAAAAATCCGTGAGGAGCGGCCGCTCAGTTTTCTTCGACAAAGCGTTGCGTATGTCCTCTCTCAGTCTGCGCGCACCATCCCCCATGCTGCCATGATCACCCATTATGATGTGACACCGCTTGTCGAGTATACCCGGGAAACCGAACGGAGGCTTCAGCCGCGCGACGGCGAAACTCCTGAACAGTTCAGGTTGCGCCGCGCCGTGCGGAAGAACTATTCGGCGTTCTTCGTCAAAGCGCTTGCCCATGCGCTTGAACATACGCCTGACTGCAATGCGTTTCTTGACTACCGGCGATGGCGCGACGGCGGCACCCTCTACATTGCCGAGGACATTAACGTGAGCTATACCGTGAACACCAAATTCGGGGTGATCAAACCGATTGTCCGGAATCCTCACCGCAAGACGATCGAGACCGTTGCCGCTGAAATGCGAGACCTCACCCGCAAGGCGCGCCGGACCGATGCCAATGAGCTTTACAAAAAAGCTGCGTTTGCTTACTTTAAGACAATGCTTAGGGAGCTCAATTTTAAAGAGCTGAGCGGTATCTGGATGGTGCTGCGCATGCTGTTATGGAACCGGGTTCAACCAGACCCTGAATTCAAGAATGTGCCGGAGGATCAAAAACTTCAGGTCAACGATATTCTCGGCGCGACCTGCACCCTAGCAAACAACGGCATGATGGTGTCGGGTCATCAGACTGTGACGGTCATAACCCCGCCAGAAATCGTCATGTTCGGTCTGAGCGATTTTCACCTTGCCCCGCAGGTTGTTGACGGCAAGATCGTGCCGCGCCACATGGTGACATTTTTTGCCACAATGGACCATCGGGCATTCGATGCAGGTGCAGGGTTTGGAGGGTTTGATTACCTCCGAAGCTATATTGAGCATCCAGAAAAGATCTACGAGTGGAAACCGGGGGATGCGATATAGGACCAACCTGCTCGGGTATTGAAAAAAAGCAGCGGAGCCTTCCTTATGGTGCAGGAATGCTCCGCTGTCTGTTTTCAGTATGATGGTGGAGCTGATCGGGATCGAACCGACGACCTCTTGAATGCCATTCAAGCGCTCTCCCAGCTGAGCTACAGCCCCACAACGTACCGCTTGATGTAGTTTGTCGGAAAATTTTTATATCAAAAACCCCGGTACCGGTCAAAAGGAAAATGAGCGCGTTTTGACCTCAAAAAACTTGAGTATTTCCCCGACCGGATTATAATCACCGCTGGAACAGTGTTTTTTTCGGAGCGCTGCCATGCGCCGTATCGGTATTGTCCGCGATCCTCGTTTTCTTCTGCACCAAACCGGTGTGCACCACATCGAAGTTCCCCGCCGTCTGGAAACAATTTATACCATGCTCGATGCAAACGGATTGAGCCAGAACACGGTGCATATTGCTCCGCGGTTTGCAAGTCTTGAAGACATCGAGTTGGTGCATACCCCTGAATATATTGAAAAGATCCTTGATACTGCGGGAGAGCCGCTTCGCTATCTTGATCCTGACACGGTCACATCCGAGAAATCCTGCGAGGTCGCCTTTCTTGCTGCGGGCGGTGTTTTAGAAGCCGTGGATCGGGTATGCCGGGGCGATCTTGATGCAGCGTTTGCCCTGATCCGTCCACCCGGCCATCATGCAGAGCGGGGGAGGCAAATGGGGTTTTGCCTTTTTAACAATGTTGCCATTGCAGCAGCATACGCCATCCGGACGCACCGCTTGGAACGGATCCTTATCGTGGATTGGGATGTCCACCATCCAAACGGTACCCAGCATATATTTGAAACCACCCCCAACGTCCTTCTGTTCTCAACCCACCGTTTTCCTTTTTTCCCCGGCACCGGCGCGCTGAGTGAAATCGGCACAGGCGAGGGAACCGGGTTTACCGTTAACGTGCCGCTGCCGGCACGGCAGGATGACCGTGATTTTGCCCGGATATACCGTTGCCTCCTTGAACCGATTGCCTCTGCCTATAGACCGCAGCTTGTGCTGGTATCTGCCGGATTTGACACTCATGTGGATGATCCGATCGGCGGGATGAACATGACCGAACTCGGTTACAGTTATCTTGCCGATACGGTCATGCGGATCGCCGACGCTGCATGCGGCGGCAGGAGTATCATGTTGCTTGAAGGCGGGTACGACCTCGGGGCGTTGCGCAAGTCGGTGAAAGCGGTGCTTAAAACCATGCTCGAGGGTGTGCCGCAGGAAGCGCAAAGCCTCGGCACGGCCGGGCTGCGAAGCGGATCTGAGGTGCCCGAAATTATCGAAGTTGTCACGCAGCAGCTTCTGCCGCACTGGCCCTGCCTTGCTGAAGCGCGTTAAAGGATGAATCGGGGATTGTTATTTGGACAATGTGTTCCTTATACGAACCTCCCGCACCCTCCATTTTGCAACACCGGGAACCCGATCCTCTGGCTTTTGCACCAACATTGAGAGGGTGGTGTGGTGTGAGGCGAATTTATTATTGGGTAAAGCGACGATGTTATCTCAACCAGATGCTCTTCCACAAAAAGGCAATACGCCATCGTTGATAATGAGGAAATTTTTCACGTTACGTATTTCATTCTGCTCAGGGTAGGTCATGGCAAAGCAAAAGAAAAACCGAAAGAGAGGGAAAACCACAAGTGCCATCGTCGGCTACGAAGCCGAACTATGGGAAATGGCAGACGCCTTGCGCGGCTCGATGGACGCTGCGGAGGAGAAGGACATTGTGTATGGAGTGCCCGAGCCGAGAAACGGTAACTAACGCTCGACATTCAGAGCATTATGTTTGAGAACAAAATCCCCCCGCGGTCGGGAAATGCAAACCTTGCGGATTACGAAGCTGCACGAAGCAGTTTTTCGTGGGATGACACGAATGCTTTCTTTTCATGGCATACAACCGGCAAGGTGAACATCGGCTATGAAGCCATTGACCGTCATGCCGAAGACCCAAATGCCTCATGCCGCCCTTGTCTTGTGTACCGCCGCGGCGAGCGCGTGACAACGATCACCTACGGTCAGATGCAACTCCTCTCAAACCGGCTTGGCAATGCGCTGCGCGGGCTTGGGGTGGGCAAGGGCGATCGCGTGTTTTTGTTCCTCCCATCACTGCCCGAACTCTACATTGCACTTGCAGGATGTGCAAAAATCGGCGCGATCATCGTCCCGCTGTACAGCAATTTCCGTGAAGCTGCGGTCAAAGCACGCATGCTTGACGGCCGCGGCAAATTTTTGATTACCACATCTAACCGCCGTGCCCATGTGCCGGCAGAAGAATTCCCGGATCTTGAACATATCATCATTGTGGGTGACTGCACCGATCCTGACGCAGGAGAACTGTGGTGGGAAGATCTGATAGAGAATGCATCGGAAGATCTCGAAATCGAATGGGTCGATCGGGAAGATCCGCTGTTTCTCATCTATACGTCAGGGCAGGACGGCCGGCCCATAGGGCTCGTTCACGTCCACGATGCTATGCGCGGCTATCTCATCACCGCCCGGTGGGCGCTTGATATTCGGGCAGGTGATGTGGTGTGGACGCAGGCGCAGCCGGGGTGGCTGATGAATGTGGTGTACAGTGCTTTTGCGCCGTGGCTGTGCGGCGCAACGAGTTTTGTGACCGGCAAGATGCATGATGCCTGCACTATCTACCGTTTTATTCAGGATCATCGGATCGCGGTGCTCTACACCATCCCGACCGTGTACCGGATCCTTGCTGCCGCAGGCGAGGAGTTGCCCCGGCAGTTTGATCTTACCAGTCTTCGGCATCTTGCAAGTGTTGTCGAGCCGCTGTTTCCGGATCTTATCTATACGCTGATGCGCATCCTCGGTCTGCCGGTTCACGATACCTGGTGGACCGCCGAGACCGGAATGATAACGCTTGCGAACTTCCCCTGCCTTCCGATCAAACCGGGGTATCTCGGAAAACCTTTGCCCGGGATTACGGCAACGGTGCTCGATGAGGATGGCCAGCAGGTGCCGTTTTTTACCATGGGCAACCTTGCGCTCAAGCAGGGATGGCCGGCGATGGTGCGCGGCATTTGGGAAAAGGCTGACGAGTACCGCCGCTACTTCAGACATCAGGGGTGGTTTGTCACTGATGATACGGCGTTTGTCGATCATGACGGCTATTTTTTCCATCAGGGCAGAACCGATGACGTGATCATCACCGCTGCGGGTAAAACCGGATTTGCTGAGATCGAAAAAACCCTGCAGCAGCATCCTGCTGTTGCCGAGGCTGCGGTCATCCGAGTGCACCACACCGATGAGCAACGAAAACTTAAAGCATTTATCCGTCTGAAACCGACCTACCGTGCGAGTCCGCTGCTCCAACAAAAGATCATGACCTTTGTCAAAAACAACTTTTCACCTGATATTGCACCGCAGGAAATTCAGTTCTGCGAAGATCTGCCCCGCGATCAAAACGGCACGATTCTGCGCCGCGTGCTCAAGGCATGGGAGCTCGGGCTCCCTGTGCGTACCATGAGCCTATGATTGAGCACACCTTTACTTTTCTGCAGGGGATCGGCCGGACGCGGGAACAGCGCCTGTGGCAGGAAGGTATTCGCTGCTGGGATGATTTTTTGAGCGCACAAGCAATTCCATGGATGAGCAATGAACAGAAACGGTGGTATGATGCGCAGCTTTACATGGTTCAAGACCGGCTCAGGGCGCGCGACGCGGCTTTTTTTGCCCGCTTTTTGAAGCCACGGGATCATTGGCGGTTGTTTCCGCTGCTGCGCGACCAAGCTGTGGCACTGGATATTGAAACAAACGGCTTCAGCCCTCAGCAGGGCGGGTACGTTACCGTGGTCGGGCTGTATGACGGGATGGACTATCGGGCGCTTGTCCGCGGCAGCAGCCTTGGCAAACAGCGTCTTGAGCAGGAACTAAAAGCATATTCATATCTCATCACGTTTTTCGGTTCGGTGTTTGACATGCCGTTTTTGCACGAAACGCTGGGCGTTCGCTTCACCGGATTGCATTTTGATCTCTGCTTTGCCGCGCGGAGCATCGGGATGAAAGGCGGACTCAAAAAGCTGGAACAGCAACAGGGACTTACCCGGCCTCAAACCGTGAGTGGTTTTGACGGCTACGATGCGGTGCGGCTCTGGCATGCGGCACGTCAGGGGAGTGAGGAGGCGCTGAGCCTGCTTGTGGAGTATAACCGGTGCGACACGGTCAATTTATTTCCGCTTGCAGAAAGGATGTACGAACTGTTGCGAGCAGCAACCGGTTTTGACCGGTGTGGCAGTGCGTTCCGATCCTCTGCGCCTTGAACAGAGCCGGCTCCTGTGCTATGGTGTGCCTGCGAACATCTGCAGGCACTTGCCTGAGATCTGCTCAAGAGGTAACCATGGGCAATGAACAACAGATGGAGGAACTCGCGCGCGAGCGCGATACCCTGAAAAAACTTCTTGCCGATATTAACAGCAAGTACCTTGAGAAAATAGAGGAGCTGTCACTCATTCGCCGGATCGGCGATGCCCTGCGCGATATCACCGACGTCGCTTCAGTCTGTACGGCTATTGTTACCATCATCCAGCAAGAACTCGATCCTGATAACTGCTCGCTTATGCTTGTGGATGAGCGCGGGGACCTTGTCCTGTGCGCTGCAAAAGGAGCATATGACACCACCGCAGCGTTTTTCGACGACACCTCCACCTCCACACGACTTGCTTCCGGAAGCTCGGTTGCAGGCGAGGTTGTCCGGACCGGCACCTCAATCATCGTGCATGACGTGCTCACCGATCCCCGCTTTACAAATCTTCCCAGCATGGCGGTGCAGGTGCGTTCGCTCATGTGTATCCCACTGACCGTAGGAGAGCGCGTCATTGCAGTTCTGAATCTGAGCCATACCACTCCCGGTGCTTTTACACCAGATAAGGAACGTATTCTGAGCATTATTGCAAACTCATCTGCCACAGCGCTTGAAAATGCCCGCCTCTATGAACGGCTGCGCGAATCGCATGACCGGCTTGCCCGAGAAAATATCGATCTGCGCAACGAACTCGGCAAAACCGTCTCGCCCGATGTGATTATCGGGACGAGCGCTTCGTTTGCCGAGGTCATGAAGAAAGTCCGCAAGGTTGCCGGTGTTGATGTGAACGTACTGATTACCGGCGAGAGCGGCACGGGCAAGGAGCTCATTGCACGGGCGCTCCACTATGCAAGCAGCAGGGCAAACGGACCACTCATTTCCATTAACTGTGCAGCCCTTCCGGAAAGCATCCTCGAGAGTGAGCTTTTCGGGATTGAAAAAGGAGTTGCAACCGGTGTGGAGCGACGCGCAGGTAAGTTTGAGCAGGCGCACGGCGGCACGCTGTTTCTTGACGAGGTCGGCGATATGTCTGCTGCCACGCAGGCAAAGATTCTCAGGGTGCTGCAGGAACGCGAGGTCCAGCGGGTCGGTTCAGCGAAAACAATACCGATTGATGTCCGCGTGATTGCTGCAACCAACCGCGATCTGCCGGCAGCAATCCGGGAAGGTGCGTTCCGGGAAGATCTCTATTACCGTCTTAAGGTTGTCGAAATCTGGCTGCCGCCTCTGCGGCAGCGGCGCGATGATATTCCGCTGCTCGCCAACTTTTTTCTCAAAGAGTTTTGCCGAACCCACGGGCTTGGTGAAAAGTGGTTTTCACGGGAGGCGCTTTCCTTGCTGCGCAATGCGCCGTGGAAGGGCAATGTCAGGGAACTGCGCAACGTGGTCGAGCAAGCAGCTGTGCTCTCAAATAGCGAAACCATCAAACCCGAAGATCTCGGGCTTGCGCAGGAGGAGAGCGAAGGGGTACGGGTCGTGATCCCAGAAGGACGGTTTGATTATAAGACCGTGATCAGCGAAACTGTTGACAAGGCAGAACGCTGCCTCATTAGGCGGGCGCTGGAGCAGGCCCGCAACAACCGTTCCCGCGCTGCAAAGCTCCTCGGCATCGGCCGCCGCACGCTCCTGTACAAACTTGACAGGATGTAGGCGTGACCCGAATTCCAATCCCAAAACCCGCAGTATCAAGAGCGATCATGGTTTGCGGTTGGAGCTGCACCTGCGCTGTCGCACAATGACGATAGCGAAAGATCGAACTGAACACTGCTCCCCCTTCCGCAATTGAGAAGGGCAATCACGGCATGCTGCGGAAGCGGCGAGGGAGGAAAGGACAACGGTTATTCACGGCAAAGCAAGCAAGCGGCCTCTCCTGCAGATAAACCCTTCGGCAACAAGCTGCTCGACAATGCTGCGCACGCGTTGAGCGTCGTTACCGGTTGCTTTCACGATGCCGGTGAGCGTGAGCGGCGATTTTGCAAGGAGCAATTTAAGCACGCTGCCGCGAAGCTCCCGGTCAGAGCCGCGAAACGGCTGCTGCCGTGTATACTGGCTGCTGCGTCGGCCAGGGTTATTACCTTGGCGTTTTAAATACGCACCGTAATCCATAAGCGCGTTATACCACGTGCGCGGATCCTTCTGATACAGCGTTTCCGCAACAACGGGCAAAAGCTTCTGGTCGCTCACGGCATGATCTTTCGGGAAAAAGACGTGAAGATAGACGGTTCGGATGTTTGTCTCGATAAAGACGAGCGGCTTATTGAAAGCAAACACACAGACTGCCGCTGCGGTAGAGGGACCGATGCCGGGCAGCGAAAGCAAGGTTTCGTACTCTTCGGGAACCCGTCCTTGATGACGCGCACAGAGGATGCGGGCACACTTTTTCAAGGCAAGAGCGCGGCGGTTGTAGCCAAGGCCAGACCATGCGGCAAGCACGGCATGCAGCGGTGCACGGTCAAGTGACGCAGGGTCGGGAAACTTTTTAATAAAGTCGTTGAATTTCACCAGCACGCGCTCAACCTGCGTCTGCTGGAGCATGACTTCAGAGATAAGGATATGCCATGGATCGTGGGTTTGCCGCCACGGTAGTTTTCTGCCGCAGCACTGGTAGTAGGCAAGGATGCGCCGTTGAAACGAGCGGATCGTGCTGCGTGAGGGAAGCTGAACCGATGGGTTTCGTGTCGGGTTTGGCAAAGCTCCCATACCGTTATTTTGCTACACCGCTTTGTCGCCAAGGGGGGTGATGATATCGGCAAGTCCGAGCTCGGAGAGCGTCTCTTTTTTCAGCAGACCGGTTTGAACATCCCACCCCCGAAGCGCATAGTACTCGTTTTTGAGGTTTTCAAATCCCTGTCGATCAACGGCTTTGCCCTTGCGGGAGATTACCGCATCACCGGCGCCGGGAAGAAAAAGCTGCGGATTGTGCATTCCGAACACATCGCCGATCATCTCATCGCGTTCGATAAAGAAAAAGTCAGGTAACACATCGTCTTCCCTGCCTCGTCTGCCTTCGCGGAGCAGGATTGCCCGGTTGAGCGTCACTACGCGTTCAGCGATACGGTTGAGTTCGGCACTATCAATGCAGCGGCCGGTAACCGCTGTAACAAGCCGTGCCTCCATATCAGGATCTCCAACATGATCAGGCGAGCTTGCATCATCATAGAGCGGCCAGGCAAAGTCACACAGAATGATCGATTCTTTTGCATAGGCTCTGTTCTGGATGCAGACCGTTGCCTGTGCTTTCCCTTCATAGGTTGAAAAATCAACGGCCAGTTCGCTTCCCCAGAAACGCCGGGCAATATTGCGCAGCACCTCGGTGGAAATATACGTTTTGGTGCCGTTTGACGTGTACCACAGTGCCCATTTGGTAAGCGGTTCGCACACCTCATGCAGCTCAGTAATGAACGGTCTGGGCTCGGTGGCGTAGATCATGGCAGAAAGGATGAACACTTTCGGGCCGTAGGCAATGGCACGGCCGGTCGGCGTGAGAAAATCATGTGCTAATGCAAGCGCCTTCTCACCCACCTGCTGTGCAGCACGGATGGTGCCTTGGGCAAGCACGTCTCCAAAGCCTTCGCGTCGAGAGATTTTGCGGCACAAAAGCTCAAACCATTCGAGGGTCCCCATGCTGTTTAGCGGCAATTCGAGATCTTTTTCAGTCAGAACACCGGCTGCAAGACACCGGTCAAGCCACATGAGCAAAAAAGCAACGTCCATAACACAAAGTGAATAGTCATTCGCTATGGTTGCGGCGCGGAAGCTTGCCTCGGTCAGTGCGCCGTGGCGTTTTCTGTCCCACAGGGAATAGAAGACATTTGTTTGGCATTTCCGAATATCTTCAAACCCACCGGGAATGCGCTGCAGGGATCGCCAGCACCCTTGCGGGCACGCATGGCAGTGGATGTATTTGACCACCTCTGCCCCGGCAACCGTCAGTGGTGTGCCGTAGAGGTTGAAGAACCCTTCGCCGGTCATCCGGCGGATCGTTTTTCTGATGTGCTGCACCCCCTCCGGGTCGGCAACCGGCAACACCGCTCCGCCCTGCACAACGATTGCTTTCACGTTTTTTGATCCCATCACCGATCCAAACCCCATGGATGCCGAACTTGCATGATCACCAAGCAGAACGCCGATGCGCGTCATAGATTCAGCAGCCGGACCGATCGATATAATCTGGGCATCGCTGCCGTGTTCCTGCTTGAGGAGCCGGTGGGTCTCATGGTTGCCTTTGCCCCAGAGATGCCGCGCATCGCGAAGCCGGGCATTGCTGTCTGCGATATACAGATATACCGGATGATCGGCCTTTCCGCGCAGTACCACCCCGTCAACGCCTGCTCTTTTTAGAGCAGCCGGGAAAAACCCGCCGATGCTTGCATGGACAAAGGTCTCAGGATAGATACACGGCGACTTGCCGCATATTGACATCCGCGGGGCAGCCGGTGCAGTGGTGCCGGCAAGCGGTCCGGTCATCATAATAAGCGGCTGGTCAGGGTCAAAGGCATTCCGGGTTCCGGTCATACTGTCCCAATACAGTTTTTGCCCGATGCCGATGCCGCCCAAAAATTTCTCATTGTACCTATACGTATCCCCTCCAGTGATGCGGTGGGTGCTGAGGTCAACATCAAATATTTTCCCTGTCCATCCGAACCGCTTGTCCATAGCATTCTCCTTACAGACTGAAGCCCCTGCATACAGGGGCTTCAGTGAAGGTTAACAAAGCATCTCTTGGTTTTTTAGTCGTCAAAATTGCCTTTCGGCCCTTTGTCGGTATGCAAGGTCTTTGCGCGTTCCACGATCTTTTCCGGAGTCCATTCAGCCGGATCTTCAATACGCGTTGCCTTGGGCCCGAGGTCATAGGATTTTGCCCGAAGGATTGCTTCGATGCCAAGCGGCGCAGTGTCTTTTCCGTTGAAAACATTGACCATCATGTTGTAGGCAAAATCCTCAACCGCCTTGACCATGCGTTCGCGCACGTCGCTGGGAAGCGCGAGCAGCCGGTTCTCAAACGGAAGATTGAGCTTTTTGAAGTCACCAGTCTTCCATTCTTTTGATTTTGCATACTCGACCATTTCAGCCCACACCTCTTCGCTCACGCCGGCGCCCGGGACTTTTTTCAAATTCTTGTTGCTGTCGAGAATCGCATTGCCGTAATCATTGACCTCAACACCCCATGAGATCATCTGAAGGGCAGTTGCCACATTCGCCTTCGTTGTATGCGTCTGATTGGCAATCGCACGCAGCCGCTCAGAGCTGTTACCTGAAGTGCCGTGCTGGGCTCCTGAAACCTTATATGGTTCAAGAGCTTTATGAATCTCGGCAGTAAGGCCGACCTGAATGCCGGCATCGCTTTCTTCGATACCATGGGTAGTACCGTTGTTCAGGGCAATCCAGTCGGGGAAAATTGAATGGGCATTAAGCCCTCTGATGAGGAACAGCGCTTCTTCAACCGTTGAGAGCCCTTCTTTCCCTTTTATTTCACCGACCTCTGTTTCAAGCCCTGCCCATTTCGGTACGAAGGGATTGAGCTCGATGTTTGCCAAAAGGTTGCGGTCATCGGGCATGTGCGAGGCATCGATCGCGATCGAGGTGATACCTGCATCGAACATGGACGGAATTTCAACCTTGGCTGATGCAATATCCTTTTCGTTTTTAATGCCGTAATGATCAGCATGGATTGCTACCGGCACGGTGATGCCGTATTCGTTGCAGAATGCATCGACCAGCAGAGCAATATTCCAATAATTCACGGCACAATAGGCTTTTGTACCGCCTTCTGATTTTGCAATTTCAATGATAACCGCTGCATTCGCACGCTGCGCTGCCCGCAGGACTCCCCGAATGACAAAAGCATTGCGGCCGTTTGCTGCCATGGCAATAGCTCTGCCTTTTGCGATCATGGCACGGTCGATCACCTTGCCGCTGACAATGAGAGCTTTTGAATGCGGGAAGAGCTTGACAATGTTGGGCGGTCTGCCGACTTCAAGGGCCTGCAAAAAATCTTTAGAGTACTGCGCCATGGGACATCCTCCTCTATACTAAATGGTTACCGTTTTTTCCCCCTGACTCTGTACCCGGATACAGTTTTTCAGTACCGCTCCCGTACCTTTGTGAACGTTATCGTAGCGAATTTTTTAGGAAAAGAAAATACAAAAAATTGTTATGATTATTGTGTGCTGCAGCTCCTCTCCCCACTCTTGTGCTCAGGCGTCAGATGCAGCATGCACGATGTCTGCAAGTGCCTCCATGAGCGTGCCAAGTCCTTTATGCGTTACTGCAGATATGGGGAATACCGAAGGTGCTTCGTTGCCAAGCTGTGAAATAAAGCGCGTCAGGGCATTGCCGTCTGGATCGAGGTCTGTCTTGTTTGCCGCAATGAGAAAGGGTTTTCGGTCAAGGCCGTGACCGAAGGATTGAATCTCCCGGCGCACCACCGACAGGGCTGTTGCCGGCGGCGTGTCGGCATAATCCGATATATCAATCACAAACAACAGGACACGCGTGCGCTCAATATGCTTTAGGAACTTCAGCCCAAGCCCTTTGCCGCGTGAGGCTCCTTCGATAATGCCGGGTATATCAGCCATAACAAAACTTCTCTGGCCGGGCAGTTCCACAACACCCACCACCGGATGCAACGTCGTAAACGGATAGTCGGCAATTTTCGGATGTGCTTTTGAAACCGCAGCAATCAGCGATGATTTCCCGGCATTCGGCAGTCCCACCAACCCCACATCTGCCATGATCTTCAGCTCAAGTACGGCTTTGAACGCCTCGCCCGGCTTGCCCTGCTCGCAATACCGGGGCGCCTGATGGGTGGATGTGGCAAAATGCTGGTTCCCTCGGCCGCCTCTGCCGCCCCGCGCGATGACAATTGGCTCACCAGGCGTGATGATTTCTGCCACGCGCTCGCCGGTGTCAGCATTGGTGATGATCGTGCCGCAGGGAACGCGCACGATTAAGTCCTTGCCTTTTTTGCCGGAGCAGTTGCTCCCCTTGCCGTGCTGGCCTCTGCCTGCAGTAAGCCGCGGCGTGTACCGGAAACTTACAAGGGTGTTGATGCCTCGGTCTCCTACAAAAATCACATCACCGCCATCCCCTCCGTCGCCGCCGTCAGGGCCGCCTTTTGGCTTGTATTTTTCCCGGCGAAACGAGACGCAGCCGTTGCCGCCCTTCCCTGCACAGATATGTACGGTAGCCGTGTCGACGAAAATCATACAAGCGCCTTTTTGTTGATGCGCAAAAAGAAAGTGGAAAATCGCAAGGGCATTAAAGCATGTTTATGGGTGGTTGTTAAGTAAAACTTGGTACGAGCTAACGAAGCGAAGCATGAGATCCAAAATAGGAGTAAAAGAAGATTCGCCTTTTACGTCAAAGCTGCATCCATTGACAAATGTTGAAAGTACAGGTAGATACAAGCTAATATGATTCGGATCCCTATTGTTTGCACACAATAAGCCATTAGAACCGTGATTGCTGCCGGGCACAATGCTGAACAAGCTTATAAACCTTTGTTGCTGAGACCTGAGACTATGGAGAAAGAGTATTTTATACCCAAGAATCATTTGCTTTGTATATCCAGACGTGATTTTGTGAAGTTTTCCGGTATGATGGTCATCAACGCAAGCATCCTCGGCAGGCGCATTAACGAGTTGGGCAAAGAGGAGGTTACGTGGGGATTTCTTTTGGTTGATATGAAGAAATGCCAAGGCTGCATATCCTGCATGCTTGCCTGTTCACTGGTGCACCATGGGGTGGAAAATCCTTCGCTGTCTCGCATTCAGATTCTCCAGAACCCTTATGGCTGCTGGCCGGACGATCTCACGATCGCTCAGTGCCGCCAGTGCGTTGATCCTGCCTGCGTCGCTGCGTGCACGGTCGGCGCACTTGCACCCGATCCGCAATTCGGCAATGTAACGCGCGTTGATCAGGAAAAATGCATCGGTTGCAAGCGCTGTATCTCCGCATGCCCCTATACCCCAAGCCGCCCGGTCTGGAATTTTGAGGACGGGTATTCGCAGAAATGCGACCTGTGTGCCCATGCGCCGCATTGGTATTGGGATGAATCCGGCGGACCAGAGGGCAAGAAAGCCTGCGTTGAGGTCTGCCCGCTCGGTGCGATCACCTATACAAAGGTCGTTCCGGATCAAACCCGAGAGGACAGCTATAGCGTCAATTTGCGCGGTCTGCAATGGGCGCGGCTCGGATATCCGGGATGGGACCTGCCGCTGCTTGATCGGTGGCTTGCCGAAAAAGACAAAGGAGGTATCCGATGAACGGATACGCGGGGAAAATACTCAGCGTAAATCTAACAAACCACACGGTCAGCGAACTCCCGACAAGAGACTATACAAATTGGGGCGGCGGACACGGCATGGGCTCGAAACTATTCTGGGATCTGGTTGACCGCTCGAGGCTCGGCACTATGCGGGCATTTGATCCTGACAATGTTGTTACGATCATGACCTCGCCGCTCTCCGGAACACTCGCGCCCGGTTGTGCGGCACGCACCGAGGTCCAGGGAATCGGAGCACAAGCATATCCGTACGAGTGGTTTACGCGGAGCGGGTTCGGCGGCAGATTTTCGGCAATGCTTAAATATGCAGGATGGGACGGTATTGTCCTCCAGGGCGCATCGGAAGAACCGGTCTGGATTGACATTAGAAACGACACGGTTGCGATACGACCTTGCGCAGAGCTCTCCCTCTGGGGGACCGATATTAAGCAGTGTCAGCAGATAATCTGGAAATACGTTATGGGCGGCGCTGATACCGGCAACTGGTTCGGCGCCGGCAGTGGTCGCACGACGCAGCTTCCAGCAGTGCTCGCAATCGGCCCAGCGGGTGAGAACCTCAGCCGGGCAGCTTGCCTTATCCATGATGCGGCCAACAGCTCCGGGCAGGGTGGATTCGGTGCGGTTTGGGGGTCAAAGAAGCTAAAAGCTATCAGCGTCATCGGTACCGGCAGCATCCACGTGTATGATCCGCGCGCACTGTTACAAGCACGAATCGAACAGGTGCGGCAGTACGGCTATCACTATGACAAACCGGTGTCGAAAAGCATACCCAATAATTTCCAAAGCCCACCGGGGCAGGCAGTTGTCTGGGAAATCATCCCGTTCTTTGCAACCCGCGGTGGCAAACGGCCTGCTGCTTGTATTGGATGTCACTCAGGATGCAGGCGCCGTTATGCGAGCGGCATCGGCAATGAGGCAGTTTGCTCCGAAGCTGCATTTTATCTCGATGCCAAAAGCAGACAGTTCATCTATCAGGCAACCGATCTCCTCAACCGCTACGGCATCAATTCCCTCGAAGCCTATTACGCGCTTCACTACTGTAAGGATTTACACGCACAGGGGATTCTCGGCTCCGGCAAACCGATTGACTGCCCACTTGATTTCAGTGAATACGGCAGCCTTTCCTTTATCAGACAGTTTCTTGCGATGATCGCTTACGGAACCGATGGCTTTGGAGGTACGTCTGATTTCGGGCAACATATTTCGCAGGGCATTGTTCGTGCGGCACAGGCATGGGGCAGGCTCGAGGAGGACCTGGCAACAGGATTGCTCCCCTATCCGTATTGGGGCTATCCTATACATTATGATCCACGCGCGCAGCTTGAATGGGGCTACGGCACGATCCTGGGCGATCGGGACATCAACGAGCATTGTATCTATCGCCTGAAATATCTCGGCGGTGGCGCGTATTTTGGAATGCAGCGACCGCCGATTACGCCCGGACAAGTAGTCGATATGGTTACGGCAAAGATGGTGCCGTTTGAAAACGATCCACAAATGCTCGATTTCAGCACGGATAATATGTACTCCGAACACATTGCGCGGCTTGTGTGCTGGCACCGCTTTTATACCCGGTATTACAAGCAATCACTGCTGTTCTGCGATTCCCGGTGGCCTGATTTTATCAATCCCTATGCACCACATTACGAAGGATCGACCGGACATATCGAGCCGCTCCTTATCGGCGCTGTTACTGGTGAAACCATGTCGTTTCGTGATGGCATAACTATCGGCAAAAAAATCTGGAACCTCGACAATGCCATCTGGACGCTGCAGGGCAGACACCGCAACATCGTGCAGTTCTCCGATTACGTGTATAGCTTCCCATTTACAACGATCGCCAAGGACTGGCTCGGGAAACAAAATGGCCAGTGGCAGTATATTTCTGTAAACGGCAGACAGCTTGACCGGCAGGGATTTGAAGCCTTTAAAACCCTTTTTTATTCGCTGCAGGGATGGGATACGACAAACGGCTGGCCCACCCGATCAACTCTTGCGTCATTAGGACTTCAGGATGTTGCGGACGAGCTTGCACTCTACAACAGGCTCGGGAGCGAATGAAAAGCAGCAACATTTTTTGCGTGATCGCAACCCGCGTTTTCCCTTGCTCAGATTAAAGATTATCATGACGTTTCCCCCTATCTTTTCTGCCCGCAGCCTTTAATGGTTTTTCTGTGGCTGTTTGCTTTCGTTGCGTAACGCAACGTTGATCCATTGTTTCTTGACTTCTGTGCATGGGTAAGTATAGTAGGTGCGCTTGAAAACACAGCATTGCATCATATGACAGAGAGTGCGATCAGTCTTATTGTTTTTGTTGCAGCATATATCCTTTTTGTCCTTCTGCCGAACAGGCGTTCCCTTGTTGCTGCTGCAGGGGCTTTGGTGCTGCTTGCAACCGGCACCATTTCTGTAGAGAAGGCTTTTTATGCAGTGAACTGGAATGTCATGGGGATTTTTGTCGGCACGCTGGTCGTGGCCGATCTGTTCATGGAGAGCAGAGTGCCTGCGTTTCTTGCAGAAATCATCGTAAAGAAATCCCGCACAACGGCGCAGGCAATCGTCCTGATCTGTGTCCTGACCGGTCTTATCTCAGCGTTTGTCGAAAACGTTGCAACCGTACTCATCGTCGCGCCGATTGCGCTTTCCCTCGCTAAAAAACTGAATATTAATCCTACCAATATGATGATCGGCATCGCAGTGTCAAGCAACCTGCAGGGAACGGCAACGTTGATCGGTGACCCGCCGAGCATGTTGCTTGCCGGTTTTGCAAAAATGAACTTTATGGACTTTTTCTTCTACCAGGGAAGACCAGGGATTTTTTTTGCGGTTGAGCTTGGTGCCATTTCGTCCTTTCTCCTCTTGTATGTCATTTTCCGGATGCATCATCAGAAAACCGCCATTGTTCCGGTTGAAGCCGTCCGATCATGGGTGCCCACACTCATCCTCTGCAGCCTGATCATTGCCCTTGCGCTCTCGTCGTTTTTTGACACCGGCTTTTCCTATATGGCAGGTATCCTGTGTATGATAGCGGCAGCACTCAGCTATTGCTGGACAAAACTGGTCAATAAAACCTCAATTCTCCAAAGCATCAGGTCGCTTGACTGGGATACCACGTTTTTTCTGGTGGGGGTTTTCATCCTTGTGGGCAGCATCACCGAAACCGGATGGATTGAACGCATATCCCAAGAGCTTTCAGGGCTTGTGGGTGAGAGGATTTTTCTCGGCTATTCGCTGCTCGTGTTTCTCGCGGTTGTGGTATCAGCCTTTGTCGATAACGTGCCGTTTCTTGCAGCAATGCTGCCGGTTGCCCTATCGATGGCCGAAAAGCTCGGCATTAATCCGCCACTGCTGTTGTTCGGATTACTGATCGGCGCAAGTCTTGGCGGTAACATCACGCCGATCGGTGCCACGGCAAATATCGTTGCCTGCGGGCTTTTGAAAAAAGAGGGGCATCCGGTCAGGTTCAACCAGTTTATGCGCATCGGCATCCCCTTTACCGTTGCAGCAGTGCTGCCTGCATATTTGTTTATATGGTTAGTGTGGGGCAGTTGACATGGCGTACACCCGTTCGATTCTTACGTGGGGCCGCGGGCTTTGCGTGGAACACTATATGCCCAAACAGCTCCGGCATACAGCAGCTCTCCTCTTTGTGCACGGTATTTGCCACGGCTCGTGGGTGTGGTGGCGTTTCATGGAATATTTTTCTTCGCGCGGCTTTGCGTGCTTTGCCGTTAATCTCCGCGGCCATTTCTTAAGCAGCGGGCACGGCACCTTAGGACAGGCAACGGTTGATGACTATATCGATGATGTCATAACCTGTTGCAATGCGCTCTCCTTGCCAATTGTTCTGATCGGTCATAGCATGGGGGGCATTGTCTGCCAAAAGGTTGCAGAAAAAATCCGCGTTCATAAACTCATCCTCCTTGACAGCGCACCCTGTCGGTACGTTACAGAAAACTATCTTTCACTTGATCCGGCGCGTTTGGAATTAAGCCGCCGTGCGTTTGTCATGTTGCCGGATGGAACAGTGTATATAGATCCACAGCCAGCTATCGTCAGAAAGCTCTTGTTTGAAAAGGATAACGTCTCAGAGGAAGCGCTGATGCAGACAGTGTCGCTGTTGGGTCGTGAGTCTGCAGCGGTTGCGGCGCAGCATGGGTTTGTTCCGATTGACCCTGACAAGATACAATGCCCTGTTTCTGTTTTAGGCAGAACCGGACTCGG
>JAOAHH010000015.1 GCA_026415325.1 Thermodesulfobacteriota bacterium | reverse complement strand
ACCTCCTTCAAGGAAGCGATTAGCTTTCTTTCAGACTGTCCCGTCTGTGCAGTATTTTTCGATGCCGGATTACCGTTGCTTGATGACATACCGCCGAATATTGCCGCAATTCCAATCGTCCATGGAGTGTACGTTCAAGAGACGGTGCGGACTAGGTCGAGTGCCGTTTACGTATTATATCTTCCGGCATCGGTCTTTGATATCATGGCCATTATGAAAAGCATCATCGACCCCGGCCTTGAACGGCGCAGGGATTATGTGTATCAGTTCATGCGGTCAAAAAGGATGTTGCGTGATCTTTTGTTTCTTATTGATCGCATGGCAGAAGACACCGCACTGCAGATTACTCTGGGTGAGGGGCTCTACGAATACTGCGTCAGCGTATGTCCGCATGCTATATCCGGCGATCCGCCTGCCGGGGATGGCAAGACTTACCATTTGTTGACGGTGTCCGTAGCCCATGGAAAACGGCAATGCGCTCTGTTCGAGGAATGCAACCTCCACAGGTTCTCGGCATGGTTGCAACAGGAATATCCTGATGTTTTTAAGCGCCGCCCAAGTGACACGCTTCCCCGGCAGACAGATGATTTCCGGGCAACAACACTGAAGGCGTTTCTTCAAAACCTCATATCGCAGCATGATACAGCTACGACACAACTCTACGAAGTTAAGAAGCGCTTCTGTATGTCCTGCTGCGATCAATGTCGCAACGGCACCGATTTCCATCACGGGGATGTCCTTATCAGCGAATGGGCAGATATTTTTCGCAACCAATGTCTTTATTGCCCACATCCTGCTTGTCCGCTGAACAGGTTTTTTGAACTTCTCGTGTACCGGTTGACAACGGTATAGAGTTGTTAACAGACAAGGCTGCTGAACAATTATTTCAGGCCAGTCTGTGATATCGCGTTGTCTTCACAGTTTTGCTGCTCAACGCATGGTGGGGTAGAGTTGTACACACTTTAATCCGCACGCAATTCTGTATATTGCAAATAAGAGACGTAGAACTGTACAATTTGCGTTGTAAAGAAATAGGCACGATACATGGCGGGATGCCAACCATAATATCGTGCCTTCGTTTGTCGCTGCGTTTATCACATGGATTTATCTGATATCTTGCCTCTTGTTATACCGGTATTCCAAGCCGTTTAATAAACGCAAGCTTCTCCTCACGCGAAAGACGCATGCCTTTCTTAGGCTGGATCACGGTCATGCCCGCAGACGGTGAGGTATAGGTATACGGTGGCACGACGCGTTTCCCGCGCCCCGGATTATAGGTCGGCGTATTATTGAACTGTTCAACGATCAGGAAAATATTAGTTGTAATATCATCGGCGCCGCCGTGATAGCCGCTATGGGCTTTATTGATATATCGGGCTATGGTGTTTTCATAGTCGGTATTGGCTGGATTATAATAAGAAATAAGCCAGCAGAATCCGCGAAATTCAAAATGCGGTGTCAAATCAGCCTGCCCGCCGAAGTACGACTGTGTTCCGTCGGTATTGTACAGCGACATATAGGTGAGCGTTGCCATTGGGTTGACCATGATGTTCTGGAAGGTATGCGTTTCCATGAATCCGTAGTTGCCATCTTGATCATCGCTGTTAATCGGTCTGCCGCTATAGAGTTCCAGTGTTGCAAATCTGTCTTTTGACCAAAGACTTTTATCGTTATAGAGACTCCGTCGCATCTTGAAGACATCTATTGGTATATTACCTGAGGCATATGCTTCCTGAATTTTTTGGTTGATATAATCGATTTTGTCTTCACGTGGAATGATCGTGAACCCCTTGACCGTTGTATTGAGATGAAAATCGCTATCTCCGCGCCGGCCAAGGATTCGGCCATAGGTGCTGAGCATAGGATGGTGATGCCCGCCGTTTGGAATCCTGAGTTCATCCGTCTGATCTTCAAAGTATGCTATCAACTGATCATAGTACCAATTTTTTTCTGCGAGCCACCAATCATGAAATTCATCAGAAAATTCCCTGACCTGGTAGGTGCGCCACCAGCCGTCAACGCGGGCAGTTACCAAACCCTTTGAGTTCACTTGATCAGTACGAATGTTTGCCGGCACAAAATAACGGTTACCGTCGGCATCAAACCTCCATGTTGCGGTGGGTTTTTGTGATATTGTTTCCGCGGATGCAGCTCTCCCTTTTAACGCAATGAACGGGAAGCCAAGCGTCAAACTGATCGATGAGATACCCGTATATTTGAGAAATGAACGCCGGTTAATTGAAATCTTTCGGATGCATGATGCTTCTTTTTTCATGGCGTCTCCTTTCTAAAAAAGGTTAAAAAATCTATGTATTATAAAAACAAACCAAAAATACGGATTCTTTGTCAAGAAGTTTTTTGAAAAACTGATAGCTTGACTTTGGCGTACCACCACGGTGATAATGATGTTGTCGGATTACGTCTGCGACGGGAGATTTGGCAGGAACAACGTACGGTACTGCATTACACTATGGGGTGACCTTATGAATGTAATCTGGTTTGTGCTGATTGCTGTAAGTATTGCCGGTGCTCTCATCAGTGGCCACACTGAACCACTGACGAAAGCCTTGTTTGATGGCGCGCGGGCAGCGGTAGACATCTCACTGTTTCTGCTCGGCATTATTTCATTATGGCTCGGTGTCACCAAGATTATCGAGGAATCAGGGTTGATTCATCGGATTTCCCATTTTTTCAAGCCGATTATCACATCGATCTTCAGATCAGTGCCGCCTGATCATCCTGCCATCACATCAATTACCCTCAACTTGCTGGCAAACTTTTTCGGCCTGGGGAATGCTGCAACACCGCTTGGCATAAAGGCAATGCAGGATTTGCAGACGCTTAATCGTGATAAGGAGACGATCACCTTTGCGATGATGTTGTTTATCGTTCTCAATACCGCAAGTATTCAGTTTATTCCTTTTACCGTAGTAGGAATTTTGTCAGAGCTCGGTTCTGCACAACCTTCGGCAATCGTTGTGCCGACTTTGTGCGCAACCGTTGTATCAGCAGCATGTGCAGTGCTTGTGCTCTTGCTTTTCAGAAAGATTATGCGATGAAACCCTTGACTCTTTTTTCACAGATGATCATTCCGTGTTTTATCCTTCTTACCGTTCTCTACGGTGCATATAAAAAAGTGCGGGTGTACGACTGCTTTGTATCCGGCGCAAAAGAAGGCCTTACGGTCGTGCTTCATATCTTCCCCTATCTGCTTGCGATTTTTGTCGCGGTAAAGGCATTCCAGGCATCAGGTATTCTTGAGTATATCGCTGCAGGCGCTTCATCTCTCTTAATATCATACGGGGTTCCACCTGAAGTGCTTTCGCTTGCAGTTGTCAAACCGCTTTCGGGAAGTGCATCGACTGCGATATTTACTGATATCGTGAAGACAACAGGACCCGACAGCACGGCGAGTAAAACCGCCGGAGTGATTATGGGGAGTGCAGAGACTACCTTTTATGTAATTGCCGTGTATTTGGGGGCCGTGGGCATCCGTAAAACAAGGTATCTTGTACCGGTATGCGTCATTGCGGATACGATAGGCATCATCATTGCCGTAATTGTAGTAAAATTATTTTTAGAGTGATGCGTCCACGCTGCCGGCTGCAGCGTCTGTTGTGCGGATCACTTTATTTTGACCCCGAAAGCGAGGTGTGACATGAAGGTCGTGTTTCATGAGGCGTTCTACAGAGTCTATTCCTCAGACCCTGCTGCAGCTTCTGGCCGCCTTGAACCGATCGTAGCAGCACTGGGAGGAATGGCTGAATTTATCACTGCTGAACCTGCTTCGCAGGAAAACATACAGACCGTCCATACCACCGATCATATTGAGGATGTAAAGGCAGAAGGTGTGTACGACATTGCAGTGCTTGCCGCGGGCGGTGCTATACAGGCTGCCCGAATCGGGCTCTCCGAGCCTGCATTCGGTCTTATCCGCCCGCCGGGACATCATGCATCGCGCAGCAGCGCCTGGGGTTTTTGCTACTTTAATAACATGGCGATTGCCTTAGTGACTTTGAAGCAGGAAGGAAGTATCCGTAATGCCTTTGTGCTCGATATCGACCTGCACTACGGTGATGGGACGGTAAATATTCTGGGAGGCGAGAATTGGGTTGAGATTTTGAACCCCCAAGCACGATCACGTGCAGCCTATTATCAAGAAGTCAAAGAAAAGCTGGAAGGCATCAAGGTTGACCTGATCGGTGTTTCTGCAGGATTTGACCATCATGTTGACGATTGGGGAGGGCTTTTGACAACAGAGGACTATGCAACTATTGGCGCTCTTGTGCGTCAAGCGGCCAAGCGCTGCGGCGGAGGATGTTTTGCCATTCTTGAAGGGGGATATAACCATAGTGTACTGGGGAAAAATGTAGCGGCCTTTATGAAAGGCATGATGTATGAGGAAGGCATGAGACCGTTATAAGGAGGAAACAGCAGAATGCCTAATATGCTTAATGCTGAAATCCTGGTCCTTGGAAAATAAACGTTTCGACGATTTTGAAATTATCGGATAAAAATGTGAATTCCCGCTTGCCGATACCCATCAGATAGAACGCCCTCAATCCAATGGGCAAGCCCACAATCGTATAGTCGATGACTATTTGCTCTTCAAAATCAACATCATAGAATATACCGGTGCTAGCGTTCCCCTTAACAAAGCATATTCCTCGGTTATAGTTACCTTTTGCAGGTGCATCGAATAGGTCAGAGGAAAGCGAAAAAGTACCATTATCGTTTAGGTCGAGCGTTACAAATTCCGGCAGTAAAAATTTGAACCCAAAAAGAAGGAGAAAATAATCCTTATCAAGAAAAGCTGCTGACCGAATTGCTGTCGGACGTTGCGGAGCTGCTTGCGCTGAAATCGGACCGCACCAAAACAGAAACGTCAGCATCCATAGGGCGGCAATCACCGTTATTCGTTGCAATATATTCACCGTTCCCCTCATCTCTGCCGGTCGGTTATGGTTGCAGGATAATCACCGAACCCGTTCTGTCAGCCGACCACCTGCCAACAGTCTTATCATACAGATAAATGCCATAGCCTTTCAAGATCAATTTGCCATTGCCTTGTGCGGTCAGGCCGATATTTGATCCTGCAAACCAGAGTTGCATGCCGTTGCCGGTCACTTCGGCTTTGCCGCCCGGTCCTGCAAGCAACGCATTCCCCGGCGCTACATAAATGCAATAACCTGTGCCGTTCGGGATACATTCAGGTGCATTTGCAGGTTCAGCACTCGTTCCATCGGCCGTTATAGTAAAGGTGACCGAGGCGTTGTCGCTGACGATGAGAACTCCTTCACCGTTAATGCTTACGGTGCCGGTTCCTTCAAATGAGATGCTACCATGGCCTTTACATCGTGCAACAGGTCCTGCCTGTGCCTGTACCGGTACAACGAGACATAGTGCACAGGCAAGAAGGGATACAATCACATAGTTACGGCGTAATTTGATATGGTACCTATACATGTGTGTCGTTGCTCCTGCACAAGGGTTTTTTATAGATATTCCTCGTTGATATCCATATCGTTAAACCCTACTGCAGGTAAAAAGTTGCACGATGAAACAGATCCATTTTTGAGTATAGTGGACAATGTTGCTAATTACAAATGAAAAGTGACGGACAGAAATGTGAACAGGAATGCACAAACGCTGACCATACCGTTCAGGGTAAAAAAGGCAACATTCAGTCGGGAAAGATCTTGGGGGGAGATAAGAGTATGTTCGTACCACAAAAATCCTGCAACCAAAGCCACACCTGCGTAAAAAAGACTGCCGAGAGAGAGAAAACTTCCCACAGAGGCAAGTAACGCCACCGCGCATATATGGAAGAGGCGCGCTATCGTGAGTGCGCGGGCAATGCCCAGCAGTGCGGGAATCGAGTGGAGGGCGTATTGGCGATCAAATTCATAATCCTGGCAACTATAGAGGATATCAAACCCCGCTGTCCAGCACATGACGGCAAGTCCGAGAACGAGGATACCCGGAGAAGGCAGGCTATTGGTCGTTGCCACCCATGCGCCAAGGGGCGCGAGCCCAAGACAGAGTCCGAGCACAATATGGCACAGTGCGGTGAACCTTTTTGTCAATGGATAGATGGTCATGGGAAGAAGTACCACCGGCCAGAGGACGTGACACAGCGACGGCAACATGGCTATGGAGAGAAAAAAAAGGACAAGCGCACCGGCGCCGAACATAACGGCTTCGCGCATCGTGACTCGTCCAGACGGCAATGCCCAGTGTGCGGTGCGAGGATTTTTTTTGTCAATCGCACGGTCAAGGATACGGTTGACCACCATGGCATAACTACGGACGCCCACCAGAGCACCGGTTACCCATATCCACGTCCAGACGTTCGGCATTCCTCGTGCACCCAGCACCATACCAAGATATGCAAAGGGCAGGGCAAAGATTGTATGCTCGAACTTGATCATGTCGAGCAGCATTTTTATTTTATGAAAAACCATACTCTTTCCAGCGCTGCGTTACCCGCCTGATAATGGCATCGTCCATGGTGACCAGATCAGGCCATTGTCTGGGGTGTCCCTCTTCCGGCCATTTTCTGGTTGCGTCAATACCTACCTTTGAACCATAAAGTGGGGTCGGCGAGGAATGGTCAAGCACATCGAGCGGCCCTTTGACCGTAAAAATATCCCGCTCAGGATCAACATTACTGAACGCAACCCATGCGGTTTCTGCAAGATTTTGAACATCGACCGTGTCTTCAACAATGATGATTGTTTTGGTGAGCATCATTTGTCCCATGCCCCACAGGGCAGATGCAACTTTTCGGGCATGTCCGGGATAGGCTTTTTTAATAGATACAAGAACACAGTTGTGAAAAACCCCGGCAGCCGGAAAGTTGATATCGACGATTTCGGGAAGTTGCATTTTAATGAACGGAAGAAAAATACGTTCAGTTGCTTTGCCGAGGAAATAGTCTTCCATCAACGGTTTGCCGACGATGGTGGCAGGATACACCGGAGATTTTTTTCTGGTGATGGCGGTGATTTCAAACAGTGGATACTCATCTTCAAGTGAATAGAATCCCGTGTGGTCGCCAAATGGGCCTTCGCGCCTTGTTTCGGTGCAGTGCACGCGTCCTTCAATCACAAATTCAGCATGAGCAGGAACCTGGAGATCCACAGTTACTGCGGGAACGGTTTCAACCGGTGTACCTCGTAAGAAACCGGCAAACAAAAGTTCATCAATCCCGGAAGGGAGCGGTGCCGTAGCTGCATAGATGGTTGCTGGATCGCAGCCGAGCGCTACGGCAATGTCCATGGGACGGCCATGTTCCCGATAAGCGCGGTGATGCGCAGCACCGTCATGATGGATATGCCAATGGATAATTGCGGTCAGGCTGTTAAGGATTTGTATCCGGTACATCCCTATATTTTGAATACCGGTATCGGGATGTTTGGTGATGACGAGCGGCAACGTAATAAACTTGCCACCGTCTTTCGGCCAACACTGCAATACCGGCAAGGTTGTAAGATCTGCAGGTTGTTCGATTATTTGTTGGACAGGTGCTGACCGGATGGATTTTGGCTGCAGGCCTGCGATATCCTTTAGGCGAAGCAGTAGTTTCAGTTTGTCGGCAAGAGAAGACGGTGCTACACTTGGTATCAAAGCGGTGATGCGTGCGGCGATCTCATCGAGTGTTGTAACTCCCAAAGCCCTGCATGTGCGCTCGAGGGTGCCAAACAAATTGACAGCAACCGGATATATCGAACCCTTTACGTTTTCAAAGAGAAGTGCTGGCCCGCCGGTTTTCACCATGCGATCGGCAAGTTCGGTTATCTCAAGCACCGGATCCACTATAACCCTGACACGATGCAGTTCACGGCATGCATCAAGGGTTTGTAAGTAATCCTGGAGATCTTTGTATGCCATAATTGCGCGTGTCCTTGTCAATGGAGATCGTTATGTATGGATCGGGACTGAAACAATGATGCGATAACGTCATCCCGGTGACGACTGAGCACTATGGCAGTGATAACCCGTTGCAGTCCAGGTGATGCCACCTTCAGTATATCGCGACAGAGCGTTTTAATTTCATGCCAAAGCGCAGGGTCGATTTTTCCGTTCGGGTCTGCGCCGGATACTTGCAGATTATCCGCAAACCGTTTTAATACGTGACGGCAGGACCGTTGCAATGACGCGTTGTTTTCAAGAAGCGCGTTCAGTTCAGAGGCGTATGATTCAAAAACGTGAATGTAGGTATTGCCTTGATGGGTTGTAGCAAGGATGTTGTCACGAAACGCGCGCAGTATCTGTGTTTCAGTGGCAGTGTCGCCAAAAACGCGCTCGACCGGGCAGATCCGGCTGCCGAATGCAGGCACTGCGGTGATTGAAAGCGTCGTAGTATCCCCCGCAGAGACGGTCACATACTCAGGATAATATGCAGTCCTAACCTGTTGGGTAAACGAGAGCGAGAACGGTGTTTGCGCATAGGGCCCAACACTGGAGCCGCCGTAAAAATCGCGGTTTATCGGCTCAACGTAGAGACGATAGGTGCCGGGCGGAACAAGCATTTCAAAAAAACCGGTGTCGGTACGGAAATAATCGGAGACGCTTGAAAATCTGAGCATGTTCTCGTCAGCAATATTATATGCAACGACGTTGGCGCCCAACACTGGCATCCCATAACACCATACCACAGTCCCTTGAAGTTTTCCGTACACAGCATCGACTAGTGCAGGATGTTCGGGATAGAGCAGGGTCAATGCGGCCATATCATCGGGGTTCAGGGACGCAAGCGTTGTATCATCATCGGTTGCAGTCGGGTACATGGTCGGGACGTATATATCGTTTACCGTGTTACCATCCCCGACATACTGCCCGTTGATCTGGGAATGGTCAAGGCCGATAAAATGGCCGAACTCATGGACAAACGTCGCCTTGAACTGGTCATAAGAAAATTTAGTGGAAAAGAGCCCGTTGATGACGGCGAGTCCTTCGGTATAGTAACCGGTTGCACCGTTATACTCCGAGCCTGCAAATCCAATAACCGATTGTTTGGCACCGAGGCCGAACACGGTATCGATGATCGACCCATCGGCATCAAAGAGGATGGGATTTATGCCATCGGCATCATTAAAATAATCAAATACCCTCTCACCGGTGACGTTTTCGGCAAGATGTCCGGCATTGACAAAACTAATGCAAGCCGTGGGGACCGCCTGCCATGTTGCAAAGCAAGTATCGACAAGGGTTGTTGCCTGAGCATTATCAATGGCTCCGAGATCCCCTTGGTCAACCATGTAGGGAATAGGAAATGATGAGGGAGAATAGACGACACTGCGACCGGCAGCTGTATTGAGAGGGCCACCTGCATGTGCAGTCGGTGAAAAGGTCAAGAGTCCGGCGATAAGAACCCCTAATACATAGTGTTGTTGCAGCATGTTTTTAATGTGTGCGCGTACAGGTGAGATAATCGAGTTCATCAGCGTGGAGCGCTTTAACCATTCGCTCAACCGCCGCAGGTCACACGCCGATCGGGGTGTTGCGGCCATTTCAAAACTACCCGACTGCTATCGCACAAGTTTTTGCTCGACGGAACGAACTTTGTATTCCATGTTTGTGGTGATATCGCGACGATCGTCGATTTTGATGACGGTATAAACACGGCGGGCTGCCTGGGTAAAGACAGATTCGTGCATCTCCAAGATCACCTGCATAATCGTTCGGAGATCCCCTTCAATTATTGTTCCCATCGGCGAAAGTTCATACCGAAGCCCGGACCGCTGCAGGATAGCGACTGCCTGGGCAACATAGTGACTGACGCTGGTTGTTTCTGTGCCGATCGGGACAATGCTGATTTCAACAATGGCCATATATCGTTTACTTCCCCCCAGATCAGGGATGCAACGCATCACCGGCGTTGTTCTATTTGATATCGGGCACTCACCGTATGATCTGTCAGATGTATATACAGTTTTTCAAATGCAGAATCCAAGAAAAATTCCCACAGGGAAGGGCGCTTTTTTTCAGGATAGATGACTGATGGCTTACCGGGTATGCCCGCTTGGCGGCCTGCTATGGTTATAGCATCCTGAAGATTGCCGAGCACGTCGACAAGACCGAGTTGCTTTGCTTGTTCGCCAGAAAAGATTCGTCCATCCGCGATTGCAGCAACGGTATCACGGGGAAGACGGCGACCTTCGGCAACCGCATTGATAAACTGGCCGTGCACCGTATCGATCACGTCTTGAAGCAATTTGCGTTCTTCTTCCTTTAACGTGCGGGTTGGCGACAATATATCCTTATATTTTCCACTTTTTATTACAACGCTTTTAAGACCTATTTTGCCAAGCAGTTCTTCAATATTGGCAAATTCGATAATAACGCCGATACTACCGGTTATGGTGCCGGGATTGGCAACAATCGTATGCGCTGCGCAGGCGATATAATAACCTCCCGATGCGGCGACCGACCCCAGTGATGCGACAACGACTTTTGCATCCCGTGTTTTGCAAACCTCTTCGTGAATTTCCTGCGCAGGGCCAACGCTTCCGCCGGGGGAGTCGATACGCAGAACGATAGCCTTGACTTTTTCGTTTTCACGATAACTGACCAATTTGTCGATGATCGAACGCGATTGGGTGAGAACACCGTTCACCTCAATGACCGCAACTTTGTCTGCTGGCCCGGGAAGTATCCGGTCGAGCATGCCGGTTTGCTCAGTAAACGAAAGCACAACCAGAGCGATAATGCCGATCAAACAAAGATAGAAAAAGAATTTGAAAATTCTTCTCATGGAAGCACCGAAATATCAGACATGTGCAAAAAAGGAAGGCACATAGTATGCACCTTCCTCGTCAGTAATGAAGCTGTTGTACTGATTATGCTTCTTTTTTTGCCGCATCTTCTGATGCGCTATCAGGAGCACCTGGTTCCGGTATTTTATCGGATGCTTGCACCACATCACCGATGGTTGCCGAAGCGGACTCACTGTTCTGCTGCGCCAAGAACTCTTTTACTTCCTGTTCTTCTTGGGCATGTTTGAGTTCGCGCAGGCTCAGACCGATTTTTCTGTTGCGTTTGTCGATGCTGATGATGAGCACTTCAAGCGGCTCTCCAACCCGCACCAATTCTTTGAGGTTCTGGGCCTTATCCTCGCTGATTTCAGAGATATGGACCAGTCCTTCGACGCCTTCCTCGATTTCGAGGAAAATGCCGAAATCAGTAACATTGGTAACGGTTCCGGTAATTACCTGACCCCGCCGGTATTTATGGGGAACCTCATCCCACGGGTCTGGTTCAAGGTGTTTGATACTCAGTGAAAAACGCTCATTCTCTTTGTCGATACTGAGCACCACTGCCTTGACCATATCGCCTTTCCGGTAGATTTCACCGGGATGCTTGATTTTTTGTGTCCAGGAAATATCTGAAATATGTACCAAGCCGTCGATACCCTCATCAAGACCGATAAAGATACCGAAATCGGTAATGTTTTTGATTTTACCTTCTACAACCGTTCCGACCGGATACTTTTCCTCAATTACAGTCCATGGGTTGGGCTCAAGCTGTTTCAGCCCAAGAGAAATCCGTTTTTTTACCGTATCCACATCCAGGACAACCGCCTCGATGACGTCACCGATGGTTAGAAGCTGCGAGGGATGCTTGATTTTCTTCGTCCATGACATTTCAGAGATATGGATGAGCCCTTCGACCCCCTCTTCAAGTTCGACGAAAGCGCCGTAATTAGTGATGTTCACCACTTTGCCGGTTACACGGGTGCCGGCAGGGTATTTGCGGGGAACGTCATCCCATGGATTTGGCCGAAGTTGTTTATATCCAAGCGCCACACGTTGATTTTCGCGGTCAAAACTGAGCACCTTCACCTCCACGGTATCGCCGATGTTGAAACAATCCCTGGGTGAACCAATCCTGCCCCATGAAATATCGGTGACATGCAACAGACCATCGATACCGCCCAGGTCAATAAATGCGCCGTAATCAGTAATGTTTTTAACAATACCTTTGAGTACCGCACCTTCTTCGAGTTTTTTGATGGTTTCTGCCCGAAGGCTTTCACGTTCTTTCTCCAAAAGAACCCTGCGCGATAGGACGATGTTACCGCGTTTTTTGCTCAGCTTTAGGATTTTAAAATCAAAGGTCTGTCCGATCATACGGTCAAGATCGCGGACGGGATGCAGGTCGATCTGCGAACCGGGCAGAAACGCCTTCAATCCGATATCGACAACAAGACCGCCTTTGATCTTAGAGATAATTTTACCCTGAATAACACCATCTTCTTCATATACTTTGCTGACGATATCCCAGACCCGCATTTTATCAGCTTTGTCCTTCGAAAGGACCATCATGCCGTTTTCGTTTTCCCATTCTTCAACATATACATCGACTTTGTCACCTACATTTACGGATATGGTGCCCTCAAGGTCCTTGAATTCTTCGATGGGTATCTGACCCTCTGATTTGTAGCCAACATCTACAATCACATAATCAGAGGTGATTTGAATCACCCGGCCTTGGACGACCGCATCGGTCTGAAGTTTTTTTGTATTGAGACTTTCCTCAAGGAGGGTCTCAAAGGTTTCCGCTCCGCGATCGTCCTGCGCTGCGACCGGTGGGTCAGTCATAATCGTCTGTGTTGCTGGTTGTTCGTTAATTGTTTGTTCCATTCGCGTACATCCTCTCTTCCTGTATGGTATTATGAGCGAGAAGCAATGCAACAGGATATCCGTTCGGATATTATCTGGAGCACCGCTTCGATCGTCATCCCGGTAGTATCGATGATAACAGCATCAGGGGCAGGCTTAAGCGGCGCCAATGCCCGTGTGCTGTCATCTCGGTCTCTTTTTTCAATTTCAGAAAAAAGCTTATTATAATCAACATCCATATTTTTTGCAATAAGTTCTTTGTAGCGTCGTTGTGCTCGTTCCTGGAGCGTTGCATCCAGATAGAACTTAAAGCGTGCGTGTGGGAAAATAACGGTCCCCGCATCTCTTCCGTCGACAACGATACGCCCAGAGCGACCGATGGCCCGCTGTTTTGCTACCAATGCTTCCCGAACAACCGGAAGCGCCGAGATGCGTGAAGCCAGCATGCTGATGTCAGGTGTTCTGATGTCATCGGTTACGTCGATGCCGCACAGCAGCGTGCGTTGGCCGTTTTGATCATGACGAAAAGATATATCGATTTCTTCGCAAAGCTTGCCGAGCGCTACAGTATCATCAGGATCAATGCCTCGCCGCTGTGCTGCAAGCGCAACTGCCCGGTACATTGCCCCGGTGTCGAGATACGTAAGGCCGAACCGCTCCGCAAGAAGTCGGCCAACGGTGCTTTTCCCGGATCCGACCGGACCGTCAATTGTGATTATGTAATCCGATGCGTCCACAAACTATCCTTTAATCCGGACAAGGGTTCCCATAAATTCGGGAAACGATGTCTGGATGCAAGAACAGTCTCTGATGATCATTTCTTCCTCGGCACACAATCCGGCAATGGCAAGCGACATGGCGACACGGTGATCACCGAAACTATCGCACACAGTACCTCGGATGCCACGACCGCCGGTGATTGCCATGCCGTCATCGTATGCCTCTACTACAACGCCGCATTTTTTTAGCTCAGAGGTCATGGCCGCAATGCGGTCGGATTCTTTGACCCGCAATTCACGGGCGTTTCGAATAACGGTGGTGCCTGCTGCCATTGCAGCGGCAACGGCGATAATCGGTAACTCGTCGATCGCGCGCGGAATCAAATCGCCCTCAATCGTGGTCGCCACGAGCGAACTTGACCGCACCGCGATATCCGCAACCGGCTCCCCGCATTGGATGCGTTCGTTGAAAATATCAATTTGTCCACCCATAGCGCGGAGTATATCGATGCATCCCGTGCGTGTGGGATTGATGCCAATTGCACGGAGCACAAGCTCGGCGTCCGGGACGATCAAGCCGGCAACGATAAAAAATGCTGCTGCAGAAATATCACCGGGTATATCAAGACGACAGGGTTCTAAATGTTCGCACGGCTGAACCGTTACCTCAGATCCCCGGATATTGATAGGGACACCCATACAGGAAAGCATACGTTCGGTATGGTCACGGGAGAGCACCGGTTCGATAACGGTTGTCTGGCTGTCGGCATATAGGCCTGCAAACAGCAGCGCAGACTTTACCTGAGCACTTGCAACCGGCAAATGATAGGCGATACCGCGGAGTGGACCACCCTGAATTGCAAGCGGCGCAAAATTGCCATGGTCACGCCCGTTAATATGTGCACCCATGTGTCTCAGCGGCTCCACAACGCGGTTCATGGGCCTCCGGCGCAGTGAGCTGTCTCCTGATAGGACAGAAAAAAATGGCTGAGCACTCAGCAACCCTGCCATCAACCGTAATGTGGTGCCTGAATTGCCTGCATAGAGGAGATCGTCGGGCTCGCGCAACCCATGCAATCCCTTGCCATGGATGACAAAGGAATGGTGCCCTTGTGCTTGAATAGAGATACCCATCTGCTGGAACATGGTAACGGTTCGTGCGGTGTCATCGCCGGAGCATAAATTGGTAATAGAGACATCTCCAGAGGCAAGGGCACCGCACATGACGGCGCGGTGCGAGATGGATTTGTCTCCGGGAACGGTTACCTCACCGGTAAGTTTTTTTGCTTTTGTTATACGGAGCGTATCCATACAAGCATATTCTTCAGGTTGCTCTTATTACACCCCTTTACAGTGTGTATCACATTTCGGCCATCACGTCGGCGTAACCCAGATGCAAAGCACGTGCATTAAAGCAGTTCACGCCGGGCGTCACGCGATTTTTGGAACATTTGTTCGATCGCTTCGGCGTTTTGATCGGCTATGGCCGAAGCCAAGGCAGCAAGGGTTTGTTGAAAAATATCGATCCAGTGCAAAATATTGTCACGGTTCATAATGACGATATCTCGCCACATTACCGGATCGCTTGCAGCGATCCGGGTAAAATCCCGAAACCCACCGGCAGAATATTTTAGGACGGAACGGTCAAATTCAGGGGTATCCACAAGTGCGTTTACCAGAGAAAATGCAACCATGTGCGGCAAGTGGCTGATGGCACCAAAAATTCTATCATGAGTGGTAACATCCATAGTAATGACATGCGAACCCACTGCTTCCCAGAACGCAGTGAGTTTTTCGAGCATTCCTTTGTCCGTGCTTTCTGTCGGGGTAAGCACACAGAACCTGTTGGCAAACAGTCCGGTACAGGATGCTTCAAATCCCGAATGTTCTGTGCCTGCAATCGGGTGGCCACCGATAAAACAAACAGTGTTCGGGATAACAGCTGAAACAGCCGCAACAACCGGTCCCTTGACACTGCCGACATCGGTTACGAGCGTTCCTTTAGCAAAATAGGGTGCCATTGTTTGGATCGTCTGTGCAATGCTGCATACGGGCGTCCCTACCACGACAAGATCAGCCGTCGAAAGGCTATGGTCGAATCCTACATGCCATGCATCAATAAGTCCCATGCTATATGCTTTCTTCATCCGGTCGGGGTTTCTCCCATATCCGCTCACACGCTCGGCGAGGTTTCGTTGTTTAATGTCGCGGGCAAGCGAGCCGCCGATGAGCCCGAGACCGGCAATGGCTATATGGTTAAAAAGAGGAGACATAGGATATCTACTGTAACATTATAAAAGTCTGCTTCCCTTTGGATAGGAACCGAGAACTTTAATAAACTGAGACATAGCCGTCACGCGGTCGATTGCACGACTGACGGGCTGGTCTTCCTGATGTCCTTCGAGGTCTATAAAAAAGATATATTCCCATGGTTTTTTCCGAAACGGCCGGGACTCAATTTTAGTGAGATTGATACCGTTATCAGCAAACGGTGCAAGAATATTGTACAACGCTCCGACACCGTCTTTTATAGAAAGCATCAATGATGTTTTATCACAGCCTGTTCTGCCAGGGGATGTAGAACCGATTACCCAGAAACGGGTAAAATTATGGGGATTATCTTCAATACGCAAACGGCAGACTGGCACGCCATAGGTTTTTGCCGCAAATTCGCTTGCAATAGCCGCAACATGGGGCTGTTCCTGTGCCATTTTCGCCGCCATTGCGGTGCTGAATGTCTCTTTAATTTCTGCATGTGGAAGATTTTTAGCAAGCCAGTTGTAACACTGAGCAAGCGCCTGAGGATGTGAATAGACAACGGTAATGTCCTCAAGTGACGGAGCATGGGAGAGCAGGCATTGGGAGATTTCAAGCAACACTTCTGCACAAATGTGCAACGGTGATTCGATAAACATATCGAGGGTGAGATTGACGACACCCTCCGTAGAATTTTCGATCGGCACAACGCCATAGTCGGCACGTCCCCGTTCGACTTCATCAAAGATATCCGGAATGCTCCGGGTATGGATATAGGAAGCGGCCTCGCCGAACTGCTGAATGGCAGCGATGTGGCAAAACGTCGCTTCAGGACCAAGGCATGCGATGGTGAGGGTTTTCTCAAGCGAAAGCGATGCTGATATGATTTCCCGGAAAATCGGTCGAATAGCTGCGGATGGAAATGGTCCTGGATTGGCATTGACCAATCGCTGATATATCGCCTCCTCGCGCTCCAGGACGTGAAACCTGCGCTGATCTAGTTTTTTTATCTTGCCGATTTCAAGAACAAGTTCGGCACGTTTGTTGAGAAGTTCAAGGAGTTGATCGTCAATTTTGTCAATCTGGTCACGGAGCTGCTGCAGATAATCGTCGTAAACATTCATCATTACATCCTTGCCGTAGAGGGCATGATAAACCATATCGCTAGAAGATGGCCGTATGAGTGTATATAAAAAATGTTCACATTCTGCAACCTGTTTTCCATGGTGTATGCTCACCGCAATATGAGGATTTTTTACCGGTGCCGTGATATAATGAAAAAATAAAGAGCGGCGCCCGGCACACTATTGTTCATTATGAAAACGGCATTTATCTCAGATGTCCATGCTAATCTTGAGGCTTTGCAGGCAGTCCTTGGTGCTATTGCCGTAGAATATCCTGATCGTATTGTGTTTCTCGGGGATATTGTTGGGTACGGTGCTAATCCTCATGAATGTATTGCACTCATCCGAAATGTTGCGGACATTGCAATCGCTGGTAATCATGACCGTGTCGCTGCCGACATGGAACCCGACAGCGCTTTTAATGATTATGCGCGTATTGCAATACAATGGACACGATCAATGCTTACATCTCAGGACCGAGCTTATTTGCAGAGTCTGCCGCTTCAGGTTATGCAAGAGGAATGGCTTTTCGTGCACGCGACCCCTGAATACCCGGGCGCATGGGAGTATATCATGGATGAGGAGGATGCGCGTTTGAATTTTCCCTGTTTTCGCCAGCACGTCTGTTTTACTGGCCATTCGCATTATCCGGCCATCTTTATGTGTGATCCTTACGGTGCCGTTGTGCATGTGCAGCGCACCACTATTGAGATTTCACGGGATTGCAGATATATCATCAATTGCGGCAGTATTGGGCAGCCACGCGACGGGAATCCGTGCGCGTGTTACGGCATCTATGACAGTGCGACACGGATATATCGACTTGAACGCGTTACATACGATATTGCCCTGGCACAAGAAAAGATACTCGAAGCAGGGCTCCCAGAGTTTCTCGCGCGACGTATCGGTGTGGGGAGATAAAAAAGAGTTGTGTTTGGCGAAACGTCGCAGGGGAGATATCTGTTGCCGGGACGCCGCAATTGTCATACAATAAAAAATATCCATGTTTGCAGGTGAGGAAGCGGTGCACAAAAGGCGGACATCGATGACAAAAGGGGGCTTAAAACGCAGGACAATACGGCAACAGCCGCAAAGCCCCGAACTTCAGGCAGGCCAGCATGACACCTCTGCTGATATCCTAACACGGTATCCGCCTGCCGTCGTTGCAGCGCTTGCTGCCGAAGTTCCTGATTTGTTCCCCGATGCAATCACAGCACAAACGACCAATACCGTAGATGCGGACACGGCGCTTAACGTTGAGTTGTCTTCAGCGTTGATGGACGAGCATATCAAGACGCTTGCCGCATATAACCGTTTACATGATGATTCATGTAATGATTTACCTGAAATTGCCCGTGAAGCATTGCGACAATTTGTTATCCTAAAAAAATACCTCCCGACCGATGAAATTGCCAAACTTGAAGCCAAAGTGTTCGCCGCTCTTCGCAAACGGTTTGGCCCGTTTGACGAGAGCGGGCTTGTGATGTTTCTTGTCAAGTATCTTCTTTAATACTCCACATCTTTTAAAAACAGTCCATATGCAGGTGCTGTTTTGCCTGCAGCCTTGCGGTCGCACCCTTCAAAGACGTTTCTGAAATCCTCAACCGTCATGCTCCCGTTTCCTACTGCGACGAGAGTACCCACGATAGCGCGTACCATATGCTTGAGAAAAGCGTTTGCCCGTATTTCAAACACGATGAGATGACCGGCTGTTTTTTTCAGACGTACGGACAAGACGGTACGAACGGGGTTTGTTTTTTTACGGTCTGAGGATTGGAACGCACTGAAATCATGCGTTCCGACAAGCAGGCGCGCTGCTGCACGCATAGCTGTAAGATTGAGCGGCTGGGGGATATGCCATGCATACGAACGAATGAAGGGTTTGGGAACGGGGCTGTTCCAGATAAGATATCGGTAGGATCTGCTGCGCGCACTGTATCGGGCATGGAAATCCGGGCTCATTTCCGACACGTCAAGCACTGCAATATCAGGTGGCAGTATGCTGTTCAGCCCTTTTTTAAGCCGCACAAGATCAATGGGTGCATCGGTTTTAAAATGCGCTACCTGTTGCAATGCGTGAACGCCGGCGTCAGTTCGTCCTGCACCGTGCAGGACGATGGGGCGATTCAAGATGCGCTCAATCGCCTCCTGCACCGTTTTCTGAACGGTGCGCTTGCCGGCTTGCGTTTGCCAGCCGTGATACGCGGTTCCGTCAAACTGGATGACAAGCTTTATCGTACGCATAATATAGTAAGCATCAGATACCGTGCAGCGAGTGTGATGGCAACGGTCTGAAAATCGTGATTTGTTTTGCCGTTGACCGTTGTGTGGGCACGTGTTAATCTATCATATCTTGCTGCATCATATGGAGGAAAAAATCGTGAAGAAGTTGAAAATCGGTATACCAAAGGGGAGCCTTGAAACGGCGACTATTGAGCTTTTCAGGAAATCGGGCTGGAATATCATTACCAGCTCGCGGAGCTATTTCCCTCAGATCGATGACGAGGAACTTGCCTGTACGATGGTGCGTGCACAAGAAATGCCTCGTTTTGTTGAGAATGGGACGCTTGATTTCGGACTGACCGGTAAGGACTGGATTTTAGAAAACAGTGCATCGGTTGTCGTGGTTGAAGACCTTGTGTATTCCAAAGCAACTGCAAAGCCGGCGCGTTGGGTATTGGTGGTTAAGGAAGATTCGCCGATCCAGCGGCTTGAGGATCTGAACGGAAAGAAAATCTATACGGAACTGGTGAATTTTACGAAGCAATATTTTCGCGAACGGAATATACAGGTTGATGTTCAGTTTTCATGGGGGGCGACAGAGGCAAAAGTTGTGGAAGGACTTGCAGACGCAATTGTCGAGGTCACGGAAACCGGCAGCACCATCAAGGCACACGGTCTGAAGATAATCCATGAGATGTTGGAAACCAACACCCAGCTCATCGCCAATCATCAATCTTGGCAGGACCCGTGGAAACGGGAAAAAATACAGCATATTGCCCTCCTCTTGAAAGGGGCATTAAATGCAGAAGGAATGGTCGGTCTTAAAATGAATGTGCCCAAGGAAAAACTAGAACAGGTTATTAAGATATTACCGAGCCTGAATGCTCCCACGATCGCACATCTCTACCAGAAAGAATGGTTTTCTGTTGAAACCGTTATTGCAGAGAGACAAGTCCGGACATTAATTCCGCGCCTGCTGAATGCAGGAGCGCAGGGTATTATAGAATATTCGCTCAACAAGGTAATTTGACCTACCTTTGACAATGAATGTGCGGCCTGCATCTATTCGATCACCACATTGCGATGTACTATGCTCGATTCAACACGCCACCAAAAAATTACGGCCTTACGGATAATGATAAAAGCAGCGGAGAGTGTCAGTAGAGAAGCAAATCCAGCAGGAAACGATGCAACCTAACGACGACAACAGAACAGGTAAACAGTATCATGATGAATTAATATGGGTGGAAATTTCCCGGAGTGCTCTTGAAAACAACATACGGGAATTTCGACGTATACTCAGCCGAGGCTCTCTTTTGTGTGCATGTGTCAAGGCGAATGCGTATGGGCATGGTCTTGTGCAGGCAGCTCAGATATTTACCGGCGC
>JAOAHH010000124.1 GCA_026415325.1 Thermodesulfobacteriota bacterium | reverse complement strand
ATGGTGATGCCGGGGGACAATGTAAGCATGACGGTAGAGTTGATAACGCCGATAGCGCTGGAGAAGGAGCTGCGGTTTGCGATTCGTGAGGGTGGCAGGACGGTGGGCGCCGGCGTCATCAGTGATATCATCGAATAACGGACGGAAACGGTGCGGATATGAAAAAAGTCGACGGTCTTATCGAAAGCCAAAAGATCCGGATTCGGCTCAAGGCCTACGATCATCGGGTTCTTGATCAATCGGTCGGAGAAATCGTTGATACCGCGAAACGGACTGGCGCCAAGGTAGTCGGCCCGATTCCGCTCCCGACGGTTATCAATAAGTTTTGCGTGTTGCGCTCGCCGCATGTGGATAAAAAGTCCCGGGAGCAATTCGAAATACGAACACACAAACGGCTTCTTGACATTTTGGAACCGACCGAGCAGACCGTCGATGCACTCATGAAACTTGATCTGTCAGCAGGTGTCGACGTTGAAATAAAACTCTGAGTGCACGCACATAATGTGCACCTTGTGTAAGGGAGTACAGGGCTGTGGCATTAGGACTCATCGGTAAAAAGATCGGCATGACCCAAATTTTTTCATCGGACGGGGAAATCGTTCCGGTAACGGTCATTGAGGCCGGTCCCTGTGTTGTTGTCCAGAAAAAAGATCGTAACCGCGACGGCTACAGTGCGCTGCAGCTGGGATACGGTCAGATAAAGCCTGAAAAGCTCACCAAGCCGCTGCAAGGGCATTTCAAAAAATTGGGCGGCAAAGCGTTTTCCGTGCTCAAGGAATTCCGCACCGATGCGCATGAAGGCTATCAGGTTGGCGATCAGATTGATGTGAATATATTTAGCCGGGGCGAAAGGGTTTCGGTGTCTGGCATCAGCAAAGGAAAAGGATTTGCCGGCAATATTAAGCGGTGGGGATTTAACAGAGGGCCGATGTCACACGGATCAAAATTTCATCGCGTTGTCGGCTCAATCGGCTCAAGTGCATGGCCGTCGCGTGTCTTTAAGGGTAAACGGATGCCCGGGCATCTCGGAGCAGAGAAGGTCACCGTCAAAAATCTTGAAATCGTTGACCTTCGGGCGGATGAAAATATCGTGCTCGTCAGAGGAGCCGTTCCGGGCGGCAAAAACAGTATTGTGACAATTCTCAAGAACAAAGGTTGATGGTATCTGTTATGGTGCGGGCCGCGCGCTCGTCATAGTCGGGTAAGCAGGTTATGGCAATTCTGGATGTATACAATACACAAAAGCAAAAAGTTGCAGAAGTCGAGGTCGCCGATGCGGTGTTTGATGCCGAGATTAAAGAGCATCTCTTTTACGATGTCGTGCGCATGCAGCTTGCAAACCGACGGAGCGGCACCTCGGCAACAAAATCGCGGGGCGAGGTGAGCGGCGGTGGCAAAAAACCTTGGCGTCAGAAAGGTACCGGTCGCGCGCGCGCAGGGAGCAGCCGTTCACCTCTGTGGCGGGGCGGTGCCGTGACCTTTGGCCCGAAACCCCGTTCTTTCACCATCAATCTTCCGAAGAAGGTCAGACGGCAGGCACTGTGTTCGGCGCTGACCATGAAACGCAAAACCGACCGGCTCATGATCCTTGATAAAATCGAGTTACCCGATATCAAAACGCGGCATGTCGCTCAAATCCTCACCACCCTCGGCGCTCAGCGAGTCCTGATTATCGATGAGCACAACGAGCGGTTACAGCTCAGCGCACGCAATATTCCCGGCGTTAAAGTGCTCAGGCCAGAGGGCCTGAATCTGTATGATGTGCTCTCTTATGAGAACCTGTACATCACCCAGCCATGCCTTGAAAAGATTCAAAGGAGGCTTGTCGCATGAAAGATATATACGGCTGTATCCGCAGGGCGCTGATCACGGAAAAAAGCAATGCCGCAAAGCAAGCGGCAAACCAAGTTGTTTTTGAGGTCAGCCGTGATGCCAATAAAATAGAGATAAAACAGGCTGTCCAAAAGCTGTTTAATGTTAAGGTTCTCAGCGTCAACGTCATGAACTATGAGGGAAAACGAAAACGGATCGGCCGGTACAGAGGAACAAGGCCGGACTGGAAAAAGGCTGTGGTTACGCTGAAAAAAGGCGAGACGCTTGAATTCTTCGAAGGCGTCTGATGCTTGGCAGAAACATGAGTGTGGAGTAATCAATGGGTGTTCGAGCATATAAACCAACCTCTCCCGGACGTCGGTTTCAAACCGTATCGGATTTTGAGGAACTCACGAGAGACAGGGCAGAAAAGAGCCTGCTTGTGCCGCTTAAGAAGACCGGCGGGAGAAATAATTACGGAAGAATTACTGCCCGGTATATCGGCGGTGGGCACAAGCGGATGTATCGGCTCATCGATTTTAAACGGGACAAGCGGGATATTCCTGCAACAGTTGCAAGTATCGAATACGATCCAAATCGAACGGCACGGATTGCGCTGCTCCATTATCGTGATGGCGAAAAACGCTATATTATTGCACCGATCGATCTTCGGGTCGGCGATCAGGTCCTCGCAGGTGAGCAGGCCGAAATCAGACCCGGTAATGCATTGCCGATTCGCAAAATCCCGGTCGGCACTATGATCCATAACATTGAGCTGCGCCGTGGTAAAGGCGGGCAGCTTGTCCGAAGTGCCGGTGCCGGCGCCCAGATTACAGCTAAGGAAAAGAACTATGCCCATATCAAAATGCCGTCAGGTGAGCTCCGGCTGGTGCATGTGGACTGCTATGCTACCATTGGTCAGGTCGGCAATGTGGATCATGCAAACATTTCAATCGGCAAGGCGGGCAGATCACGGTGGCTCGGACGACGACCGCGTATTAGAGGCGTTGCCATGAACCCCGTTGATCACCCGATGGGAGGCGGTGAGGGGAGGTCTTCAGGTGGACGGCATCCCTGCACCCCATGGGGAAAACCGACCAAAGGGTACCGGACGCGGAAGAATAAGAGAACCAGCAAATTTATCGTGCGGCGAAGGACCAAGTAGAGGAGTTGCATACATGCCACGGTCTGTCAAAAAAGGCCCCTTTGTTGATGAAAGTTTGTTGCGGAAGATCCGCAAAGCTCAGGAAACCAATAGTAAACAGGTCATTAAGACATGGTCACGACGATCAATGATCATTCCCGATATGGTGGGTATGACGTTTGCCGTTCATAACGGGAAGAAGTTTATTCCGGTATACGTCACCGAAAACATGGTGGGACATAAGCTTGGCGAGTTTGCACCGACCAGAACGTATCATGGGCATGCAAAGAAGGCCTGATGGAGAACGTCAATTTTAGTTGAGACATCGTATGGAAGCACGGGCGACAGCAAAATATATTCGCATCTCACCGCGGAAAGCGCGTCTTGTAGCAGATCTTGTGCGTGGTAAAAGCGTTGGTGAGGCACTGAGCATTCTTGAGTATACGGCAAAAGCGGCAAGTATCTATATCTTTAAGCTCCTCAATGCAGCAGTGGCAAACGCGGGCACTCGACCCGGCATTGACGTTGATAACCTATATGTCAAGCGTATTTATGTAAATCCAGGCCCGACACTCAAACGATTTCGTGCAGGCCCTCAGGGGAGAGCGTTTCGCATTCTGAAACGCACCTGCCATATTACGGTTATTCTGGACGAGGCATAACGCAGCAGGAGGTGCCATTTGGGACAAAAAGTACATCCAACCGGTTTTCGTTTAGGCGTTATTAAGACATGGAACTCGCGCTGGTATGCAGAAAAAGATTTCGGGAAGCTCCTCTGTGAGGATATTAAAATAAAGGAGTTTGTGAAGAAACGGCTTGCGCCCGCAGGTATTTCCAACGTTGAAATCGAGCGGGCAGCAAACAAACTCCGTCTCAACATCTGGGCTGCACGGCCTGGTATTATTATCGGCAAGAAGGGAGCCGAGATCGAAAAGCTCAAAGCCGAAATTCAAAAACTGACCGATCATGAGGTTTTTATCACGATTTCCGAGGTGCAGCGGCCGGAACTTGATGCACAACTTGTTGCCGAGAATATTTGCCAGCAACTTCTCAAGCGAGTGGCTTTCCGTCGGGCAATGAAACGAAGCGTCAGCTCGTCAATCAAGTTCGGTGCCAAAGGGATTAAAATTGCCTGTTCGGGAAGGCTTGGCGGAGCTGAAATGGCACGGTATGAGTGGTATCGTGAAGGCCGTGTGCCGTTGCAAACGCTGCGCGCTGACATTGATTATGGATTTGCTGAAGCCTGTACCACGTACGGCGTGATTGGGGTGAAGGTATGGATTTTTAAGGGTGAGACACTGACCAGAGGAAAGGCATTTCATGCTGGCACCTAAAAAAGTCAAACACAGAAAAATGATGAAGGGTCGCATGGCCGGTACTGACTATCGCGGCAGCAGCCTTGCGTTTGGCAGTTTTGGCCTCAAGGCGCTTCAATGCGGGTGGTTGACCTCGCGGCAGATCGAGGCAGCTCGAGTGGCGTTGACCCGGTATCTGAAACGTGGCGGCAAATTTTGGATTCGGATTTTTCCGGACAAACCAATTACGAAAAAACCTGCCGAAACCCGTATGGGAAAAGGCAAGGGCGCTCCTGAATATTGGGTTGCGGTTGTGCGTCCGGGGCGCATTCTCTATGAAATCGAAGGTGTTACCGAAGACGTTGCACGGGAGGCGTTTCGATTGGCATCGCACAAACTGCCGATTGCAACAACCTTTGTTATGAGGGAAGAAAGTGAAGGCTAAGGAACTACGAGACTTAACACCTGATGAGCTGCAGCAGCGGATCAAGGATCTTCAGGGGAAGTACTTTACCATGAAGCTGCAGCTTTCAACCAATCAACTTCCCAATACCGCTGAACTGAAAAAAGTCCGGCGAGACATTGCGCGGGCGAAAACTATTCTCCGTGAAAAGGAGCTTGCCCGTGAAGGGCTGACGACACAATGAATGAGGCAGCAGGTATGAGAGGGCATCGGAAGACACGAACCGGCGTGGTGATCAGCGACAAGATGGATAAAACCGTGGTGGTTGAGACACACCGCATTACAAAACATCCGCTGTATAAAAAATACATTAAAAAGCGTGTACGGTTTAAGGCACATGATGAACAGAACAGCTGCCGTGTGGGCGATGTGGTGATGGTTGAGGAAAGCCGTCCGCTGAGCAAAGAGAAGCGCTGGAACGTAATCCAAATTCTCAAAAAAGCGGTATAAGGATGGTGTGGTGGCAGGAGTGGAGAAGCGCGTATGATACAGATGCAGACACAGTTACTTGCAGCCGACAATTCAGGTGCGAAACGGCTACAATGCATTAAGGTGCTCGGCGGTACCCGACGCCGCTATGCAACGCTCGGTGATGTTATTATCGTATCGGTTAAAGAAGCGATCCCCAATTCAAAGGTGAAGAAAGGATCGGTCATGCGTGCCGTCATCGTCCGCACGAAGAAGGAAGTGAAGCGGCCGGACGGCAGTTACATCAGATTTGACGACAATTCAGCAGTGCTCATCAATAATGCCAACGAACCGATCGGAACCCGCATCTTCGGTCCGGTCGCACGGGAACTCCGCGCAAAGAACTTTATGAAAATTATATCCTTGGCGCCTGAAGTGGTGTGACATGCGCGGGCGCGCAAGAGAGGATGCAGTGCCTATGTACATTAAAAAAGGCGATACCGTGATGGTCCTTGCAGGGAAGGAAAAGGGAAAGACCGGCAAGGTATTGAAAGTCAATCCCAAAGATAACACCGTTGTTGTCGAGAAAGTCAATTTTATCAAACGACATACCCGGCCGACCAAAAGAGCCCCACAGGGCGGTATCATTGAAAAAGAGGGGCCATTGCATGTGGCAAAGGTGAATCTGGTATGTCCAAAGTGCAATACGCATGTGCGCATCCGGAAGCGCGTACTTGAGGACGGACGAAAGGTACGGACGTGCGTGAAATGTAGCGAGATTCTGGATTAGTAGGAGGCGCAGGCATGAGTCGGCTTAAAGAGAAATACTACCGCGAAATCGTACCACTGATGCTGAAGCGGTTCCAGTATCGCAATATTTTGCAGGTCCCCAAACTTGAAAAGATCGTTATCAATATGGGGCTTGGCGAAGCAATTCAAAACGTCAAAGTGATCGAGGCAGCGCAAAGAGACCTTGCCGCCATTACCGGTCAAAAACCGGTGGTGACCAAGGCGCGAAAGGCGATTGCGAACTTTAAACTTCGCCAGGGCATGCCGATCGGATGCAAAGTAACACTTCGAAAAGAGCGTATGTATGAATTTTTTGATCGTCTCGTAAACCTTGCTTTGCCACGAATCCGCGATTTCAAAGGTGTATCGCCGAAGGCATTTGACGGTCGCGGCAATTATGCATTGGGCATCCGCGAGCAAATCATCTTTCCGGAAATTGACTACGATAAGATTGATAAGATCAGAGGCATGAATATCGTTATCACGACAACGGCCAAAACTGATGAAGAAGCTCGGGCACTCCTTGAATATATGGGAATGCCGTTTGGAACAAATTAACCCGGAAGGAGCACGTGCGTGGCCAAGACCTCATTACGGATAAAAGCACAGCGACCAAAAAAATTTGCGGTGCGGGAATATAATCGATGCCCGCTGTGCGGCAGACCCCGCGCCTATTATCGGAAGTTTAATATGTGCAGAATCTGTCTGCGAAAACTGGCACTGCAAGGGGAAATCCCGGGTGTCATCAAATCAAGCTGGTAATCCATCCGGACCCATCAGGAGATACGTGTATTATGATGACTGATCCAATCGCGGATATGCTGACGCGCATACGCAATGCCAATAAGGCACGTTTTGCGAGTGTTGAGGTGCCTGCCTCGACCATGAAGGTGAACATCGCAAAGATCCTGAAACAGGAGGGTTATATTAAGAACTACAAGGTCATTCAGGATAATAAGCAGGGGATGCTCCAGATATTCCTCAAATATGGAAAAAAAGGCGAGCCGGTTATTTCAGAAATCAGGCGTGTCTCAAAACCGAGTAGGCGTATCTATGTTGACAAAAATACTATCCCTGCAGTGCGCAACGGCCTTGGGCTAGCGATTCTGACGACCTCACGCGGCATGATGACGGACAAGGAAGCACGTCAGCAGGGGATCGGCGGCGAAGTGATTTGTACTTTCTGGTAAAAGGAACGGCCATGAGCAGAATCGGACGACAGCCTATTTTTATTCCCCGTGGTGTTACCGTGACCGTTGACGGTGCAACGATTTGTGTTGCCGGTCCGAAGGGTAAGCTTACCCATACGGTGCCGCACGGCATTACCGTGTCGGTAACGCCTGACCTGCTGACCGTGCAACGCACCTCGGATGAACGGCGCGAACGGGCACTCCATGGGCTTACCCGGACACTTATTGCGAATATGATACAGGGAGTGACCTCGGGATTTTCAAAAGAGCTCGAGATTGTCGGGATCGGTTACCGTGCGGAAAAGAGTGGGAAAACACTGAAAATTTCTCTTGGGTATTCACATCCGATTGTATTTGAAGAACCCGAGGGGATTACGATCAGTGTCGATAAGCAGATTATCAAGGTCGAAGGCATTGACAAGTGCCTTGTCGGCCAAACTGCCGCAACAATACGGAAATTCAGGAAGCCTGATGTTTATAAGGGAAAAGGCATCCGATATGTCGGTGAGCAGATTCGGACGAAGGTCGGGAAAGCAGGGGCAAAATAAACCGTCGTATCGGATAGCGCCTATGAGTTGAGGAGTAACGGTGGAACACAGACGAAAAAAACAGAAAAGCCGTCAACAGCGGAAAAAACGAATCCGCCGGAAAATTATCGGAACAACAGACCGGCCCCGGATGAGCGTGTATCGGAGCCTCAAGCATTGCTATGTGCAGCTGATCGATGATACGGCGGGGAAAACCCTGCTCGGATGCTCGACGCGCAGCAAGGAGCTGCGGGGCGATATCACCAAGACCGGAACGATTGAGGCAGCACGCATGCTTGGCCGGTTGGTTGCTGAAAAAGCATTGGCACAGCACATAACCCGGGTTGTGTTTGATCGCAACGGATTTCTTTATCATGGCAGGGTCAAGGCGATTGCCGAAGGTGCACGGGAAAAAGGTTTACAATTTTAGGGAGGCGATGCAGTGGCGTACGCGAGTCAACAGGAATCCGGTCTGATCGATAAGGTCGTCCATATCAGTAGAGTTGCAAAGGTGGTGAAGGGCGGCCGTCGCTTCAGTTTTAGTGCATTGGTGGTGGTCGGTGACGGCAACGGGAGTGTTGGGTACGGACTCGGCAAGGCACGGGAAGTGCCTGAGGCGATTCGTAAAGCCATCGAACATGCCAAGCGCACCATGATATCCTTTCCGCTCGTGGACGGTACCATTCCGCATGAAGTTATCGGTCGGTTTTGTTCCGGCAAGGTATTCATGAAGCCTGCGAGCAGCGGTACGGGCATTATTGCCGGCGGTGCGGTGCGCTCTATCATGGAAGTATCGGGCATCAAAAATGTGCTCACCAAGTGTATTCGCACCAGCAACCCTCATAATGTTTTGAAGGCAACGCTCAACGGGCTTGCGCAACTGCAGCGGCCTGAGGAACGCCAGAAAAAGTTATCACCCCAGTAATACGCATGATCGCTTCGCACCGGTGTGCGGAGGAGAGGAACGATTATGGATTTGAGCAGTTTGCATCCAGTGCCTGGAGCTAAAAAGAAACGGAAGCGGGTCGGACGTGGTCCGGGTTCAGGACACGGGAAAACATCATGCCGCGGACACAAGGGACAGAAAGCGCGCTCAGGCGGTGGGAAGACACTCGGGTTTGAAGGAGGGCAAATGCCGCTCCAGCGCCGGCTCCCCAAGCGCGGCTTTACCAATATCTTTAAGAAACGGTATGCCATCGTGCATGTTCAGGATTTGTGCCGTTTTGAAAAGGACAGTGTGGTGGATCCGGCAGCGCTGCTGCAAGCGGGGCTGGTTAAAAACCTCCACGACGGCGTAAAAATTTTAGGCGACGGTACGATCGATCGCCCCTTAATGGTGAAAGCACACCGGTGGAGCCGTGCTGCATATGAGAAGATCGTTGCAGCAGGCGGCACCTTGGAAAGCATATAAGAGAGCATGGTCGGCGGTTTTCAGAATATCCCCAAAATACCCGAGCTGCGCAAGCGGATTTTAATGACGTTCGGACTCCTTGCCGTGTACCGACTCTGCGTGCATGTTCCGACGCCGGGCATTGACGGTAAGGCGCTGGCCGCATTCTTTGCCCGTGCAAAGGGGACGCTGCTCGGGCTGGTCGATATGTTCTCAGGCGGCGCTCTTGAGCATATGTCCGTCGTTGCGCTCGGCATTATGCCGTATATCAGCGCCTCGATTATTTTGCAGCTCTTGACGGTTGTTGTTCCGTATCTTGAAAAGCTCAAAAAGGAAGGTGAGGTAGGCCGCAAAAAAATTACCCAGTATACCCGCTATGGCACGATCGTGCTCAGCATCATTCAGGGGTTTGGTATCGCGGTTGGGCTTGAAAAGATGACCGGGCCGACCGGCAGCCCGGTGGTGATCGATCCGGGGTGGGGATTTCGTTTCATGACCGTCATCACACTCACCGCGGGGACGGCTTTCTTGATGTGGCTTGGAGAGCAGATTACTGAACGCGGCATTGGAAACGGGATTTCGCTCATCATATTTGCCGGTATTGTGGCGCGGATGCCGGCGGCGGTCGTCAATACGGTGCGTCTGATGCAAACCGGTGAGATGGGACCGGTGACCATTCTTTTTATCATCGCGCTAATGGTGTTCGTTGTCGGATGCATTATCTATATCGAGCGGGCACAGCGGCGCATTCCGGTGCAATATCCCAAGCGTGTTGTCGGCCGCAAAGTATACGGCGGGCAAAGCACCCATTTGCCGCTGCGGATCAATACCTCGGGCGTCATTCCGCCGATTTTCGCCTCGTCGATTTTGATGTTTCCGTTGACGATCGCACAGTTTATGCCGCGCACGGTGCTCGATGCCTACCCGTGGATTGAAAGTGTTATTCATAGTTTGAACCCCGGTCAGATTGCTTATAATGTGCTCTACATTGGTTTCATCATCTTTTTTGCCTATTTTTACACTGCGGTCACTTTCAATCCGGTGGATATTGCTGATACGATGAAAAAGCAGGGTGGGTTTATTCCGGGCATACGACCGGGAAAATCGACCGCGGATTATATTGACTGGGTACTGGTACGGATCACCTTCATCGGCGCCTTGTACCTTGCCGCTGTCTGCGTGATGCCGACCATTCTGATCCAACGCTTCAACATTCCGTTTTACTTTGGCGGTACCGCGCTGCTGATTGTTGTGGGCGTCGCGTTGGACACGGTCGGTCAAATAGAATCCCATATGCTGGTACGCCATTATGATGGTTTTCTCAACCGCGGACAAATCGGCGGGCGTGTGCGATAAGCGCGGTGACCGGCAGTATCGGACACATACGTCCGTGGAAACGTAGTGGTACCGTATGGCGCGTGACGACCTTATAGAGATCGAAGGAGAGGTTCTGGAAACATTACCCAATGCGATGTTCAGGGTAAAACTTGAGAATGGGCATCGCGTGCTTGCTCATATTTCGGGGAAGATGCGGATGCACTACATAAAAATTCTACCGGGCGATAAGGTCACCGTTCAGTTTTCACCCTATGATTTGACCCGGGGCCGCATCGTATACCGGGCGAAATGATCTGACAAGAGACTCTGTGCATCAGGCGAGGACAGCACATGAAAGTACGAGCGTCGGTGAAAAAAATCTGTGATAAATGCAAGGTGATTAAGCGGAAAGGGGTTGTTCGCATAATTTGTGAAAACCCGAAGCATAAACAACGCCAGGGATGAAACTTGAATTATCTTTTTATAAGGAGTAACACGTGCCACGAATTGCCGGTGTTGACGTACCGAAACAGAAACAGATCTGGATTGCGCTGACGTATATTTACGGTATTGGGAAAACGACGGCGCGCACCATTCTCGAAGAAGCAGGTATTCCGTATGAAAAACGTGCTGGGGCGCTGACCGAACAAGAAATTGCGCGGATTCAAAACATCATTTTCAAGGACTACAAGGTCGAGGGCGATCTGCGCAAAGAAGTGTCGATGAACATCAAGCGTCTCATTGAAATTGGATCCTACCGCGGGCTGCGTCACCGGAGAGGTCTTCCGGTCCGTGGGCAACGAACGCATACCAATGCCCGGACCCGCAAAGGGCCGCGGAAAACAGTGGCTGGGAAGAAGAAGGCGCCTTCGCCTAAATAAGAGTAGAGTGCTTGCATGGTGAGGTTGGCATGACAGAGAAAAAGAAGGTTGTAAAGAAAAAGAGAGAGAAGAAAAATATCCCCAACGGTATTGCTCATATTCAGGCAACGTTTAATAATACCATTATCACGATTACCGATGTCATCGGGAATGTGATCGCATGGTCGAGTGCCGGTGCTGTCGGTTTTAAGGGATCGCGCAAAAGTACGCCGTTTGCCGCAAGCCAGGCTGCGGAAGATGTAGCGCGAAAGGCAAAAGAGCATGGCGTCAAGAATTTGGAGGTGTATGTTCGCGGACCGGGATCAGGTCGTGAAGCAGCAATTCGTTCATTGCATGCATCAGGCTTTACTATAACCATGATTCAGGATATTACCCCTATACCGCATAACGGCTGCCGACAGCCGAAACGGCGTCGTGTGTAGCGCCGAGCAGGATGCGGCCTCAAGGGGAATGACGGGATAAACCGACGCAGCATTGCTGGAGAGGAAAGGAGAGACGTTTTTGGCACGATACACTGGTCCGAAATGCAGACTTTGTCGCAGGGAGAATATGAAACTGTTTTTGAAGGGCGAGCGGTGCTACACGCAGGCATGCGCTTTTGAGCGCCGCCAATACGCCCCGGGGCAGCACGGTCAGGGGAGGACAAAATACTCCTCATATGCCGAACAGCTTCGCGAAAAACAGAAAGTGAAACGCATCTATGGGATGCTGGAGCGTCAGTTTCGGAACTATTTTCATAAAGCTGCGCAGCAGCGGGGTGTGACGGGTGAAAACTTGATCGTGATGCTCGAGCGCAGACTGGACAATATGGTGTACCGCATGGGCTTTGCGACTTCACGCACCGAAGCGCGGCAGCTCGTGCGCCATGGTCATTTTCTGGTCAACGGCGCAAAGGTTGATATCCCGTCGTATTTGCTCCGGCCCGGTGATGTGGTGCAGCTTCGTGAAAAAAGCCGAAGCATAGCGCGCATCAAGGAATCGCTTGCCGTTGCCCAACAGCGCGGTGTCCCGAGTTGGGTTGAGCTGGATGCCGCACGATACGAGGGCAAGGTTATTGCGTTGCCGCGTCGCGAAGAGATAACGATGCCAATACGCGAGCATCTTATCGTTGAGCTCTACAGTAAATAAACTATCGAGCTGCACAAGCTCTTACAGTTTCAGCACTAACAACCTTTTCATGAAGGTGTGTTCCTATGCGTCGAAAATGGCAATCGATCATCAGGCCTAAGTATTTAGAGGTTGACGAAGAGTCACTGACAACAACCTACGGAAAGTTCGTCGCAGAGCCGTTTGAACGGGGATTTGCGCTGACAATCGGCAATGCGCTGCGGCGTGTCCTGCTGTCATCAATACAGGGCGCTGCAATAACCGCCGTCAAGATCGAAGGCATCCTGCACGAGTTTTCAACCATACCCGGCGTGCGGGAAGATGTTACGGATATTATTCTTAACCTCAAAGAAGTGGAACTGAAACTTTTTTCCGATGGTCCGGAAACTATCTATATCAAGGCAAAAGGACCGTGTGACGTTAAGGCCGGAGACATTATCGTCAATAACAACGTCGAGATTTTAAATCCCGATCACCATATTGCCACACTGTCACCTGATGCGAAACTCTCGATGGAATTGACGGTGAAATCGGGTGTGGGATACCGGCCGGCAGAGAAAAACCGCGACGAGCATGCGCCGATCGGCACCATTCCCATCGATGCGATTTTCAGCCCCATTAAGCGGGTTAATTATACGGTAACCCACGCACGGGTCGGGCAGGTAACCGATTATGAACGACTGACGATGGAAGTATGGACCGACGGGTCGGTGGCACCGGAAGACGCCATTTCGTTTGCAGCAAAAATACTGCAAAACCAGCTCAAGCTGTTTATCAATTTTGAAGAAGAGAGTGAGGAGGAGGAAAGTACTGACTCCCAGAAACCAAAGTTTAACGAAAACCTTTACCGAAGCATTGATGAGCTTGAGCTTTCGGTCAGATCATCCAACTGTCTCCGGAATGCAAACATTCGCTATATCTGGGAACTGGTCACCAAGACCGAAGCCGAGATGCTGAAGACAAAGAATTTCGGCCGAAAGTCTCTCAATGAGATCAAAGAAATTCTTGCTGAGATGGGCTTGTCGCTCGGCATGAAACTTGAGGGGTTTGAACCGCCTCAGGTTGATGAGCAGCAGGACGGCACGGCATCGGTTGCAACAAACTAAGGCGTACGGGAACTATTCAGAAACAGGATCGGAACAATGAGGCATCTCAAAGCAGGACGAAAGTTGGGCATGGATACCAGCCATCGTTTGGCTGTGCTCCGCAATATGGTAACATCGCTGATCGAGCACGAACGGATTACAACAACGGATACGCGCGCCAAGGAACTGCGGCGGATTGCCGATAAAATGGTTACCCTCGGGAAACGCGGCGATCTGCATGCGCGACGATTGGCAATGCGGGTTATCCGTGAAAAACGGATCGCCAAAAAGCTTTTTGAGGAAATCGCGCCACGGTTTGCCCAAAAAAACGGCGGATATACCAGAATCATCAAGATCGGCAGACGCCATGGCGACAATGCACCTATGTCTTTGATCGAATTCAGCGTTCCCGCACCCTCACCAGAGGGCAAGAAAAAAGCTGCTGCGAAGGAGAAAAAAGCAGAGAAAAAGGCAAAAGCATAAACATTGATCGACACGTGGGTCATTTCAAAAGGATTCTCTTTCCATGACGGGAATCCTTTTTTATTGCTTGAAACTTTTCATCGGCTTTTGCTATACACAATAACGTAAAGGGGACAGCGTGAATCGTGAGCAAGAAATGAAAAAATGTATAAAAAGATTTGGGGTGCTCACCCTGCATGCGGTTGCCCGCTCACGTTTTCCGCTTTATAAACCCTAAAATCGGGTACTGCAATACGTTCGGCTATCTCGGTGAAGCAATTTTGTTTGCAAACAGCTGCACAACACAATAAAAAATGAGCATCCGGCACATTGAAAAATTATATATGCGCATGATCGAGCACACGCCGGCTGGAAGTACGATTAACGAAACGGTGAGGAGCCGCATTTTCCACTACATCATGAATGATATCGAGCGCATTCAGAAAAAAATGCGGCGCTCGCGTCCCGGCACCCGCGAATACCAAAATCTTAATACCGAATTACGGCAACTGATGCTCAAAGAGATCCAGGTGATTATCGACGATTATGTAATCGCCCGGCAAAACGGAACGCTTGAGCGCTGGGAGCGGATGTACGGCGATATTGCCTGGTATGTGCGCCATTATTACCAGTACCGGAATGTCCGCACGGCACGCGAGGGGCATCATATCGTTGATGCATACGGGTTTTACGATCAGGATGAACTTCAGTGCCATTCCCAATAAGGAGAACCGCCATGTACACCGATGCCAGCATTGAACGTCTTGCCCGTGATATTGTTGCGTCGAAAAAAACCGTTGCCCTGAGCGGTGCGGGTATGTCCGTTGAAAGCGGGATACCGACGTTTCGCGGCAAGGGGGGGCTTTGGGAAAAATATAATCCCGAAGAGTACGGTCATATTACTACGCTGCGGTATCACCCTGAGCGTGCATGGATCATGCTCAAGGATATGCAGCTTGCCATTTTGCCGGCAAAGCCCAATGCCGGACATTATGCGCTCGCGGAGCTTGAAGCTCTGGGACTGCTGAGCTCGATTATCACCCAAAACGTTGACGGGCTCCACCATGTGGCAGGCAGCAAGAACGTGATCGAATTTCACGGTAATTTGCAGACAACTTCATGCATGGATTGCGGATTTCAGCAGCCAAGCTCTGCAGTGCCGCTGGATACTATTCCGCCGCGCTGTCCGAAATGCAACGGTCCGGTAAAACCGGACGCTGTGTTTTTCGGCGAAGCCATTCCTCTGGATGCACTCACCCGATCGCATCAAGAGGCGCAATCCTGCGAACTTATGCTGGTCATCGGAACCGAAGCGGTTGTTTATCCTGCAGCATCAATGCCCGAGATTGCACGCAGCGCCGGCGCGAAGGTTGTCGAAATCAATCCTTCCCGCACGCCGCTGACCGATTTTATTTGCACCTACAGCATTCATGGCCCTGCTGGCGAGGTGCTCGCCAAGGTGGTTGGGAAGGTCAAGGAACTCCGGAAAGGTTGATGCCCGGTATGGCAGTGCATTGCCTCCCGGCTATTGCTGAACTTGCGGCGGCTCAAATACGTCCACGCCTTTTGGCGGCGTGAACTCAAAGAGTGAATCCTTAATCCCCTTGTCGATCGAGATGCGCTTGAAGGTGAGCTGGGTTTTAGTGCCAAGGTCATCTTCGAGCTCTGTTTTTGTAAGCAAGCGTTTTTCAGGGTCATACCACAGCCGCAGTTTTTTGACCGTCGGATCGTATTCACGCGGCACAAGCTCAAGGACAACACACGGCGGTTCTTCGCGCAGGAGGGCGACAGTAAATTTGTCCCGTATGTTGATCTGCCCTCTGAAAATATCCACCACGATATGCTGAGGAATCGCCGAAAAATTGTTTTTCATGACCTGCTTGTCAGCAGGAAGGTAGATCCAGAGGTTTTTCCCGTCGAGGATGATTTTCTGTTCTTCCGGTTTTTTATAGTGCCACAGCATTTTCCCGCCCTTTTTAAGCCACACCGACCCTGATCCTTTTTCACTTTGACTGACCGATGCCATCGTAGTTTCCTGCTCAAAATCGGCATGGAAGTCCTGCAGCGCCGCATACCGCTGTTCAATTGCCGTCACATACTTGTCCACCGCCTGTTCCTGCGCCGCAGCAGATGCCGCGCACAAGACAATACAGAGCGTTCCTGCGATGATGTTATAACGGAGAGTGTGCATACTGGTATCCTTATCAATGATGGTACTGTCCATGTTTTTTGTATTTTGCTGCCAATGCAACAAACAGGGACTGATTATTATACGGGGAGTAACCCTTGTCAAGGCAAACTCAGGGACAGGGGGAGGTGCTGTGGCTATTGTGACTTAACTAACCTTAAGTTCGGCAATGTGGGCGAAGCACAGCCGCGGAGGGAATACCGTTCTTACAGTTTGTCGATGAGCACTTCGCGCGGTTTTACGCCATCGCTTGGCCCGACGATTCCCTCGCGCTCCATACGCTCGATCATGCGGGCGGCCCGGTTATAGCCGACGCGCATCCGCCGCTGAAGCATGGAGATCGAGGCCTGGCGGGTTTCGGTAACAATGGCCACGGCGGTATCGTAGAGTTCATCGTAGACATCATCAGGCGGAAGCTCGCCATTTTCTTCAGGCGTTGCCAAAATGGTTTCATCATACTGGGGCTGCGCCTGCTTTTTTACGTATTCGGTAATACGCCTGATTTCCTTTTCAGAAATATAGGCCCCGTGGATGCGCTGCAACCGGGAGGTGCCGGGCGGGAGGAACAACATGTCACCGTCGCCGAGCAGTTTCTCTGCGCCCATCACGTCGATAATGGTGCGGGAGTCGACCTTTGAGGATACCTGAAACGAAATGCGGCTCGGGAAGTTTGCTTTGATCAGACCGGTAATGATATCGACCGAAGGACGCTGTGTTGCCACAAGCAAATGAATACCTGCAGCACGTGCCATCTGGGCAAGCCGTGCAATATGCCCTTCCACATCGCGTGCGGCAATCATCATGAGGTCGGCAAGCTCATCAATGATTACCACGATATACGGCATGCGGCTGTGTCCTTCTCCGTGGGGCTGACCGTTTTTCTCCTCTTCATCAATTTTTTTGTTGTACTGCAGGATGTTCCGGGTTCCTTTTTCAGCAATACGCTCATAGCGCCGCTCCATCTCCTCAACTGCCCAGCGCAAGGCGATCGCTGCTTTTTTGGGTTCTACCACAACCGGATGCAGCAGATGCGGAATGCCTTCATAAGGCGAGAGCTCAAGCCGTTTGGGGTCGATCATCAGAAAGCGCACCTCATCTGGAGTTGCCTTAAAGAGAATGCTGCAGATAACCGTATTAACAAATACGCTTTTCCCGGAACCGGTTGTTCCTGCAACCAGCAGGTGCGGCATGCGGGAAAGATCGCTGATGATCGGGGCGCCGGCAATGTCTTTGCCGAGCCCAAAGGTGAGCCGCGAGGGAGAGGCAAAAAAATCATCGCGGGCGATGATGTCTTTAAAAAAGACTATTTTCCTTTTTTTATTCGGGATTTCGATGCCGACAACGGATTTGCCGGGTATCGGTGCGATGCGGACACTGACTGCTTTCAGGGCAAGCGAGAGATCATCCGAGAGGCTGATGATGCGGTTAAGTTTAATACCGGGCGCAGGCTCGAATTCAAAACGGGTAATGACCGGACCGGGGCTGATCTCGACAACCGTTCCCGTGACACCAAAATCTGCAAGTTTCTGGGTAAGGATTTCTGCATCACGGCGCAGCGCATCTGTGTCGATCGCAATATCATCTTCCGAGGGATCATCAAGAAGACTGATTGGCGGCAATGTATATTGCGTTGGGAGTTGCTCAGGTGAAGGTATAAATTCAGGTTCCTCCTCACCGCGCTGATGAACCGGCTTCCCATTAGGCTCCGGCATTGTTATCGGTATGGCATCGGGTTCGGTATCAAGCGGCAGGCGGGGTTGTATCACATGCTCTTCCTGAATGCGGCGACGCGCACTGACCGCTGCTGCCCGTTTTTGTTCAAGCAGCCGTACCGCAGCATTTTTTTTGCGCCTGCGCCGGAGCGCATCGATAATTGTGCTTATCTTTTGGGCAGGCGGCACCATAATCCGCGACCAGAGAGCAACATAGGATATGCGGGTAAGCCCCATGATGACTAGCAGAAGCGCGAGGGTTGTCAGAAGATATGCGCCAAAGACACCGATGTACCGCTTCAGGAGATCGGCGATGAGTCCGCCGACCACGGCGCCGCCGGCATTGAAGGTGTACTTTGCAAGGTTTAACCTCCCGCAATAAAGACTGAGCAATGTCTCAACGCAGATAAAACCGGCAAGCCACAGTGCCGAGCGGAGATAAAAAGAAGCACTAAACACTGGGCTAAAGAGAAATTTGAAGGCAACCGTAAACAGCATCAGTGGCACGGCAAAGGCGCCAATCCCTAGTGTCTGGAACAGAAAGCTCGACATGTAGGAACCAAAAAGACCGCCCCGCTTCCAGAGGTCTTTCGGAATGGTGGTGAGGCCTGTTTCAAACGAAGGATCGCGCGGATCGTAGGTGATAAGGCACCAGGTAAGAAACACTGCAAAACCGGTCAATATGATGCCGGCAACTTCAAAGGACTGCCGGGTTGAAGATTTTTTAGTGGCCATTGCAGGAGTTTGATAAAAAGTATGTTATATCAACAGGTTAAAAAAGATGTGCGTGCTGTCACGTAGTCTAATGTATCCATCAGGTGCAGTCAACATCAATTTCTCATCACTTCCATGGTAATAAACTTGACATTGCCGGGCGAACGGGTATAGGAATGGATACAATGTACATTACTCACCTTATTTGAGCAAGGAGATGGTATGTCGGTTAATAAAGTGATCCTTATCGGTAGACTTGGCAGAGACCCAGAAATCCGCTATACCCCAAGCGGCACGGCAGTTGCCAACTTTTCGGTTGCAACATCCTTTAAGCCAAAAGAGGGGGAAGAGAAAACAGAATGGCATCGGTGCGTTGCCTTCGGCAGAACCGCCGAAGTGTGCGGGCAATACCTGCACAAAGGGAGTCAGGTCTATGTGGAGGGACGACTGCAAACCCGTGACTGGGAAGACAAAGACGGCAACAAGCGATCTACGACAGAGGTGCTTATTGAGCGGATGCAAATGCTCGGGAGCAAAGGCGAGCGTGATCAGGCAATTGCGGTTAACAACGGTGAGGATGCTTTTAACAAGCTGCCTGATGACGATGTGCCGTTTTAAGGCATACATGAGAAAGCAGATGACTTGCTGCTATCGGGGGCATGAGCCTTATCATGCCCCCGATGTTATTTGTGGTCGCTGTTCTTTTCCACGTTTTGCCAAATCCGCTTTGCATGCTGCACGAAGGGGTGCTCCGGCGCAAGGCTGTTTGCCTGTCTCATGAGCTGCTCTGCTTTGCCGCGGTTGCCGGCACTGAGTTCATAGAGGGCGCGTGCGGCGCGCATGACGGCATAAAAGGATTTGATCGCTTGGTGATAGCGGTTCTTCTCTTTAAAGTCATGAGGTGATGGCAGCGGGATGAGATCACTTTCAAACGGCACATATCCTGTCCCGTGCTGATAAAGTCTGAACGCAAGCCCTTCCGGCACCCGCTGCCATCCCGCCCCGATTTCCGGTTCGATTTCACAGGTAAGATACACGGGGCGAGTCCTTAACGCAGCGCGGATGATACTGTTGATGAGGTTTATATAACGGCTCTGAATAACCGCTGCATCATATGGCAGTTCGTGCTCGAATTTATAAAGCTCATTGCGATACTGGGCAAGTTCATCTGCTACCGCAGCTATAAGTGTCGGATACGTGCGCTCAAGCTGCGCAAGGTACCATGAGCGCTTGAGCAGCAACACCTCAATCATAACAACGTCGGGCCTCTTTCCTTCCACAAGCTGCAGGTAATAAAACGGCGAACAGAAATAATCCCACTGATAGGAGAGAACAAGAGCGTTTGGGGCAAGACCGGAGAGCAGGGCAGTGGTGTATTGCTCTGCATGGGTATCGTTGTGCATGGCAACATCTCTATAGTTGACCATGAGCGGCACCAGGGGCATGCAGCACAGGCACAGAGCTAACCAGAGGTTGGCGTTCTGAAATCGCCGGAACAGATATGCTGCGCATCCTGCCATTCCTGTTGCCGTCCACAGACAGCACATCAGCAGTGCCGGCAGAAAATAGGGATCAATATCTTTAATGTCATAATTAACGGCATACAGCACATCGACTGCAAACACGATAAGTGAGAATAAAAAGGTGCTTCGATGGCGTTGGACGAGAAGATATATACCAAGCGGTATGAATATGGCCGGCAGGTATCCCAAAGATGACAGGACGAGATTAAAAAAATGCCCGGCCTGCCGTGCCATGGTGTCAAGCGATGCGAACATCCATACCCGGTATTGTTTGCCGCTCACATGCCAGAAAAATGCTTCCCACGAACGCGGATCACCCCAGTTAAGCGGAGGCGCCATACGTGCCCTGATCGGCAGATAGAGGTAGGGCAGAAAACCCGCACAAAACAGGCAGACAAGTTTTAACGGATGGTGCCATGCCTTCCGCGGCCTGCTTTTCAGCAAAACATATATAACTGCCGGCACAAGAAGCACGGTGCTTAGATGGTTGCTGAAACTGAGGCCGAGGAGCAGTGCAAGCAGATGCGGCAGGTTGTTTTTCGGCGCATCTGCAGGCAGGGAGAGCATAACAAGGCACAGAGCAGAAATCAGGGCAATGAGCAGACCCTGCAACGCATACACTTCGGTGATTAGAGCACATGACCACACAACGCTGCAAAACGCCCAGAGGAGGCTGCCTGCACAGCACAGACAGATACGCAGGGCTGATGCGCGCTCAAGCACAACTGGAACAACTGCAGCCAAACCGTAATACACGGCAACAGCGCCGGCAGCAGAACACACGGCTGAGAACAGATTCAGCACCACCACAGGCCGCAGCGGCAGGGGGAGATGGGTGCAGAGCCAGCCGAGCAGGGTATAGAGCGGGTAGCCGGTGGGATGGGCAATGCCAAGGGTTGTGCAGACTGCGGCAAGCTCGCCGCTATCGACAAACCCAACGCCCGGCGCAAGCGTAAGAGAGTACACCGCAAACGGTGCAAGAAAAATAAGGAAAGGCAGCAACGAGAACGCCATAGCAGGGTGTCTTTTTTACACGCACCCAGAGCATGTAGCACAGTGGCGCGCAAGGATGCAAGGGGATGAAAGGGAGGCATACGGCTCACAATATGGATTGTGGCAGCAGTGCGGTAAAGTAGAATATTTAAATATTGTTGTTCACCTGAAATGCTTGAAAGACTCGAAGACATGGATGATCTTAAAGCACTTAATGCTCTGAGAAAAAAAGCTTCAATTTCAAAGCCTCGATGAATTCCTGAAAGGTTATTCTTTTTTTACAAATCTACATGCCACGTGATCAATTAAGCAATTGTCGTACGCCTTTCCCATTGACACACCCTACCGCCATGCCTATACTTTCCGTGAATAAAAATATCTTCGTTTATTGAAGAAAGATGCACAGCGAAACGACAGCCTAAACATTGTCGCCGATACTATAAAAAGTTGCATAAAAAGTGTTCTTTTGATCGCCGTTGATGCGTTGTGAATCGGCGATACCGAAAAAGCTGTAGCAGTCGGCTGCCTATTTTCAGGCAGAAATGTATGTAATTAGGTTTTATGAAGCCATTTTGAACAAGATAGGCTTTGCACCTATCAAGCATAATGGTTGGTGCAGGATTAATATTTATGTAGGCAATTCAATGCAGAACAAAAAAGAAGCCTAACTTGTGATTATAATAAAGATTTTATTTTGTTTTTTTGACATGGCTTGATTTGTTTTATATAGGTGTGTTTGGGATAGAATAAGGATAAAAGACAGTGTTGAGCGGCCTATTGAACAGTTGGTGAATGTCAAAGGCAAATGAAGTTATTTCCTGTCTTGAAATGTGCCAGCGAGAGGGAGTTAATCTCCAAAAGGGGATGAACTATCAACTTGGTAGAGGCTATTCTGTGATCTTGATGTCTGGACGCGATAATGCGCCCTACCGGGATCGTTTTGAAGACAATGGCTCTACTCTGATTTATGAAGGACACGATGTTCAACGACGTAAGGGAATTACCGATCCGAAATCTATTGATCAACCTGAGTTCAATCCTACAGGCTCGTTAACAGAGAACGGCAAGTTTCATAGAGCAGCACAGGATTACAAAAATAGGCTACGAAGACCGGAAAAAGTGCGAGTCAACGAAAAAATACGACCAGGCATTTGGTCCTATAACGGTGTTTTTGAGTTAGTTGACTCCTGGCAAGAATTTGATGGTCAACGTCGAGTATTCAAATTCAAGTTGATTGCAGTTGAGGAGAGCACTTCTGATAATGGATCAACGTCACAGATTGTGCGCAGAAGAATAATTCCTACGTCTGTAAAACTTGAAGTTTGGAAAAGAGATGGCGGGAAGTGCGTTATTTGTGGCGCGACGGATGAGCTGCATTATGACCATATCATCCCGTATTCCAAAGGCGGAACTTCCTTAACGGCTGAGAGTATCCAATTACTCTGCGCAAGACATAACCTTGAAAAGAGAGATAGGATTGAATAAACCCTAAAGGCTGCCCAATACGCGCTTGCACCTGACGCCGCTCCGCTGCGCTTCGCGGTGCAGATGAGGTCCAGTCCATTATAGTCATATTAATTAAAAGGGAACCGCAATATGTACGATAACGTGAACATAAAAATTTATTATTCTCCAGAACAAAAAAAACTGTATAGAATTAATGACCCAAAATGTATTTATCCTCAATGGCATGCGAAGCATGGAATTCATAAATTGGGTGGTAATTTTGCAGCCATGGTTTCAAGGAAATATTATGAGGACAAAGGATATTTTGTTTTAACTGGTGGATATTATTTAATAAGGGGTTATCGAAATGAAAGGGAATCCCATCCCGGATTTAAATACCTCAAAAGTATCTTCGGTGATAAAAAGGTTTACGATTTAATTTCAGAGGCAAAGAGAATTGGCTTAAGGGGCGGTGATCCCGATTTATTTATTCATAGCAAAGATAAATCGGAAATTTTTTTTGTTGAAGCAAAAGATATAGGAGACATGATTTCAGAAAACCAAAAAAAGGCGTTTCCATTAATTGAAAAATATCTTTGTAAGGTTTTTATCGCAGAAATCAGACCTGAGGGAGTAAGGGGGTCAGGGCTTGAATCATAAATCATTTCTATTATTGAGTTTGGGTGATACGACTACTGAGAATTGAATATGCGGGTTCGGTGTATCACATAACAGCCGTGGAAATTCAGGGCAGCGGATATTCAGAGACGTTCAGGACAGCGCATTTGGAGTAAAGCTAACGGTTAGTAACATCGCACAACATCTGCTATGCATTATGCAACGGTCAGCAAGATAAGAGCAAAAGGGATTAGGCAGAAAAGCTAATAATTCAAGACCTGACCACTATGCTTATGACCCCTATGCTTACCCATATCGTTTCTCGTCCTATTCCTCATAAAAGTTAGTCAAGTTGAGTACTTTATTTTCTTGACATGATTTGATTTGTTTATATATGTGTGTCTAGATAGAAAAAAGATAAAAGACAATCTTGCCGCCGCGCTGCGCTCGTCGGCAACGGCGGAGCTAAGCTTCCGCCGTTAGGCAGCGTATATATACCGCTAGAACGATGGCAAAGAATAGTTTCGTTGAGCTTCGATCAAGTGGAGGAACCGTATGAAGACGTATGTGGCGGTAATCGAGCGATGTTCTGAAACCGGTTTATACGTTGGCTATGTGCCAGGTTTTCCCGGTGCCCATACCCAGGCCGAAACGCTGGATGAGTTGCAACACAACCTGCGCGAAGTGATACAGATGCTCCTGGAAGATGGCGAGCCGAAGCTGGAGACAGAGTTTGTCGGCACTCAGACGGTAATGGTTGGCTGAAATGGGCAAGATGGCCGTACTTAAGCCCCGGGAAGTAGCGGCGATTCTGGAACGCTTGGGTTTCGTCGAGGTACGGCAACGCGGCTCCCATAAGCAGTTTCGCCATCCTGACGGCCGAAGCACAACTGTCCCGTTTCATCCGAGGAGAGACATTTCACCGATTTTGCTGCGGCAGATAGCCAAGGACGTAGGCTTGACAGTCGAGGAGTTGTTAGAACAGAGATGACGCAGCCTAACATGCGCGTGCAGCGGACGCGGCTAACGCCGTGTGGGGAATAAGTCGGTGGGGATAGACCAAACGCTGTGCCGCACGTACAATAGACCACCTCATCCGCCTTGCCGCTGATGCGCAGCCCGTTGCCGCCGCGCTGCGCATTTTTCGGGATACTGTGCTTGCAAAATCAGCGATGGGGCAAACCATGATCCGTGCTTATTATGTCATGGCGAAGGATATTGCAGCTGAGGAGTAAGGGGGTCAGGTCTTGAATTATAATTATTTCTATTATTGAGTTTGGGTTTTGATATGACCACTGAGGATTGAATATCCGGGTTCGGTGTATCACATAACAGCCGTGGAAATTCAGGGCAGCGGATATTCAGAGACGTTCAGGACAGCGCATTTGGAGTAAAGCTAACGGTT
>JAOAHH010000096.1 GCA_026415325.1 Thermodesulfobacteriota bacterium | reverse complement strand
TTGATCAGTTTTCCGGTACCCCAGAAATCGGTTTTTAGGGCAAGCGGGATCACCGGCACTCCGCAGCGTTTGGCAAGTTTGACGCCGAGCGTGTTGAATTTTTCTGGCTGAAATGTCGGGCTGCGCGTTGCCTGCGGAAATACGATTACGGAATTTCCTGCTTGTATCTTATCCGCACCGCGGGTCATGACCTGACGAAAATCTTCAGCCGGGTGTTTGCGCGTCACACCGATGCAGTTTTTCAGATACAGCCCAAAGAGCGGCACATTGAAGAGCTGCTCTTTGACCACATAGATTGGTTTTTTATAAGGATAGATGAATGCAGGCGGCACCAGCGTTTCAAGTGTACTCATATGATTTGCGACGATGACAACCGGTGTATCGCTCTTCTGCAAATTTTTAAGCCCCCGAATATCAAAACACCCGCCGCATTCCTCGATGATACGGAACACTTCATAGGCAGCGCGGCACCACTTCTCATGATCAAACGTGCCTGCACGTGCATCCGGCAGGTACCGGAACACCACCCTTATAAATCGTGTGATATAATAGATGCGCGTCCGCAGCAACAGCCGGTGCGCCAATCGTTCTCTGCCCGGCGGGGTGTGGTAGCAATCGTTTGGAAACAGCGGTATCGCCATGTGGCCGATAGCTAACGTTCGTAGGGAATGTTTGTACCGGTAGCAGGCATCATAATACGGCCTCACCTCTGCGGCAAGAGCAATTTTTTTCTGTTTTTTTCTTTGGTTGTTTTATCAAAACATGATAAACATTGACTAAATGTAAGGCGTAATGCGTGAAAGACGGCGCAGTCAGTACTGTGTGCCGAGTCGTGAGGAGGGCATTCGGTACTCATAGAGGGGAGGTTTTATGAGCAGGTTCGGCGCATTTTTGGTGGAGCGGGGCCTTGCCACGCCCGAGCAGGTGCTTGAGGCACTCAACATGCAGCGGAGACGGCAACGGCCGCTTGGGGAGATTGCCGTTGAGGAAAATATCCTTACCAAAGAGGAAGTTTTCCACACCCTTAACCGCCAGATGGAAAACAGAAAGCTGTTCGGTGAGCTGGTGCTCGAACTGGGCATCGGCAATATCAGTGCGCAGGATATTGACCGGCTGTTAGAAAAACAACGACAGGAGCGACCCGCAATCGGATCGATCCTTGTTGAAATGGGTGTGATCGATATCGAAGTTCTGACCAGTGCGCTGGAGCAGTTTCAGCGTCAGGCGCCATAAGCGGCGGTATGAGGATCGGATTTGTGTACTCCATGATGGGAGGCGGTATGCAACAGAGTGAAGTTGTCAGAAAAAAGATGGATAACAGTGACGGCACGATAACCCTGGTGTTTTCTCGGGACGGCCAGGAACTTGCCAGAACCATTGTCAACAAAAACTACGATGTTATCGAGCATCACGGCACCATCCCTGATGGCGTTGTGCGGCAGTACTATGACAGCGGCAAACTGTTTGCCGAGGCAACCTACCGGAACAATAAACGCAACGGGCTTACAAAAATCTACCGTGAAGACGGAACGCTCTGGATCGAGATTAATTTTTCCGATGACCGCGCTGAGGGGATTTCCCGAGAATTTTTCCCCAACGGCACCCTGTTCAAAGAAACCAGCTTTCGCAACGGCAAGCTCGAAGGTCAGTGTCGGGAATTCTACGAGTCTGGCGCGTTGCGGCTTGAATGGCATGCGTCGGGCGGTAAGCCCGAAGGGCCGGCACGTGAATATTATGAAAGCGGCGCCCTGAAATCCGAATGGGAAAACATGAACGGTATGCCTGAAGGGCAGGTCAAGGAGTACTATGAAAACGGTCAGCTTAAAGCCGTGGGCAATTACATCAATGGCAAGAAAGAGGGGTTGTATCGTGAGTATTATCCCACAGGCGTTATTAGGGGCGAATGGAGCTATCGGGATGATAAAAAAGAGGGGATTGCTCGGGAGTATTTTGAGAGCGGGGAGATCAAATATCTCGATACCTACCGGAAGGATCAGCGCATCAACCGCAAGGCATATCTTGAGCACGAGGGATTTGAAAAGACCTCTCAGGACATGCAGGACATTAAAGAGATCAAAGACCTCCTGCTGTCACAGACAGAGAGTTATATCCATTATCAAAACCAGATATTAGAGCGTATCCGGCTTGTGGAAAAACGCATCAAGCGGATCGAAGAAATCATCACAGGCCAGAAAAATGCGCAGGGATAAGCTGCTGCGATCGGAGACACGCTGATTTCGCACCATGAAGACCGTACTTGTTGTGTACCATTCTCAAAGCGGCGTCACGGAACGTATGGCGCAGGCGGTGCGCGACGGCGCGACCGAGATTGAAGGTTGTGTGGTCACCTGCAAACGCGCGTGCGCGGCAGACCTTGAGGATATGGTGCAGGCAGACGCCATCATTATCGGATCGCCTGAGTATTTTGGCTATATGGCCGGTGCGGTGAAGGATTTTTTTGACCGCACCTATGACCATGGCCATAGGGATCCACGGATAGTGCGGAAACCTTATGCCGTGTTTATCGCGGCCGGCAACGACGGGAGCGGCGCACTATCAAGCATTGAACGGATCTGCCGCGGTTACCGCCTGAAAAAGGTCTGTGAGCCGGTCGTGGCAACAGGCATGCTGACCGAGGAGCAGCTTGCCCGATGCAGGGAACTCGGGCAAACCATTGCCGCAGGATGCGTGCAGGAGATTTATTGACCTGAGGGGAGGGAGAAAGTATGCGTATCGCAATCAGTATACTTCTCATCCTGCTGCTTGCAGACGCTGCAGGTGTCTGCGGCGCATTTGAACTCGTCAGTACCGATTTTGCTGCCGGCGGGATGATTCCGGCGCTCCACACCTGCGACGGCAAGAATATATCGCCGCATCTTGCGTGGCGCAATCCGCCGCAGGGCACCAAGAGTTTTGCACTCATCTGTCATGACCCTGATGCACCCGTGGGGACGTTTATCCACTGGATTGTGTACGACATTCCGGCAGGGGCACGGGAACTTACCCGCAATGGACCACTACCTCCCGGGGCACGCCAGCTTCACAACGATTTCGGCACGATAGGATACGGCGGGCCGTGTCCGCCATCGGGAACCCACCGTTACATTTTCACACTTTACGGCCTTGCGGTTGAACGCCTCGGCAACGTGACACGCGAAACCATCGCGGCATTGCTCCGTCAGCATCAGACAGGCACTGCAACGCTCACGGGGCTGTACGAGCGGCGACGATGAGGGAATATGCTATGATACCCGATGTTGAAGATAATCCGATCGAGTATGCCCGTACCGTTGTAGGTGGGGATCCGCTTGCACGGTTTCTTGGTATCAGTATTGACGAAGTGCGGCACGGATTTGCCCGCTGTTCCCTTCTGGTAAAACCCGAGTATCTGAATGCAGTAAATCGCGCACACGGGGTGACAGTATGCGCTGTTGCGGATCAGGCGTTTGCCGTTGCATGCAACTCGATGGGCAGCATGGCGATTGCCGTAAATCTGAACATCAGCTATTTTGCAGCCGCCGCAGCAGGCGAAACCATTGTTGCCGAAGCGACGCCGATCAATGTCGGTCGTAAAGTCAGCACGTGGCGCATTGAGGTGCACGGCGAAGACGGTCGTCTCATTGCAACCTGTCAGGGGATTGCATACCACAAGCCGAAAGGCCGCACGCGAGAATAAGCATTTGTCATCGGTCGTTCAGGCCGGGATTCCATAGATTTGCTCTACAAATTCCAGGTGGATCCATTGGGGGCACAAAGGAAACAGGACGAGTTAGCCATGGTCGCGGCGATGGTGCAGGGGATGCCTGACGGCTGCGTTGTGTTTGATTCGCAGGGTCAGATTGCCGCAATAAACCATACGGCCGCGACAGTTCTCGGATGTACGGATCCTCATCAAGCGGCAGCACGTATCGCAGCGCTTACCGGTGTAGATCCCAGCAGGACAGATACTAATATACGGCGGAAGTGCAAGGTCGGTACGTCCTCGGTTTTCATTACGGTTGCACCGTTGCAACGCGGCACGGATCGGTTTGGCACCGCTGTCTTTTTCCATGATATCGGTTCATTGGAGCAGGTTGACGAGCTTACCTCTGATTTTATCTCGATCGCATCGCATGAGCTGCGCAACCCACTTGCGGCACTCAAGAACGCACTCGAAATTCTGCGCAGCGGCAGTTGTACCCACGAACAGTCCGAGCGTTTTCTTGCGATTGCCGTTCGCAATACCCAGCGCATCGCGGAGCTTATCGAACAATACCTTGAAATGACGCGTCTTGAAACCGGCACAGCACCGTGCTCATTGACACGGGTGCAGCTTGCAGATGTGGTGCATGGACTTATGCCGGAGTTTCAGACCCAGGCTGCTGCAGCAGGTATCGAGGTCAGAATGATATGTGAGGATAATCTTCCGCCAGCTTTGGCGGATGCACACAGAATCGAACAGATATTGTTCAATTTAGTTGGCAATGCACTGAAATTTACGCCTCCGGGCGGTATGGTTACCATTGCCGTCTCACGCTCTGCAGACGCTGATGCACCTGCCGAAGCCCCTGAGATGCTCACCGTTAGCGTGACTGATACGGGCATCGGCATTCCGAAGGATCAGCGGCATCTGATCTTCAGAAAATTCTACCGGATTCAACGCTCACATGAGATAAAAAGCACTGGAGTCGGGCTAGGGCTCGCAATCGTTCAGCAGCTTGTCGGCATGCACGGTGGCAAGGTCTCGGTTGAGGACAACCATCCGCGCGGAACCCGGTTCTCGTTTACCGTGCCGGTTTACGGCAGCGAGCGCCGTGATCCCACTCTGCGACGTATCTTTGATCGTGAATTCCACCGAATTCAACGGCAGGGAGGCCAGCTTGCATTATGTATCGTGGTTGTGGATCACCTGCCGGAAAGCACTACGGCTGCGGCAATCAGGCATGCTATTCAAGGGAGTCTGCATCGGCCAAAAGACGTGGTAGTGCAGCGGAAAGACGATACCGTGTTTGTGGTTTTCTGTGAAACACATCCTGAAGGCAGCCGTACGATTTGCAACCGCATACGGAAGGCATTGCAGGCTGTGATTGCTTCTACTGCATCGCTGAAGGGTAACAACATCGGTATCGGCTGTGCCGTATACCCGGACGATGCACAAACCCAGCAAGAGCTTTACCGTTTAGCACTATCCAGAGCCCAGGAGGATGCCTATGGCGGACAAAAAGATTCTCATCGTTGATGACGAGCTGGACATTATTGAGACGCTCCAGTTCGCTCTGGAGCAGGAAGGCTATACGTGCTGTACGGCGCTTGACGGTGTTGACGGACTTGCCAAAGCGCGCACCGAAAACCCTGACCTCATCTTTCTTGACATTAAGCTTCCGAAAATGAACGGCTACAAAGTAGCCCGGCTTTTGAAACTTGACGAAAAATACCGCCATATTCCGATTATCATTTTGACCGCAAAAACGCACGATGCCGACCGCATTAAGGCTATCGAGACCGGAGCCGATGAGTATGTGACAAAGCCGTTCGACATAAGCCATGTGCTCGAATTGGTGAAACGGTATCTTGTGTGAACGGCGCAAGATTTCGGGAGAAGAGACGTGCTGTGAACCCAGTACCGAATGCTGAGTAACACTCCGCGGCGATGATATCCATGCAAATAATGCGTGAAATCCGGCCGTAAGACCACCGTCCTATTATCTTCCCGATATTATCGGCAGATGCCCACAACGCGTTTTGCGCTCAGTTGGTGACAAAATGAAACGACGACTATTACGACGCAGCACCACGCATAAACGAAATGGTTTTCTTCTATCGGTTGCGATGTGGATGATTCTTGGATTCCTCTCCGTTGCCTTCAGATTTAATAGCATCACCATACCGCTTGAGCGCGATGAGGGGCTGTTCGGATATATCGGGCAGGTTGTGCTCAACGGCGGCATGCCGTACCGGGATGCTGTCGATCATAAACCGCCGCTTGTCTATTTTTTATATGCACTGGCGCTTACCGTCATGCCGCCGACCGCTGCGGGAGTGCATATCTTCTTGCTCTGCTATAATTTTTTAACCCTCATCGTTCTGTATTGGGTTGCGCGATGTGCCGGAGGGACACCGGCAGCGGGGTTCTGGACAGCATTGGTTTTTGGGGTCTTCAGCACCAGTCCGGAACTTGAAGGTTTTGCTGCATCCTCGGAGATGCTGATGCTCCTACCGCTTTCTCTGAGCCTTCTATTCGCGCTGCTCAGCGGGCGGCAGGGGATGCTCGTTCCTGCATCGTTTGCAAGCGGGCTTTTCTGCGGCCTTGCATGCTGGACAAAACACACGGGCGTTTTTTTTGCGCTGGTACTGTTTTGCATTCTGCCGGCTGTACCGCGGATTGTGCGTGCCGGCACCGCATCTCTTGCAGCAGCGGCTGCACGGGCTGCTGCATGGGTAGGTGGGTTCTTCAGCATCAGTGTTGCCGTCATCGGATATTTTTATGCGCGCGGTGCCGGTGATGACTTTCTGTACTGGAATTTTATCCACAATTATTATTATGGCGCAGAGCGCACCCTTGCCGAGGTCCTACCCAAAATTACTGGAGCGATTGCATCGCTGTGTCGTACGCATCCGGTTCCGGCTTTTGCAGTATTCATCTGCGTCTGCACAGCGCTTTTTAAGCGTGATATACGAGGTGCGTGTTTTGTGGTTCTGCTGCTTGCATCACTTGCCGCAACGCTTCCCGGGCATGCCTATGCCCACTATTTTGCGCAGCTTGCGCCTGCAGTTGCACTCGGAAGCGGATTTGGCTGCAGCATCATCTGTGCAGCGGTCCGGCACGGTCGTATGCGGACCGGGGTAATACTGCTGGTGTTCTTCGGGCTGTGCTGTGTGCCGCCGGCACTCCATATCCGTTATTACCTTACCGGTTCAACGGATGAGCTGAGTAAAAAGTTTTTTTCTCCAAACCCCTTCGCTGAATCAATCGATGTGGCAGCATATATCAGCCGTACCACAACGCCCCGTGATAAGGTCTTCATCTTCGGCTCTGAAGCACAGATACTCTTGTACAGCAGGCGTACGAGCGCGACCCGATTCGTCCTTCTGTATCCTTTAATGCGGAGCATGTATCCGCGCTACCGGGAGCATCAACAGCAGGCATGGGAAGAAGTGATGGCAGTGCAGCCAACGCTGATCGTTCTCGTCAACGTGCCGCAGTCGGTGCTGTGGGATGGAAAGGCAGATCCGTGGATACATCGTATGCTTATGCGTTATGTTGCAGAGCGCTATGAGCTTGTTGCGGCAATACCGGTCGATTATCCGCGCGGGAAAATGATCATCCACCCCGAACCTGACCGCATCGAACGAGAGCTTGCGGCGTATCGATATGATATCAAGATTTATCGACGCCGCTCTGACGCATAACCCGTTTTTTCTTGGCAATGCCCATAGGCTCGGGTAAGATACCGAGACGAAAATGGTGCAGGACTTACGTTCTTATGCCCCTCCCCCCGCCAAAGGAGAGGGGTGGGGTGTAACAATGCTGGGCGCGGGTTAAAAACTGTACACTCGGCACTCAATTCTCAACAACTAAGAGGTAGCGATCAGCGGCGATGGCATAAGATTCCGTATTTAAAAAATATTGATGCAAGGCAAGAGGAGGAAGCAAAGATGAAACGTCGAGACACTATGGAACGAACTATCACCTATTTTGACACAGACGGGCACCAGAACACCGACCGTACCATAGAGCTTGCTGTTGCCTATTGCCGGGATTATGGTATCCGGAAAATCGTTGTCGCCTCATCAAGCGGTGCGACTGCTTTAAAGCTTAAAGACAAGGCAGGCGATGATCTAACCGTGATTGCAGTTACCTACGGTGCAGGCAGCCGGTTTGTCGAGGAGGTCGAAGCATTTAACAAAAACTACGAAACCCTCAGGTCACGCAACATTCTCACAGTGCGCGGCATCCATGCGTTGAGCGGTGTTGAGCGGGCGCTGGAGAATCGCTATAAAACCGGGTTTATGCCGCTGAACATCGTTGCCGATACACTGCGGCTGTTTTCCCAAGGCATGAAGGTCTGCGTTGAGGTAGCCATCATGGCAGCCGAGGCCGGCTTTATTACACCCAAAGAAGATGTGGTCGTGCTCGGCGGCAGCGGGGAAGGTGCTGATACCGCAGTGCTCATGAAGCCCGGTTACGCCGCTACGTTATTCGACATCAAGATCCGCGAAATTCTGTGCATGCCCCGTTCATGAGATTGCCTTTTCAGAAAACATTGCCTGAAGGATTTGTGCGGGTGCGCGAAGGAGATCTGATCTGCGCCGTCCGCAACGATCTGTGTCGCGATTTTTCTGAACACTGGTGGCTTGCGCGTTCCCGTGAGTTGCTCTCTCCATCACCGCCTGCAGTAATACTTAAGCGCGGTACCTACAAAACCCTTCTGAAGTGCACCCTTGGCGCCATCTCGTGCATGGTGAAGGTGTATCGCATGCCCGGTATCATGCGGAAGGTTGCAGGCCTGATCAAGGCGTCGCGACCTGCACGCGAATTTATGGCAGGCTGTTTCATTGCGGCACAGGGTATTCCCACTGCAGCGCCATTGGTGTTTGCGGAGCGCAGGCGTCTGGGTTGTGTCAGTGAAGGGCTTGTCATCGTGCCGTTTATCGACAACGCTATTGAGCTGCGCGAGTTTTTCTTTTCCCGGAATATCCCTGCTGTTGAGCGGCGCTGGGTTGCCGAGGCGTTCGGCAGATTGACCGCAGAGATCTTTGCGCACGGCATTTTTCAGTATGACTATGCTTTGAACAATTTTCTGATACGGCGCGATGAACACGGACGCTTATATTTTATCGATTTTGAAAAAGTGAATATTCGCACCGTGCCGTCTCATCGCCACCGTATCGATATCTTGAGCCGGCTGAACCGGGTGGGCAAGGAAGTGAGTGTCCGAGAGCGCCTGCTGTTTGTCAGAGGGTATTGTGACCAGGATTCCAGTAACGGCAGCCCACGCACCTGTGCACGTGAGCTCTTCGGCGCAACCATTGCCACGCTGCGTAAAGACCTTGCACGCCGGAGGACTACCAGCATCTATACGCATGCACGCTACCGTCGTATCGCCCGCCGTCCATATAGCGGGTTCTGTTTGATTGCCTATGCTGTAGATGATGTCATCGCAATGGTTGCAAACATTCAGGAACGAAAAGGGGTTCTCTCTGCCCGCCTTAACGATCACGAGCTTATGCTCCTCATGCTCGGTGCAGCTGAAGCGGAAAAGGCATGGGCGATGATGAACGTTTTTGTTGTTGGCGGTGCACGGTGCGATCTTCCCGAAGTTTTTATCAGAGACGCGCACCGAGGCTGTATCGGGTTTACGTTTGATACCCTGCGCTCCTACAAAGACTTTTTTGCATCATCATGTACTGCTGCACGGTTTCTACAGAAAACCTTTCCGGAAGAGATGCAAACGCTGCGTCAGTTGCTTGCACCATTGGTAATGAACTATGGGAAATGACAGGGAGGGATGAAAAAGCACCCGGCATGCGACACGCCATGGAGTCTGTATGGGATAAAGCGTAAAGCGAACAATTCGTTACGGCCCATCTTAAAGCTCCACGAATTTCAGGCGTTCCGTCACCACCCTGCGCCGGAATTGCGTTTTCAACAACCTGCTAATTTTGCTTTGGTTTTGCCTTTTAAGCCGCCTTATTTGCTTGACATAAGCGCATAAAACGTTTATGTAGTGTACAAGCCAATCTTGAACCTTCGGTTTTCACGCGCACCACGAATAAAACATTGCGAGAGTGGCGGAAAGGCAGACGCACTGGAATTAGGATCCAGCGGGAAACCGTGGGGGTTCAAATCCCCCCTCTCGCATACGTTGCTGACAAGGAGCCTGCATGAAAGTTGATCTTGCACATGTAAGCGATATTGAAAAACGGATGACCGTTGTTATACCGCCTGAAACGGTTGATGACAGGATCAGTACGGCCTATCGAGAGCTGAGGAAAACCGTTCACCTCAAGGGGTTTCGTCCTGGTAAAGCACCGTTGCCGTTGCTTGAGCGATATTTTAAGGCGCAGGTCGAAGAGGATGTGATCAGTCGAATCGTTCAAGATACATATCCCAAGGCACTCGAAGAGGTACATGCCGCGCCGATTTCTCAACCGAAGATCGAAAACGGCGTTCTTGAACGCGGCAAGGAGTTTTCCTACACTGCGGTGTTCGAGATCAAGCCCGATATCACGGTTCAGGGATATCATGATATCGAAATCGGCCCACAACAGGAGATTACCGTCACCGATGATGATGTTGCCCGTGAGCTTGAGTTGCTGCGCGAACGGTTTGCAACGCTTAAAGACGTTACGGATCGGGGCATCCGGAAGGGCGACTTTGCTGTGCTTGATATCAACGGCACTGTGGACGGTGCATCGTTTAAGCACGGGACCCAGAAGGATTTTTTCATCGAAGTCGATGACACCGCCTATATCCCCGGATTTGCTGACCAGATCGTCGGACTTGAAGCAGGTGCAACTACCTCGTTTCGTCTCACCGTTCCCCAAGACTTTTCCTTATCTGAGATTGCCGGGAAAACCGTTGATGTGACGGTGAAAGTTAAAACTGTCAAAGAAAAGGTGCTTCCGCAGCTTGACGATGAGTTTGCAAAGGATGTGGGAGATTACCAGAGCCTTGATGGGCTTAAGGAAAAACTCCGACAGGAGCTTCTTGATCGCAAGAAATATCAGGCAGAATCGGCGATCAGGGAAAAGATATACGATACGCTTCTTGAAAAGAACCCGTTTCCATTGCCCCGTGCACTTCTTGAAGAACAGCTTAAAAACATGCTTTATGAAACAGACCGGATGCTTGCTTCGCAGGGACTTACCCTTGATGATCTTGGGCAGTCAACAGGTCAGCTTGTCGAGCGGTACCGTGAGCCTGCAGAGCGGCAGGCACGCATAGCTTTGCTGCTCGAAGCGATTGCACGGCAGGAAGGGATCAGTGCCGGTGCGGAAGATTTTGAAAAGGAATATCAAAAGATTGCAGATCAGACACGGCTTGATGTTGCAACAGTGAAGGCACGGATCAGTACCGATATGCTCACCCCGCGCATTCTTCAAGAAAAAGCGCTGAATTTTATTATGGCAAAAGCCAAACGAACCGAAACGTAAGACAGCGATACCGGACACGCAATGGACATTCAGAACAAGGAGCATGAACTGATGCAGACCAGAACCTCGATGCAGCTCATCCCCATGGTTATCGAACAGACCAACCGTGGTGAACGCGCCTATGATATCTATTCCCGACTTCTTAAAGACAGAATTATTTTCCTCGGCGGTCCTATCGACGATCATGTCGCCAACATCGTAATTGCCCAGATGCTGTTTCTTGAATCCGAAGACCCGGAAAAAGATATCAACATGTATATCAATTCCCCGGGCGGCCATGTGACCTCAGGGCTTGCGATCTACGATACTATGCAATATCTGAAATGTCCGGTTGCAACGCTCTGTTTCGGACAGGCGGCAAGTATGGGCGCGGTGTTGCTTGCCGCTGGTGCTCATGGCAAACGGTATGCACTGCCGCATGCGCGCATTTTGCTGCATCAGCCTATGGGTGGATTTCAGGGGCAGGCAGCAGATATCGACATCCACGCCCGGGAAATTATCCGCATGCGCGAAGAGATCGAGCAGATTTTGGTGCGGCATACCGGCCAGCCGCTCGATAAAATCCATCAGGATACCGACCGTGATTTTTTTATGAGCGGCGAACAAGCGCGGGAATACGGTATTATCGATAAAGTCATCGTGAAACGAGAACAATCATAATCCAAACAGAGGATATATGTCATGGCGAACAGGAAAGGCATAGGGAAGGGCAGTCATTTGTTCTGTTCGTTTTGCGGCAAAAGTCAGGATGAGGTGAAAAAACTCGTCGCCGGGCCGTCCGTATATATCTGTGACGAATGCATCGAGCTGTGTAACGACATTATTGCCGAGGAGCAGGAACGGGAGGCGCTTTCGGCACGGCAGACCATGGTGCCGAAACCCCATGAGATCAAGAAGTTTCTCGATCAATACGTGATCGGGCAGGAGCGGGCAAAAAAGGTGCTGTCGGTTGCGGTCTACAACCACTACCGCAGGATCGACTACAAACGCGGCAAGGATGATGTCGAACTGCAAAAAAGCAATATCATTCTCATCGGTCCCACTGGAACCGGCAAAACATTGCTGGCACAGACGCTGGCACGTATGCTTCATGTGCCGTTTACGATCGCCGATGCCACATCACTCACCGAAGCAGGGTATGTGGGCGAAGATGTCGAAAATATTATTTTAAGTCTCCTGCAAGCTGCGGATTACAATATCGAGAAGGCATCGCGCGGAATCGTCTATATCGATGAAATCGATAAAATATCCCGGAAATCCGACACACCCTCGATCACACGCGATGTTTCAGGCGAAGGGGTGCAGCAGGCACTGCTGAAAATCATTGAAGGCACAATCGCCAACGTGCCGCCCAAAGGCGGCCGGAAGCATCCGCAGCAGGATTTTCTCCAGGTCGATACCACGAACATTCTGTTTATCTGTGGAGGCGCCTTCAACGGACTTGAAAAGATCATCGAGCAGCGCATCGGCAAAAAGAGCATCGGCTTCGGCTCGGAAATCAAGCCGCGTGTCAGCAGCACAATCAGCGAGCTGTTGCATCAGGTGCAGCCGGAAGATTTGATTAAATACGGCCTCATTCCCGAGTTTGTCGGACGGCTGCCGGTGATCGCAACGCTTGACGATCTCGGTAAAGACGCTCTGATCGAGATCCTTACCAAGCCCAAGAACGCCATTACCAAACAGTATGAAAAGCTGTTTGAGTTTGAAAATGTGAAGCTGCGGTTTACCAACGAGGCCTTGAATATTATTGCAGATATGGCGATTAAACGCAAAACTGGTGCGCGCGGTTTGCGGGCGATTATCGAAGAGATTATGCTCGACATCATGTATGAGTTGCCCTCACATACTAACATCGAAGAATGCATTATCAACGAAGAAGTGGTCACCAAAGGAGCAAAACCCATTCTGGTGTATGCAAAGAAAAAGGAATCGGCATGAGGGTGCCGATAGGCAATGGTGAGGACATGAGTGCTGAGAGGGCAGGTCTTCTCAGCACTTTTTTGTTGCGAGAGGATGCGCCATGATCTTTCGTTCACAAAAAGAAAACGCTCCCGTGTATATGATGATGCCGCTGCGGGATATTGTAGTGTTCCCAGCAATGATCGTGCCATTGTTTGTGGGGAGACAGCGATCCATTACGGCAGTGGAAAAGGCGATTGAACGGGGACGGCAGATTTTTTTATGCACGCAAAAGGACGCTGCGGTTGACAACCCCGAGATGGAGCACATCTACCACGTAGGCACGCTTGCCAGTATCCTCCAGATGGTCAAACTGCCCGACGGTAGCATCAAGGTGCTGGTTGAAGGCAAAAAGCGGTGCCGGATCAAAAAGTTTTCGCGTGAGGAAGATTGCTTCACAGCGATGGTTGAGGACGTTGAAGATGTTCTGACGGATATGCAGGAAATCAAGGCATTGCACCGTCTGATTGTGGCATCGCTTGAAGGGTATATGAAGCTCAACAAGCGCATTTCACAGGAACTCTACGCCACACTTTGTTCGGTAGAAAATCCTTCGCGGTTTGCCGATTTGCTCGCGCCGCAGCTTGAGGTGCCGCTTGCCCAAAAGCAGGAAATGTTGGAGACCGTTGATGTTAAGAGTCGACTTGAGCGGATTTATACAGTGATTGAATCGGATATGGAAATTGTACGCATCGAGCAGCGGATTAAAAACCGGGTGAAGAAGCAGATGGAGAAGATGCAGAAGGATTATTATTTGACCGAGCAGATGCGCGCCATTCAAAAGGAAATGGGGGAAAAGGACGAGCGTCAGGCAGAGCTTGATGAACTCGAAGAGAAGATGAAGATGAAAAAGCTCTCCAAAGAGGCACGCAGTCGGGTGGAAAAAGAGATCAAGAAGCTCCGCATGATGCCCCCGATGTCAGCCGAGATTAACGTTGTTAGGAATTATATCGACTGGATTTTATCGCTGCCGTGGGGTGAAAAGTCAGAAACCAAGATGGATATCGAGGAGGCAGAGCGGATTCTTAATGAAGACCATTACGGTCTCAAAGAGCCTAAGGAGCGAATCCTTGAGTACCTTGCCGTGCAGAGCCTTGTGCAAAAGATTAAAGGGCCGATTCTCTGCTTTGTCGGGCCACCGGGGGTGGGCAAGACCTCGCTTGCCAAGTCGATTGCACGCGCAACCGGCAGGCGGTTTGTACGGCAATCACTCGGCGGAGTGCGCGACGAGGCGGAAATCCGCGGACATCGCCGTACATATATCGGCGCTTTGCCGGGCAAGATTTTGCAATGCCTGAAAAAGGCAGGCACTGATAATCCGGTGTTTCTGCTTGATGAGGTCGACAAGATGAGCATGGATTTCCGCGGCGATCCATCGGCAGCGTTGCTTGAAGTTTTAGATCCTGAGCAGAACGAGGCCTTCAACGACCACTATATTGACCTCGACTACGATCTCTCACAGGTGATGTTCATCACAACCGCCAACACGTTGCAAGGCATACCTCCTGCGCTGCTTGACCGCATGGAGATTATTCGGATTCCAGGCTATATGGAGAGCGAAAAGCTGGCGATTGCAAAGCAGTTTCTCGAGCCAAAACAGATTGCTGCAAACGGGCTGAGTGCTGAAAATATCGAGTTTAGCGACAATGCCATGCTGCATATCATCCGGCGCTACACCAAAGAGGCAGGCGTAAGGAATCTTGAGCGGGAGATAGCCGCAATCTGCCGCAAGGTTGCGGTTTCTGTGGTTAAACATGGCGATCAGACCAAAGTCAAAATCGACAAGCATGCGGTTGAAAAATATCTGGGCGTGCCAAAGTTCCGCTACGGTATTGCCGAGGAGAAGAACAAGGTCGGCATAGCAACCGGCCTTGCATGGACCGAGGCAGGCGGTGAGCTGCTGCTCATCGAGGTTGCTACGATGCCGGGCAAGGGCGAGCTAACGATTACGGGAAAACTTGGCGATGTAATGCAGGAGTCCGCACGTGCTGCGATGAGTTATGTGCGCTCGCGTGCGCAGCTCATGGGACTGGCTCCAGATTTTTATCAGACGACCGACCTCCATATCCATGTGCCTGAGGGTGCAACGCCCAAGGACGGCCCTTCGGCCGGCATTGCCATTGCAACCGCCATCATGTCGGCGCTCACCAAAGTTGCAGTGCGGAAAGACGTTGCCATGACCGGTGAGATCACGCTGCGCGGCAGAGTGCTGCCGATTGGCGGTCTCAAAGAAAAGGTTTTTGCCGCGCACCGCGGTCTGATTTCAACGGTTATCATTCCACGGGATAACGAAAAAGACCTTACCGAGATTCCCGAGAAAATCCTCAAGCAGCTTACCATCATTCCCATCGAGCACATGGATGAGGTTGCCAAAATTGC
>JAOAHH010000083.1 GCA_026415325.1 Thermodesulfobacteriota bacterium | reverse complement strand
GTTGAGCATGTTCAGATCGTCTTCGGTAAGCCCGAGCTCGGTGACTGCGGTAACGTATTCATCGGTGAGCGTAATGCCGGATATGGCCGGATCATCGGTATTGAGGCTAACCGGAACGCCATGCTGCATAAGTGTTTTGATCGGGTGTTGCCCCACCGAGGGTACAACGCCGGTATGCACGTTACTCGTCAAACATATTTCAAGCATAACATTGCGCTCTCGTAAAAGCTGCATTACCGCAGGATCTTCAGCAGCTTTTATGCCGTGTCCGATACGTGATGCACCGTAGAGCGAAACCGCTTCCCTGACATTTTCCGGCCCGCATGCCTCTCCAGCATGAATGGTCAGATAAAGCCCCTGTGCCCGAGCCAAGGCAAATACCCCAGCAAACGGTTGTGCGGGATTACTGATCTCATCTCCTGCAAGATCAAGGCCGTAGAAAAAACCGGACGGCAGTGCTGAAATCCGTGACACGGTTGCTTCGGCAAGCTCGATGCCGTAATCCCTGCTAATAGTTGCAAGCGGAATTACAATGATATCGTTTTCACTGGCAGCATGCTGGATTGCTCCGTTGATCCATCTGATAACCTCTTCTTCCGAGAATCTCCCGAGTGCAGAAAAATGGGTCGGACTGTAGCGCAATTCAAGGTATTTCACCCCGTCTTCTGCCGCCTCCTTGACCGCCGTTGCCGCAATGTACTCGATTGCTTCTCGGCACGGATAAAAGCCCCGGTAGATCTTGAATTTGTCGAGAAAGGTATGAAATCCGGGAGTGTCGTATTGCATGACAATGAGTTTCCGAAGTGTATCAACATCGGTTGTCGGCAGGTTGCCACCCCAGATGGTTGCGACCGTGATAAGGGTCTCCGGCGTGATGCTGCCTTCAAGATGCCGGTGAAGATCGACCTTGGGGAACGAGCGGAATTTTCTAAAAAAAGTGTCCTCATGCATGGTTTTTTACTATAATAAGATCAAACGTTTTTAACAAGTGTTATCGTCAATGGAGACCATGCACACCCATGATATACGGGTATCTGTTTGCCTTTGTTCCATGCTTTTCTGCCTTGGATTTTTGCTGCTTGCTTCTTGTGCCCCTGATGCAGATCGCATTCGGATAACGGCAGAAATTACCACTGTCTATAATGAACACTATGTGCTTGATGACTTTGCATTCGTCTACTGGTGGCAGGAGCGCGGCGAAACCCCGTTCCTCAAACCCTATACCATGAAGACAACCGATTTTATCGTCGTCACTGTCAACCCTGTGCCTGATCAGCCGAATCGGGTCTTTGTGGATACAAAACACATTCCCCTTGCCGACATAGATTATATCAACATTACATTGACGGACACCGGGAAAAAGATAGTTATCTCCCAGCGCAACGGCACGATCATCGAAGCAATCCCGGATTTTCCCCGCGCCCTGAGAAAAGATCAAAAAAGCGGTATCGCAGACCATAAATTGTATATTGAGGGGAGACTCCTTGATGGCAACGGCAAAACCCATCGGCAGGAATTTGATTATATTACGCGCATCACGGTGCGTGCTATTCAACAGATGCGCTAGCGATGCACCTCGCTTTACGTTTTATATTTCACGTCGTGTGCTGTGAGCACCGTGCCTTGTGCCCTGATCCGTTTTTTTAAATACCGATGCCGGTATACTTCCAGTTAAAAATCTGTTGTAATAACCCGCCGCATGTCTCTATGTTATGAAGCGTCCGTTTATTCCAATCGTTCTTGCGTTCGCCGCAGGACTCTGTACCGCACACCATGCTGAACTGGGGCAAGAGGTTGTAGTAGGATGCGGCGCCATCGCCTTTATCCTCCTTGTCTTTGGTACGGTTTGCTCGCGTAGAATGCTTGCCACTTTTGCTGCGCTCTTCGTTTTTTGGGGAGCAGGATATATAAGTTTGCAACGCTTTATCTCGCCCCACGTTCCCCCCACACACATCACACATTTTATCACCGGCAGTCGCATCGCTATTGAAGGCGTTATCAAAGAACCACCTGCGCGGTTCCCCGACCGCATCCGCCTTCGGATTCAGATCGAGGCTGTCCATGACCGCATGATGACCACCCCCTCAGCCGGCACGCTCCAGCTTTCGATCAAAGAATCCACAAAAGACTTCCGATACGGAGATCGCATCCGGTGTTTCATTATACCGCATCGGCCGCGAAGCTTTGCCAATCCCGGAGGGTTTGACTATGCGCGGTATCTCGCCTATCACGGCATTCATGCTACTGCGTTTCTTGATAATGACCGCGGCATAACCATCGTCCGGCGCGGCGACGGTAACCAGTTCCGGCACCATATAGAGCACTTTCGCGCATGCATCCGCACCTGCATTGACCAGCATGTATCCGGCGATGCCGGCGCCGTGCTCAAGGCAATGATCATCGGCGAGCAGTCATCCGTGCCCGATGTTTTGCGTGACAAATTCTCGCGGTTTGGCATTGCACACATTCTGGCAATTTCCGGGCTTCATGTCGGTATTGTCGCCCTGATCAGTTACGGTATTGCGATGTGGCTGTTGCGGCGTTCGGAACGCATCCTGCTCATGTGCAACGCACCAAAATTGGCTGCCACACTGTCTGTATTCCCGATCCTCCTGTACTGCTGCATCGCCGGAATGACCATTCCGACACTACGCGCCACGATTATGATTCTCTGTTATCTCATTGCGCTGTTGCTCGATCGTCAGCAGGATCTCCTCCATACCCTATTTGTGGCGGCAGGGATTATCCTTGTTTTGATGCCCACATCGCTTTTCGATGTTTCATTCCAACTGTCTTTTGCAGCAGTATTCTGGCTCATTGTTTTGGTTCCGGCATGGCAGCGTGCCCTCAGCCATCCCGACGAAGATCCGTTCATTACGCAACATCCGACCATCAGGCGGTATAAAACTGCCCTCCGCGATCTCTGCCTTGTATCTGTGGCTGCAGGGCTTGGAACCGCGCCGATTGTGGCAACTTATTTCAATTACGCCTCACTTGCAGGTTTTGCGGCAAACATTGTGGTTGTGCCACTTGCAAGCTTTTTGATCGTTCCTGCCGGTCTGCTCGGAGCAGCGCTTCTGCCGATAGGGGAACCTCTTGGAACGATCTTGATTCAAAGCGCAGGATGGATCACGCACTTACTTGTTTGGATGGTAACGTGTTGTGCTGCCATTCCCGGTATTGCGTTCCCCGTTGCAACACCGTCGATGATTACGGCTGCCGGATGGTATGGGCTGCTTGGATATTCCGCACTGTGTGTGTCCCGCAAACGCATCAAGCTGCTTCTTGGTGCTGTCCTTCTGTTTGCAGGACTCCAGATATTCGGCCTCTCCATAACCTCACGACCAACGGGTAAACTTACCATCACATTCCTCGATGTCGGTGCAGGTGATGCTGCGGTCGTCGAATTTCCCAACCGCCATGTTATGCTCATCGACGGTGCCGGTTCATACAGCGACCAGTTCGATCCCGGCAGATTGATCATTGCACCGTTCTTGTACAGCCGTGGCATCACCAGAATCGACACGATGGTGCTCACGCACCCGCATCGCGATCATGCAGGAGGACTTCCCTATATTGCCATGCATTTTAAACCTAAGGAGATTTGGTATAACGGTGAACCGTCAATCATTGAACCTGTCCGGCAGCTCATGGAAATTGCACAACAAAAAGGCATCGAACTCCATATTTGCACACGGCAATCCTTTGCTCGCAACATCGGCAATACACGCATCGACATTCTCAACCCTCCCTTTCCGCCATCAGATTCTGTCTCAGTGGATGACACCAACAACAATTCCCTTGTCATGAAAATTAGTTACGGTACGGTTAGCGTCCTCATGGCCGCCGATATTTTGCAGGATCGGGAACAAGAGCTTGTTGATAAGGGAATTCCGCTTGCCGCCGCTGTCCTGAAGGTGCCGCATCACGGTGGGAAGGCATCAAGCTCACAAGGATTTCTTGCAGCTGTTCACCCTCACATTGCAGTGGCGAGCTGTAAAAACAGCATACCTGAGAGAGAGATCACCGAACGGTATCGGGCAGCCACTATTAAACTTCTGACAACTGCAGAGCATGGCGCTGTTACCGTAACAACCGATGGACAACATCTTAACGTATTGACATTCCGTGAAGGCAGGCGTTTTTCGAGGGGACTATTAAGAAAAACAGCGGCTCATGCTCCTTAATGTGCCGCTGTCATTATTCATGTGCACCGAAGATTGTTACTTGAAGAATCCGGAAAGAAAACTCGGTGTTGCGCTCACCGGTCCGTACATGGTACTTTCTCCATCCAGCGTAATTTCTTCAAGCTTGTAATAGTAAGTCTTTCGGTTGCGTACCGTAGTATCGACAAATTCATACACTTTACCTTCAAAGGCCGAGCCCCGAGCAACTATCGGCGAGGTGTTGATAACAGCATACTGACCATCAGGCGCCTCACTGCGGAGGATGTTAAACCATCCGCTGTTGATCTCGGCTTCAGTGCTCCATTCAATACGAACTGCTTTATTCAACGGATGTGCCTCAAAACGAGACAGTTCAATCAGCGTACCTCCTTCGCACAGCCCTGTCTGATAATTACACTTATAGCCCGGTGACCATGAAGCCGCCCCAATCCCAAGGCAACGGAAAATCTTGTCCAGTTTGTTGCACAGGCATTCGGCATAGCCATTAATATTGGGGGCAGAATAGCAGAACGTTATCCCACAGGTGAGCGTTATCTGACAGCATCCCATCGGCCAATTGTTGATAGGAGTTGTTACAGAAAGCCCGCTTGTAGTAAACGTCATTTTGTAAGTAGTCCCGTTACAGGTATTGGTAATGCCGCTGCGCGCCAAAACAACACTTATTTTCCCCAGTACATCGGTGGGCATTGACCAAAAAATATATTGTTCAGTTGTCGTCTGCCCTCCCGTGATCGTTGTCAGTGTTACTGGAACGCCAACACAACGGTTGCTCAAAAATTGGCCTGATGTATTCTTAACGACAAAGTTAAGTTGCGTGAGCGTCAAAGTAGGAGGCAAGGTGCTGTAGGTAGCCATTTTGCCTGTCGGTTCGGAGACCAAGGGATTATCGTTCCCAACAGGAACACAGCTTCCATCAGCATAACAGTACATAATATCTTCGCTACTCTCAAGCACCGCCTCTTCCAGAGCAAAAGCCCCTGAAGAAATTAAACAAATAAAAAGAGTAAAAAATAATGCAATTTTTTTCATAGAAATTTCCTTCCAATCTTTTTGTTGTTAAAATAACATGAAAAAAAATCATTGCAACACTAAAAAATATACGTAATAATACCTATTAAATTTAGGTATTAAGCTCATAAATTTTATTAAACTGAAACGATTATTGATGATTTAGCTAAATTAAAAATATTATATGTTAAGTGTTAAGGAATTATAAAAATGGTTGCAGAAAACACCAATCGGCCACAACCTCTCGAATCTTCCGACCCCCCACACATCAATCAGCAGATTGCTGATGAACTCGAACGACTTAAGGGTGAACAACAACAGCTTCATGCAAGCATCCGCCGCCTGATGCTTGCCATGGAGGCAACCGCTGATGGAATATGGGACTTCAATTTTCCAACAAATCAAGCATACTTCAGTCCCAATTATGCTGCAATGCTCGGCTATTCTCCAAGCGAACTCATACCACAGATTGACACCATTGAACGCCTTATCCATCCGGATGACCTTCCAACATACCGCGAACAGCTCACCCGACACCTGGGCAACAGCGCAGTAGACTTTAGATGTCAGTATCGCATGAAAACAAAGCAGGGAACATGGCAATGGGTGCTCAGCCGTGGCAAAGTCGTTGAAAAGGATAAATACGGTACGCCGATCCGCATGGTGGGCACTCATACGGATATATCATATATAAAAAAGATCGAAACAAGTCTCAAAGAGAGCCAAGAACGTTTCCAAGCTGTGGTCGCTTTATGCCCTGATCCAATTATAATCGTTGATGCAAAAGGTTCGGTTTTATACTGGAATGATGCTGCACAGCAGATAACCGGCTATGTTCCGGAAGAAATCATCGGCGAATCCTTTAAAAAGCTTATGCCTTCCTGGATCAAATCTCATATCCTTCAAGATGGTATCCCGAAGCGTCACCGGGAACACTTCCAAAGTGTTTTGATTACAAAAAACGGTCAAGAGATACCGGTTGAAGTTTCGGTGGCCACATGGACGATAGGAGGTGAATATTTCTACAGCGCTCTCATCCGCGATCTATGCGTTCGGAACAATTTGCGTGAGGAACAGATCATCCTCCGTCACCGACTCGAACAACAACTCCGGGAACAAACCCTTGAACTTCAAAAAGCTCATGATTTTCTTGAAAATATTTTTCAGACTGCAGGAGATGCCATTGTGGTTACTGATCCAAAAGGAATTATTCTCATGGTTAATCACAAAACTGAACAGCTTTTCGGCTATGCGGCTCAGGAGATGGTCGGTCAGCACTGCCGCATGCTCAATACATCCGATCAGAAAGGCATTGATATACATCGTTCCGACCTTTTGTATAAGACCGGCTTTGTTGATAATCTGCGTATGGCATGCTGCAAAAAAAACGGCGATGTTTTTATTGCTGAAAGCAACATTGCCCTGATCCGGAGTGCTTCCGGTGCCGTCATCGGTGCCGTTGCATCATTGAGGGACATTACCGAAAAAACAAAGGCAGAAACCGCGCTGGAACACTCGCGGAAACGCTACTATGACCTTTTCAACGAGCTAACCGATGCCGCTTTCGTTGCAGATGTGGATACTGGTATACTCCTTGACGTCAATCGCGCTGCGGAGCACCTCATGGGCTGTAGCCGCACCGAACTCATCGGTGATCATTTCACCAATTTGCATCCGCCTGAACGGAAACCATTTTACCAAGATCTGTTTAACCAATGCGGCACACAACACACAACCCGCAATATCGATTGTGAGGTATTAACCCGCACCAACACCGTCATTCCGGTAACGATTAACACAACCGTTTTTGAACAGGACGGCAAACGCATTATGATCGGGCTTTTCAGGGATGTTTCCGAACAAAAAAGGGTGGAACAGCAGCTCAGGCTTGCCTATTTCATTTTGAACAATGCTTCCGAGGCAATCATCTGTGTCGACAAAGATGCCCGGATCGTATTCGCCAATCAGGCTTCGTCACAGCTTCTTGGTTTGACTCCTGAGACAATCCAATTACAGCCAATATACGAAATAAGCAAATGGTCAGTGCACAAGTCATGGCAGGAATATTGGGAAGAGAACAAAAAGAAAAAGCAGGTCATTTTTGATGCGCCGTTTGAATCTCCGGACGGGCTAACCCGTCATCTACTGTTTTTGCATAACTTTTTTGAATTCAAGGATGAAGAGTACATTTGTGCTTTTATCAGAAACATCACCGATATAAAAAAGGTTCAGGAAAACCTTGCGCGCGAAATCGAAGAGCGGAAAGAGGTCGAACGGCAGCTCCACCTTCGCGAACAGGAACTTGCGGCAAAAGCCAATGAGCTTACAGAAGTAAACAATGCACTAAAAATTTTGCTCCAACGAACCGAAGAGAGCAAAAAAGAGATCGAGGAGAAGATACTTTACAATATGCAGGAACTCGTTGCTCCTTACATCGAGAAACTTAAAGAAATTTTAAACAATGACCGTCAGAAAACCTATCTCAATATCATTGCATCCAACGTCATGAACATCGTTTCACCGTTTGGCAAAAACCTGTCGGTTAAAAGCGCAAAACTTACCCCAACGGAAATTCACATTGCCAATCTTATCAAAAACGGCTGTTCGACCAAAAAAATAGCCGATATGATGGGGCTTTCAAACCGAACCGTGGATTTCCATCGAAATAATATTCGAAAAAAACTCGGCGTTAACGATAGAAAAACAAGCTTGCGATCAGTTTTATTGTCATTTGATTAACCACTACCGGTTTTTAGCCCGTATTAACCTGATAAAAAACAAGACTTTCATTTTCGAAACATATATACTATAGTGCAGTGATAAATAATAAGCAAAATACTCCTCTCAACCGCATGGAAAAAAGAGCCCACAAAAGAATCCCACTCCAGCTCAACGGAAAATGCTTTTTGCCTGATGGCAAAGAATGCAATCGCTGTATTATTATGGATATTAGCCCTGTTGGCGTTGGACTATTAATAGCATCGGCTCAACCGATAACAGAGGCAATGAAACTTTTCGTTGAGTTTCCCGTTCAGTGTCAAACCTCCCGCGCAGAAATTGCTCTCCGATGGTCTCGGCCGCTTTCAACAACAAGCGCATACAACTGGGCAGCGGGAGGCTTGTGGGCAGATATCGGGGAATCAGATAAGATGATGCTGCTCAACAGTGCCGTTGAGGACTTTTCGTTTGGAAAGATCCGCGAAGATCTACAGCAAGATACTGTCTCATAACGCTCTCCATCAACAACCATTTTTCTGTCACCGTCACATCAGTAAAAAACGGTTCTCTGTGGCCATTTGCGTGACATAACAATCTCACCCTGTTGTGTTATTAGGAGCGCAGATGCATCGGGCAGCTTTTCAATAAGCGCAATGCCTTTCTCAGGGCCAAGCACGAACAATGCAGTTGACAATGCATCGCTTTCCACTCCAGAACGTGCTATGACGCTGACCGACTGCATGCGCTCGACCGGCATGCCTGATCGCGGGTCAATAATATGCCCCCTGCGCTTTCCCTCATGCTCGTAAAACCGCTCGTAATCGCCCGAAGTAGAAATCGAAGCATCGGAGAGTTTGACAAAGGTCAAAAACGAGTCTTCTTTGCGTGGATGCCGTACCGCAACCATCCAGGGGGAGCCGTCCGGCTTTTTGCCGCGGGCACAAATAGTGCCGCCGGCGGAAATCAGCATATTGGTAATTCCCCGCGCCCCAAGCACTTCCATCGCCCGATCTGCAACATATCCTTTTGAAAATGCACCGACATCGATCCACATGCCGGGCCTTTTCAGCCGGGCACAGTAGGTAAAAGCTCCACCCTCCTTTTGCACCTCGGTAAGTTCTATTGCCCGGTAATCGACAAGTTTTTTTGCCTTCCGAATTGCGCGGCGGTCAGGTTCATGCCCAAACATGCCCGGCTCTTCCTGAGCAAACCCCCAGAATTTCAGAAGCGGGCCAACCGTGATGTCAAATGCACCTCCCGACAGTTCACAAAATCTGATTGCCGTACGCAGGGCATCCATAGTTTCCGGGCTTATGGTTACCGGCTTTTCTCCGGCGGCAGCATTAATCCGCGACACCTCGCTTGCAGGATCATAATTATTCAGCAGGTCGTTGATGCGTGACATTTCGGCAAATGCTGCCTCAATCGCTTCATGAGCGCCATCACCCCATGCTTTAATCTCAACAAACGTGTGCAGAAGCGGCCGCATCTGCGATACAATCGCAGACGCATTATCTCCGGCACCCTTGCATGTATGGGGCATCAACAGTACTGACAGACAAAAAAAGGTGAAAAACCATGTCGGCATGGGTTATATGACAACCTCTACTCCAGAGCGTGCAAGATGCTCTTTCACCTGCCTGATCGACAAGGTTCTGAAATGAAAAACCGATGCGGCAAGAAGAATCTGTGCATGCCCCTGGGTCACCGCCTCAAGAAAATGCTCAAGCGTACCGGCACCCCCTGATGCCACGACCGGAATACGTACGGCATCGGCAATCGCCCGCGTAAACGGTATATCATAGCCTGCGCGCGTTCCGTCACCGTCCATGCTGGTCGGCAGCAGAATTCCTGCGCCACGCTGCTCACATTCACGCGCCCATGCAATTGCATCTTTACCTGTCGGTGTCGTGCCGCCTGCCACAACAAGCTCAAATCCTGAAGTGACCGATTGCGAGCGCTTGCCGTCAATAGCGACGGTGATCGTCCCGGACCCAAAACGACGCGCGGCTTCGTCGATAAGCTGGGGATTGCGCACCGCTGCGGTGTTGATCGATACTTTTGCTGCGCCTGCGGCAAGCACCTGTTCGATATCCTCAATACTTCCGATACCGCCCCCGACCGTCAGCGGAATCTGTATTGCAGCAGCAACCTTGCGAACCCATTCAAGCCGGGTTGAACGATTTTCGACGGTTGCAGCGATATCGAGCATGGCAAGCTCATCGGCGCCTTCCTGCTGGTACACGGCAGCATGCTCTACGGGATCGCCGGCATCGCGGAGATTGACAAAGTTAATGCCTTTCACGACGCGCCCATCTTTCATATCAAGACACGGCATAATTTTTACAGGTGCCATCAGTACCCCTTTCATTATTTGAGGACGAAGAGGTTTTTTGTTGAAAAATCAGGATCACTGGTGACATTGATTCCGAGCCGCCGCAGCCCTGCCTCATCACCCGGTGTCGGGATATGGGTCATGTGCATCTCGGTATCGCGCAACTCTGGGAGGCGCTCAAGCGCCAACTGTGCCGCGTGATTGGTCATAGCGCTGATGCTCAAAGCTATCAGGGTTTCCTCAAGGTCAAGGCTCGCAGCCCGCGCCCCAAGAATGCCGGTCTTAAACGTTCCGATTTTTTCCATTATGTTTTTGGGGAGCAAATGCAATTGCTCGGGCAGCCCTGCAAGATGTTTGATGGCGTTAATCACCAAGCTTGATGCAGCATGCAGGAGAGGCGAATTGCAGCCGGTAATGATTGTTCCATCATGCAGTTCAATAGCCGCACCGCAGAAAATCCCTTCGCTGCCCTTGCCGCGCCGCACCGCCTCCTCTGCCGCCTGCCGTGCCATATTGACAACACGACGCTCTTCAGGCCTCACGTTGAGTTCATTCATGAGCAGTTCGACACGCTGTACGGTCTCCCGCTCGGCAAACCCCATCGCATATTCGCACTGATACCGGAAATACCTGCGGATGAGCTCCTGCCGCGCAGCCTCCTGCACCACAGCATCATCGATAATTGCAAAACCGACCCGGTTCACCCCCATATCCGTTGGAGACCGGTAGAGCGCATCAGAGCCGGAAATGCGCTCAAGGATCTTGCGGAGGACCGGAAACACCTCAACATCCCGGTTGTAATTGACTGCCAGTTTCTGATGCGCCTCAAGGTGAAAAGGATCGATCTGGTTAAAGTCCATAATATCCGCAGTCGCCGCTTCGTAGGCAACATTGACGGGATGTTTGAGCGGCAGGTTCCATACAGGGAATGTCTCGAACTTTGCATACCCCGCCTTGATGCCGCGCTTGTGCTCATGATAGAGCTGAGAAAGGCAGGTTGCAAGTTTCCCGCTACCGGGGCCAGGGCCAGTCACGACCACAAGCGGATTGCGGGTTGGGATATAGCTATTGCTGCCGTATCCTTCTTCGCTGACGATAAGGTCGATATCGGTTGGATATCCTTTTGTGTACCGATGCACATAGACGGTTATCCCGCGGCGTTCGAGTTTATTCTTAAAGATTTTTGCAGCAGGCTGGTCGTTGAAACGCGTAATGACCACTGCCGTAATCGCGATGCCCCATTCGGCAAGATCGTCGATAAGTTTGAGCGCATCTGTGTCATAGGTAATGCCGAAATCAGCCCGCACCTTTTTGCGCTCGATATCGCCGGCATAGATACAGAGAAGAATGTCCGCCTTGCTTTTAAGTTTTTGCAGCAATTTCATCTTCACATTCGGGTCAAAGCCCGGCAGCACGCGCGCCGCATGGTAGTCAAACAGAAGTTTGCCGCCGAACTCAAGATAGAGCTTGTCGCCGAACAGAGCAACGCGGTTTAAAATTTCGGCTTCCTGCTCCTGCAAATACCGCTCGTTGTCAAATCCGATCGTCCGCTTCATGCATGCGCTCCGATAAGCAAAACAATTTTCAATCGGTATGGGTTTCGGTCGAGTATATGGCAGCGGGGTCGGTAAGTCAAGCAACCATAGTGGCAAACTCCTGTTTTACTTTGCATGAACAACCATCTATGGTATCTATGTCAACCGCATCACCCACAGTATAACGATTATGACACGTGCCTATTTCATCGCAGACATTCACCTCAGTGCCGACACACCCCGTCGGGCAAAGCTCCTGCTCGGTTTCTGTGATATGATCATCCACAACCCCGGGGAGCTGTATATCTTGGGAGATTTATTTGAGTTCTGGGCAAACAACCGCCTGCTCTATGCAGCGCATCAACAGGTATTTGAAAAACTCTCTTCACTAACATCACGAGGCATCATGGTCGGGGTGCTTGCTGGCAATCGAGATTTCCTGCTCTCTCAAAAAACGCTTGCCCGCTGTGGTGCTTTCTTTTTAGGCGAGGAAGCCGAAATATTGCTTGACGGCATGAGGCTCCTCCTCGCACACGGCCATACCCTGTGCCTTTCAGACACAATATTTCTCTCATATCGCCGAAGAATGTGGCCGTGGTTTCGGCTGCTTGATCCTCTCCTTCCCGGATGGATTGAAAACCGGCTTGCCCACCTCTTCATGAAAAAAAGTAAGGAAGTAATCTCGGCGCAGGATCCCTCACGCTTTGAATTTACCCGTGCAGCGATCGAACAGCATTTCACTGCAGGAATTGACGTGGTGATTTGCGGCCATACCCATAAAATGGAACACTTTGTCAGCGGCGCCAAACGCTTCTACAGCCTCCCCTGCTGGGATGATGAGCGAGGGTATTATCTGCTCTACAAAAAGGGTGAGTTCGCCTTGCATACATTCACAGATAAAAGGTAAATGAGGAGCGGTGAGAACAATACATATAAGCAAACACTCCGGCTTACCGGTTACTCTTCACTGCTCACCTCTCACCGTGAGCGTTTTTTCGATAAAATCGGGGATCCTGAATATGCTCGCTTTTACAACGGGGGCATCGGCCGGGACTTCGGATATGAAGTCGGTTTTTAAAAGAAAAGCCACAGGCAAGACATCGAGGTGGTTCAATGCCAAAAGCATGTTTCATGCTTTTGCTTACATGTTCAAGATGCGCGATTACCTCTTTCTCAGACACATGCACTGCTTGTGAGAGATCTCGGGCGGTCCAGCGACCCTCGGCAAGAAGTTCGATGATGTGCTTCCGTATGGTCATATTTTAATTGTATCACAAGAAGCGAATGCCATGATCGAAAAAACAGTTTCCGGCCTCAAACTCCTGCTGTTTGAAAACCTCGCGCCCTATGGCGGACTTACGCACGCCGTCACCACCCGTATCGGCGGGGTGAGCCCGCCACCGTTTCACAGCCTCAACCTCGGCACCGGAACCGCAGACGCTGCAGAAAACATCGAGGAAAACTATCGCAGACTCGCACAAGCACTCGGATTTAACCTCTCATCGGTCGTCACCTCGCATCAGGTGCACGGCGACCGCATTGCATCTATAAATGCCATTCCCAACCGGCAGGTTCAGTTCCCACGCGCGCATGCTCTTGACGGCTACGACGCATTCATCACCGATAAAAAAAATATCATTCTCATGGTGCGGGTTGCGGACTGCGTCCCAATAATTCTCTACGACCCTACAAACAGGGTTATTGCGCTCATCCATGCTGGATGGCGGGGTACGGTCGCATCCGTTGCCTTAAAAACAGTAGAAGTCATGATACGTGATTACGGTTGCAGCCCCAAAACAATCAGAGCAGGGATCGGACCGTCGATCGGAGCGTGTTGTTTCTCGGTACGACCCGATGTTGCCGTACTTTTTCACGACCGATTTGGCCATAATTGTCCTTACATCCGTGAAGCATCTGGCACGATATACATCGATCTTGCGGGGCTCAACTGGATGCAGCTTCAGGCTTCTGGCATCCGGGCAGAACACATCGAATTGTCAGGCATCTGTACTGCCTGCAACCTACACCTCTTCTTTTCCCACCGCGGAGAACAGGGAAAAACGGGACGGTTTGTGTTGTGTGCCGGCCTTCGCGTGTGAGAGTTTTCGGCTGAGCACTCTGCTTGTGCGCGGCCGTATCTGCAAAACGGTATCGCGCTGGGCAAACCGCTCTACCGGCTGTGGATAGTCGATCATATAGTGCAGCCCTCTGCTCTCTTTTCGCTTTAATGCTGAAGCGATTATCAGCGTTGCGACGGTCGCAATGTTGCGCAGCTCGATGAGGTCGGAGGTGATGATAAAATTCCAGTAGTAATCGGTGATCTCCTTGTTCAGAAGCTGAATGCGGCGCCATGCCCGCTCAAGCCGTTTTCTCGACCTCACGATTCCGACATAATTCCACATCAGCCGCCTGATTTCATCCCAGTTATGTGCAATAACAACAGATTCATCGATATCCATGGCGTTGCCCGGATCCCACGGGGGTATAGCAATGTCGGGCATCCGCCGCATATCTACCTGCTGCACCGAACGCACGGCAGCCCGATGGGCAAACACAAGCGCCTCAAGCAAGGAATTGCTTGCCAGTCGGTTTGCGCCGTGAAGACCGGTGCAGGCAACCTCACCGGCAGCAAACAGTCCTGTAATATTGGATTCGCCATAATCATCGGTCAGCACACCGCCGCACAAGTAGTGTGCGGCAGGCACAACCGGTATCGGTTCATTTGCCATGTCAATACCGAATTCACGACAGCGCCGGTACAAATAAGGGAATCGTTTTTTGATAAAATGTGCGCCCCGGTGGGTAATGTCAAGAAGCACATAGTCATCGCCGGTGCGCTTTAACTCCGCGTCAATAGCGCGCGCAACGATATCGCGAGGCGCAAGGTCTTTAAGCGGATGATACTTTTTCATGAATGCAACGCCGTCGCAGCGCCGCAAAATACCTCCTTCCCCTCGGACGGCTTCCGAGATAAGAAAATTTTTTGCCTGTGGATGGTACAGACAGGTTGGATGAAACTGGATGAACTCCATGTTGGCAATGCGGGCACCGGCGCGGTATGCCATGGCAATGCCGTCGCCGGTCGATATGTCGGGATTGGTTGTATAGAGATAGGTTTTGCCTGCGCCGCCGCTGGCAAGCAGCGTAACTTTTGATGTGAATGTATGTACTTGTCCGGTATTCCGGTCAAGCACATACGAACCGATGCAGAAATTTTTTGAAACATTACGGAGCCCCAGCTTTTTAGCCGTGATAAGGTCAATGCAAATGTGGTTCTCAAATATTCTGATGTTGCTGCATTGCTTTACTCGCCGAAGCAGAATGCGCTCGATCTCGCGGCCTGTAAGGTCCTGCACATGGAGAATCCTCCGCCGGCTATGGCCGCCCTCCATGCCAAGGTCAAACTCTATATGAGAGCCTTTCTTGCGCTTGGTAAACGGAACGCCCCATGCCACAAGGTCTTTAATGCGCTCCGGACCTTCGCTCACTACCATGCGTACGATATCCGGCTTGCACAAACCCGCGCCCGCTGTTATAGTATCCTTTACATGCAGTTCTATGGAATCGTCAGGGGCAACAACTGCGGCAATGCCTCCTTGAGCATAGTTGGTGTTCGATTCTTTTTTATCCTTTTTGGTAACGATCGCTACGCTGCCGTACGCCGCAACTTTAAGGGCATACGTTAATCCGGCGATTCCCGAACCGATGATGAGAAAATCTGTTTTGATGTCCATAGAAAAACAGAAAACAGAATTCAGGAGACGGAAGACCGGAGGCACAAAAAACAAAATAACCTTGCCTCTGATTCCTTGAGCACCATCTTACCCTGAGCCATTAAAAAGCTCAAGGAATGATTTTTAATTCGGTAGTTACCGTACCCTTTCAGTTCTCGGGTGCACCAACACTTACGTTATGCTTCTCCTCGGTATCGAAACATCCTGTGATGAAACCGCTGCAGCGGTTGTGCGCGACGGAACGGAGATCCTGTCAAACGTAATCTCTTCACAAGTTGATTTCCATAAAAAATACGGCGGCGTTGTTCCTGAAATCGCCTCGCGCATGCATCAGGAAAAAATAATCCCGGTGATCAAAGAAGCGCTTGAGCGCGCAAATGTTACGCTTGGTGATATTCAGGGTATCGGTGTCACACAGGGGCCGGGGCTTATCGGGTCGCTGCTTGTAGGCATCAATACTGCAAAGGCAATTGCTTGGGCGCGACAGCTGCCACTTGTGGGTGTCAACCATCTCGAGGGGCATATCCTCTCCTGTTTCTTTGAAAACAACGTGCCGTTGCCGATAATCTCCCTTGTTGTGTCTGGCGGGCATACAAACCTCTACCTCATCAATGCAATCGGTAATTACAAACTCCTTGGCAAAACCCTTGACGATGCAGCAGGTGAGGCATATGACAAGGTAGCAAAACTGCTCGGGCTTGGATATCCCGGGGGTGTTGTCATCGACCGCCTTGCAAAAGGCGGCAATTCTTCAGCGATCCCCTTTCCCCGCCCCATGGTCAGCGAGGCATCCTATAACTTTAGCTTCAGCGGACTCAAGACGGCCGTGATGTATTATGTAAAAAAAAGAGGGGACATGACGTACTCTGAACAGGAGCTTTCCGATATTGCGGCAAGTTTTCAGGAGGCGGTTGTCGACATTCTGGTACAGAAAACCCTCAAGGCGGCGCATGAGTACAATGCAAAGGCAGTTGCCGTTGCCGGCGGAGTCGCGGCAAACTCACGGCTGCGTGAGGCAATGCAGCAGGAAGCCGAGCGCTGTGGCATCCCGGCCTATTTCCCTTCCTTGATCCTGTGCACTGACAACGCTGCCATGATAGCAAAGGCAACCGAACACCGAATTTCTCAGGTTGCCGCGTTCCCCTATAATATGAATGCCCGTTCTCGCTGGCCATTATGAGCAGGGGGCAGCACACGGCACAGGGCATAAAGCGCATATGCGTAAGCCGTAAGAGGATGCCTTAATACCCTGGGCATTAAGCCCTGTACCGTTTCCGCTTTTAGGCCTAATAACTTCTCCTCTTTCTCCGCAAGCCGTACAAAGATTTCCCGACGCAGCAACATGGCGCAATATCGGTCTCTTGTGCTGTCCAGAAATCAAGCTCAACTGAAAAACGGTTCAACCCGTAGCACAGCCGCAGCATGGTGCTGCCGGTAAACACAAGTCTGCCAACCAATCGGGCTGAGTTGAGCCGATCGAGCGCCTCGATTTCAAAATCGGTGGACAGCGGGAAGCATACGGCACACCCTTTATATTTTTTACTGTATGCCTTGCGCCTTAAGCCGTATTTCTTAAAACTAATTTCTTTTTCTAAATCAACAGGTTATATGATATTATATTTTTATATTCTCCATTAAAAACACCATTCGCACAGGGGGAATTTGTATGAAGCAAAGAACCCTCGTAACGCTTTTTATTTGCGCGCTTTTTTCTCTTTTACCCACACCTAATACTCACGCCGACACACCGGTCTTTGGAAACATCATTTCAAATACCACATGGACAATCGGCGGCAGTCCTTACATTGTCTCAGGTGGTGTTCAGGTTTACCCTAACATCACGCTGACGATCGATCCGGGGGTTGAGGTGAGGTTCAATAAGGATGCGGGGCTAAAAATCGGCGGCACCTTGATAGCCCAAGGAACACAAGCTGATCCGATTCTTTTTACCGCAAA
>JAOAHH010000025.1 GCA_026415325.1 Thermodesulfobacteriota bacterium | reverse complement strand
GTAACCGGCAACCGCGGCAGCGGTATTAATGCGGCAAAGAATGTGACCATACAAACGGGCAACATCTGCAATAATACGGCAGCCGATGTAATCGCAGAAGGAGAGATAAACATTTCTGCCGACACGGTGGTATGCAAAAGGGGAGGAAGGTGATGTAGTTTAAAAAGCAAAGAGCTATCATTGAGGTATAACGTATCTGCAGGATGAATCAGATGTTGCGGCTTTATCACAACGTCCAATGGCACATGATAAACATCAAGTCTTGGTCGGCATGGCATTTTGTATGTCTTTGAAGGCTGCTTTTAAAGCCGTGCAAGCGGGACTTCAGAGGAGATGCAGGACAAAAAGCAGTGAACACAAGGATAGGTCGTGAACGAGTTGCTGTTCAAAACTTTAAAGTGTTCGGTTTATAAAACGGTTCGAGAAGAAGCATGTCCGCTCGCTTGGGTATCTGATCCCTTAGTGGCAACACAACGAATAATCAATAACGGTCACTGCACCTTTATCATAGGGTAATGTATTCCATAATCACATCTATAGAAGGAGGCACTATGAAACCAATCTATATCCCAATTATGTTGGCATTGTGCTGTTTTTTCGGCATGCGTCAGGGTATGGCCGATACCATTACGGTTCAGACCGACAATTATTGCTGTCAGCCGCAAGCATTATGTACAAATGACTGCCGATTGAGTGAAGGCCTTCCTATGACTTCTTGGGACAACGATGCTGTTTCACCAAAATGTTATACTAATTTCAAAGTAATTACCTTTAACCCTGGCACGAGCAGTTCCGGTTCTCCACGGAATGTATGGTATATCGTAGATTCTGACAATAACCCAGTTTATGCCTACGTTGATGGGGAGGAATCGGTGCTCAGGGACAATGACTGGAGTTACATCATGTTGGTACCCGGAACACTTTCTCAGTTAAAGCTCTGTCAAAGGTGGCATGACAGCACAGTATTTTACGTTTCCGCTTGTGGATGCAATGCATTACTCTCTCTTTCCTATGATTATGTGGATGCCTGGGCCCCGGTCACTACCACGACGACCACCACTGCCGTTGAAAGCACCACAACAACCATTTACGAAACAACCACAACCATTGTGACCACCAGCACGACCACATCGCCTTCGCAATTTTTTCCTGTTTCCTATACACCTGGGGACAAGGCGGTCAATGTTGATTGGGAAGATCCCGGCATTAGCGTCACGTTCAGCGATGCGGTAGATGGGAGCACGGTCAATCAGAACAATTTCACGGTATCCTATATAGATGAATACAAAAAAACCGTTGCAGGCACATACCAGACATCCGGGGCAACGGTCACGTTCATCCCGGATACCGCCCTTCCGGATTACGGCAAGGACATATTTGTTACAATCAGCAAGGGTATCAAATCCAAGCAAGGCGCCGACCTTGCATGGGGTATATCCTGGCAGTTCACCACACTGCCGAAAATATCATTTGAGATCATACCGGTACAGGTTGTGGAAAACGAGCCGCTGGTGAAAAACAAACCAACGGTTGTACGGATCAAGCCGACATGGGGCAGAAAAAAGGCAAGCGGGTTTTATACGACTGACGTTAAAAAGATTATCGTCGACGTGGATGTCGCCTATCAAGGCGGAGGTACGACTGCTTCCTGCAGCAAAAAGAATGTGACGATTTTTGCTCCTGAAATCGAAAGTGAACGCAAGGACAGCGCTCCGGTGCAACATTATTATGCCGGATTCAGTGAGTTCAAAACTCGCGGCAGATCAATCAATTTTTATGAAGGCATTGTCAACGGCAACCGTTTCACCGAGGTGCCGATCGTTCATACGACGGGTTCATATACCATAATCGCGACGATCACGCCGGTGCGGCAGCAAAAAACTCCCCCACGGATTTTTGCCGAAAGCAAAGATGTCGCGGTTGTGGCGACTCGGGACAACTTCAGAATTCTGTACGTGCCGGTAGCCGTTGGCGCGTGGAGCGGTATGGCAGGAAGGGAGATATCCATTCGCGATGTCGTAGCCCGGAATCATAATTTTATAGACCTCATCTATCCTTTGTCACATGCCATATGCGCAGTTGATCCGCAGGCCCATCGGCTGCATGACAATACGATTATAAATGTTCTGGGAAGTATACCCATCGGCTTTGACAAGCTGTACGGCATACTCATGTTGCGAAACCTGAGCTGGATCCATTATTTCGGCAGGCGGTATGATCTTATTGTCGGTGTAGCCCCTGATGCGTGGATGAGCGCCACGTATGGAGCCGATGGAGTAACCCATGCCGAAACCGTACCCAATGCGGCTTTCATAAAAAACTCTGCCGGATACCCGATTTTAGCCCATGAAATATCACATTTGATGCGGTATAACGGCGGCGGCGACAAACAGGGCCATGACCCTGAAACAGGATTTCCTCCGATTTATGGCTATAATGTCGGCACGGATCAATATATTGACAGTACGGTCTACACGATATCTGAATTTATGGCCCGCTCACCTGCGGCGATCCCCCTGATGTGGGCTGACGTGTCAGGCAGAGCCAATGTATGGATTACCAATCCGAACTATGAATGTCTCTTGCGGGCATTCTCTTCAGGGGCATCGCCCTCCTACAATATCATGCAAACAGGCACAAAAACGCTGCGTGCGTCAGGCATTATCGCACTATCCGGCGACAGGCATACCGCGGTTATTGATAAAGTGTATGTGCTTGACGAAACCGACGGGGATTCAGCAGGTATGACGGGCGACTATGCGCTTGAGTTGCAGGATAATGCCGGAGCTGTCTTGGCACGTCATTGCTTTGAACCGGAATTTCTCTCTGATAATGCCGGCAACCACTATACGGCGTTTATCGAGGGTATTGCATGGGATGACCGTTGCGCTACCGTTGTTTTAAAATATAAGGAATCCGCGCTCTGTACGGTTCCCCGCTCATTGAACAAGCCTCAGGTAACGTTATCATCGCCGTTTGCGGGTCAAATTGCCAATGGCACTTTTGATGTGGCATGGGATGCCGCTGATGCCGACGGCGATACAATGACCTTTACGCTCTTATACAGCACTGACGGTGGTATTTCATGGGACATGCTCGAGCCGCGCTATGACGGGCAAACCTATTCCCTGAATACCGCCCGGATTCCCAATACAAATCAGTGCAGGATCAAAATCATCGCTCATGACGGCTTTAACAGCGGCGAAGCAGTATCCGATGTTTTTACGGTTGTTAACTCACCAGCGGTTCTCGTTACCGATCCTGCACCGAAAAGCGAGAACATTGCACCGTCTCTGAAACGGGTCATCATTCAGTTCAGGGATGCAATGAGCTCCGCAACTATTACCAATGAAACAGTGTATGTACAAGATGCGCAAGGGAATCGCATTGCCGGCGAAATTTTTTACGATGCAGAGGCAAAACAGGCAATTTTCAGTTTTTTAGAAAGATTGCACGGGCTTACACGTTACACCGGCGTTGTCACGACGGATGTTACGACCGTTGAAGGAAGCAGACTCAAAGAGCCGTATACCTGGTGGTTTGTTACCAAGGCAGATACCGCACCTCCTGAAATTGCGTCAATTACTCCGGATGACCAAGCCTCCGATGTCCCGCTCGGTCAAACGATTTCCGTTGTGTTTGCAAACGATATGAATGCCGCAACATTAACACAATACACGTTTACGCTTCGCGACGCAGACAACTTCCCGGTTCCGGGAAAGGTTTCCTATGAGAGCAGTTTAAAAACGGCAACATTTGCTCCAATAATGGATCTAAGGCCCCATACCGAATACATTGCTATGCTGTCGCCCTTGGTATGTGATACTCAGGGCAACCGTCTTGGTGAATATGTGAGCTGGTCGTTCGTTACATCTGATAAACAAGGGGCAAGCACCACCACAACGACTGTTCCTGAAGGCGGCAGCACGACGACGACCACGGCGTTTTTTAATGAGATAAAAAGCCTTGACGGGACACTGTGGCAGCAGACTGAGTGCACCACTTGTCAATTTATGGGCTTTTACGATAAGAAATTGTATTATGTCACCGGCATCGGAGGTGAAAGCGGTTTACTCGGACACTATATGCAAATAGGGAACACCTTCTTTTCGGTGACGACGTTGTTCCCGCTCGAGGATTTTGAGATGATCCACGGTGCGTATGTCTGCAATGATGGCGATTGCACTATGCGTTTTGACTACATAGTTGCGGATTCACCGGTAGAAAGATATCATCAATATTATGTTTTGGTACGAACAGACTGGGAACCGTAATGGTCTCATGTATCTATTGATAAAGCAGGATTTTGGCTGAGCGGCAACAATATGACTTGAAACAATCGTTACGCTCTTTCATTTCTGTGCGTATCGGTTCTTGGTTACCCCTAAGCGCCGGTTTTCATACTTTCGTTACCTCAGGGGCATCCGATCGTAACGTAAGAGCATAGCTTTTGTTATATTGCTGGCTGCGTTGCCATAAGATCCTGATCATCTGCCTCGATTTCTTTCCGTTTTTCTTCCTGATACTTTTTAATAAGCACGGAAAGCTGCTCGTCATGCAGGGCAAGCATTTTGACCGCAGCCAAGGCAGCCTGCTCAGGTTCAAGCACGGTCAGCGGGCAAACGCCTGAGGGCATGCGCAGGCTTGAAAAAAGATCTGCTCCGGAAAACTTATCCCCATACGGCGGACAAGCAATGACCGGATGATGCGTGTTCGCATCAACAAAACCGCTTAACGCATTGCTTCTGCCGGCAACGGTAATAAATACAACCGGTGCGTCACGGTAAGAGGTAAGGATATCGAGTACCCTGAGAGGTGTCTTATGTGCCGATGCAATTCTGAGTATGCACCGTACATTAAAGCGATCCAGCACATTTTTTATTTTCATGCAATGGTCTTTGTCCGCCTTTGACCCCATTAGTATAACAACACTGGACATAGTAGTACCTCCATCCATTAGGGTTAGCAAAAGGAGAGGGGTGGTAGGCAAAACGTATTTGTTTTTATATTCCTCTCCCTGTTTAGCCTTTATGCTGCGGTCGCTTTAATATACTCAATGAGTTTTTGGGCAGCCTCCTGTGGACCGCTAATTTCATAGCCCGCAATGCCGAGCCGTGTTCGCATCTGTCCAACAAATATCTTTTTATTGAACAATGCGTTAAAAAACACCCGTGCAATTTTTTCATGAAGGTCTTTGTACTGCGGAGGTCCGAAGATATTAGCAAAATACGAATGGACAATGCCGGTTGACGTAGTGGTTCCCTTGCTCATTACGGTTCCTTCGCGAAAGACGGTCAGGGCTTGGTCTGGGTCATTAAAGGGTTCGATGATCGGATGGTCTTCATCAATCTGTTCATAGTTATTCGCATACAAGAGCATGTCAACTGCATGACCGCGTATAACTGTTTCATAGGTTGTTACCGGCAGAACGATGCGGGCGTTAATCTGCGAGGGACTCATAATAATCGAGCGGTCGATTTGGCCAAAAGCATAACCGGGCTGTAAATCATCGAGTCTGAGAAACGCACCGATTTCTGTCCCATAGCCAACAATAGTTCCTTCATCGTCAATATGCAATGAACCCATGTCGTCGGCAATAATGAACATGCCTTGGATAAACTCTTCACCGAGGATGCGGAACGCCTCAAGGGTCTCTGATTTGCCCGCGCCGGTATCGCCAATGATCAAAATGTTTTTTTCAATGCCATGGTTAAGCAATATTTTGACAAATGCCCCATGGAAAGGCAATCGACCTTCTTTCATAACACGAATGTTGTGCAACGTAAGCACCATTTTTTTAAGGTACCCGAAATACCCGAATGCATCTGCCCGAGGCGCAGCGGCAACCAGTAAGTCATGTTCGGGATCATCATAGAACACTGTGGGGAAAACACCTAAGGTGTTCAAATCATGTTCATCAACGCCAAATAGATACAGTGCATCTGGCTTTCTTAAAAGATCGTTATCGTCGGCGATTTCGAAAAGGTTGCAGAGAGAAAATCCGAGCTCGAAGAATGCCTCATGGAAATAGACAAGGATGACTAGATGGCCGACCTTTGCAGGGTAACACAACCATTCCCGCTCATCAACGTCACAACAGAGGAGGGGATTGGTGTGCACTTTGACAAATTGCCCCGTTCGTTTGTTCATAGGCGGGTTGAGTATGAGCGGCGGATTGAGCAACACTTGACGGATCACAGGGATGCGGTGCAAGGAGCTATAAGGGCCACCGGGTAGCGGAATAGCCTTCGGCAATGATATGGCTGCTATTTCTGCCCCGGCGTTGATTTGGCGATATATCCGCGGATGCGAGCCGGTAAGATTCTCTTCAATATCCCGATAGACGCTTCGGATCAGGTGGGACAACCGCTCAACGGTAACGTTGAATGTCCGGTAGGGGCGGCGATCAAGGGATTCTCCTTCGGAATCGCATATAAGAAATCGGTTAAAACTTCTCCAGTAGTTATAAAGTTGCTCAACAAAATCGGAAAACAGCGAAGTGTCCTGAAACAAAAAATCGGAACCGTTAACAATTTTGGGAACGTCGCATGCCGGTAATTTAACAAGATGCTTGAATGTTTCGATGAGCATAGGGATGACAGCGTCATCGGGCGTTGTTTGCCCAAATAGTTTCAGGAGGTAAGAGTGCTTGCGCACAAGGCTTTTGACATAGTTCTTCAATACTTCTTCAAAGCACTCGCTTGAGAGGAGCTCTTCAGGAGTTTCACAGACCCGCCATCGTGTGTAGAGTATTATTTTGCGCGCAAG
>JAOAHH010000132.1 GCA_026415325.1 Thermodesulfobacteriota bacterium | reverse complement strand
AGCGGTCGCAAGATACTCCACCAACCGATAAGTGGTTTCATTTTCGTATATCCAAGTTGTTTGGGAGGATATCTCTTCGTTACGGGAACTTCGGTTGTCTTATATCCAAGCTTTACAACCTTATAATATAAATAAGGTTCAAGCTCATAAGCATCTAGCCATGTTTGCCACAGATTGATACGTTTGTCTTTAAAAAGAGATGTCCGAAACGCACGAAATCCGTTAGTGCTTTCAGTAACCCAAGTACCAGTGATGAGCGAAAATAACAAAGGATGCAACCGGGTGGCAATGACCCGGTAGAAAGGCATACCGCTAAAACCGCCACCGTTTAAAAAACGTGATCCCTGGACAAAATCATATCCATCACGCACAATAGGCATAACAAGCCGTTCTATTTCTCGCGGCTCGTCCTTGTTGTTCCCAGCGATAATAACCACAATATCAAAATTATTTTGAATTGCATATTCAATACCGGCACGTATTGCAGCTCCCACCCCTTGCATTCTCCCCAGCGATATGACAGTTGCTCCGAGCGCCCGTGCTGTATCCGGAGAACCATCAGTCGATCCATCATCAACAACAACTATTTCATCAACACAGGATACGGCCTTAACCCGTTGGACAACTTGATCGATTTTATGAAGTTCGTTATAACAGGGAGCAATACAAACAATCCGTTGGCCATCAAGCATGGAGGATCATCCCGCTGCTGACAATACAGCAATTAATCGTTCGCAGACACAGTCGATTTGTTCGGCGGTAATTTCCGGGAACATAGGAAGGGAGAGTATTTTTTTTGCCGCTACCTCGGCACATGGAAAATCGCCCTCATGATATCCTAAAGATGTATATGCCTTTTGCAAATGTAATGGGATCGGATAATGAATGCCACATTGTATTCCCTCCTGTGCTAGTTTTTCGAGTATCCGGTCACGATTACCTGGCACCTGAACAACAAATAAGTGGTAAACATGTGTGGAATGCGGTGCACAGGTTGGCAAAATAATTTCTGAAAAGCCTTTTAAATTACGATGGTAACGCTCGGCAGCACGGACGCGCGCAGCATTCCATTGGTCAAGGTATTGAAGTTTGACATTCAAGATGGCTGCTTGGATTCCGTCTAGCCTGCTATTGATCCCGAATTGCGGATGAAAATATTTTTTCGGCGATCCATAGTTACGCAATGCACATAATCGCTCGTATAGAGTCGCATCGTCGGTAGTAATTGCTCCGGCATCTCCGAACGCCCCGAGATTTTTTCCGGGATAAAAACTAAATGCTGCGGCGCGTCCAAAAGTTCCAGCTTTTTTGCCTTTGTACATCGCACCATGTGCCTGACAGGCATCTTCGATGATCATCAGGTTACGCTTCCGGGCGATCGCCAGGATATCGTCCATCGGTGCGACCTGTCCGTAAAGATGGACCGGAATAATCGCCTTTGTCCTCGGTGTTATTGCTTTTTCAACACCCTCGACATCGATAAGATATGTTCTGGGATCACAATCTACAAGGACTGGTCGTGCACCGGCAAGTTCTATAGCCGCAGTGGTTGCATAAAACGTGTTGGTAGCGGTAATCACTTCATCACCATGACCGATCCCCACAGCACGAAGTGCAAGGTGTAAGGCATCGGTACCAGAAGCAACACCAATCGCATATTTGGTTCCGATAAAGTCAGCGAATTTTCGTTCAAACGTTTCGACTTCACTGCCGAGTATGAACGCGGCACTTTGCATAACACGCTCAATGGCGGTCAAAAACTCTTCCCGATGCTCCTGAAACTGTTTTTTGAGGTCAACAAAAGGGACCATAGGCGTTTTCTCTTTTCCGCTAAGTCATAAATAGTCTGGCTAAAGAATGGGAATTAACCTGCTATCGTGACGCAATGACCGGGTCGCGGCCTCAAGTGCTTTCACCACCATAAGGCCATCTTCTCCATCGGTAAGGGGTCGGGCGCCTGTCCGTACGCACTCGATAAAATGTTCACATTCGGCAAGCAATGGCTCATTTAGCTTAATACTGGGTATCAGAACTTCTCCTTCCCGTATAGACAACCTGAAACTCTCAAAGGTATCCTGATATCCCTCATCTTTATCAATACCGCGATTATAGAGTCGAATCGGCTCAAGAAGATTCATGTCATTCCATACCAGCATTTTCTTAGTCCCCACCACGGTAATTTCTCTAATTTTTCTCGGATTGAGCCAGCTTGCATGGACATGTGCAATGATGCCGTTTTCATAAAGGAATGTTGCATAGACAACGTCCTCTATATTTTTGTTCAAATAACATCCGCCATGGGCAGAAACGGCTTTAGGCGTACCGTCGAGCCAATAAGAAAAAATAGATATATCATGTGAAGCCAAATCCCACAAAGCATTGGTATCGTAGCGAACCGGCCCGAGATTTGTCCGATTGGCATCGATAAGATACACGTCGCCAAGATCACCGCTTTCAATATACTTTTTTGCAGCCCGTATTCCTGCATTGTACTTAAATGTGTGCCCGACAAAGAGAACTTTGCCCTGTCGTTGTGCAGCGTCGATAAGGCGCATGCATTCATCAGAAGAAGTCGCAAGCGGCTTTTCAACAAAGGCATGTTTCCCGCTGAGGAGCGCTTTTTCTGCTAAAGCAAAATGTGTTGATACCGGTGTGCAAATTACTACACATGCTATTGATGCATCGTTGAAAATATCATGGGGAGAATGTGTGATGGCAATTGATGGAAACCTTTGCTGGATAATCTTGAGCCGTCCCGGATCAATGTCGCAAACGGTTTTGACAGATACCTGTTCCATGGAGGCAAAATTGCGCAGTAGATTTGGTCCCCATCTCCCTACACCGATGATACCAACTGTTATTATAGAGGTCATTCTTTAGATTCCGATGCTCTAAGATGGGCAAAATAGTTTTGATACCACATAATGGTTTCATGAATCCCTAATTCAAAACCATAACGGGGCATCCATCCAAGAACGCGTTGTGCTTTTTCAATAGACAGATATTGATCTTGAATCTCTCCGCAGGCACTTTTCATAATTTGTACCGGATAATCTGGCTTTCCCATTGCATTTAAAATCATGCGGGTAATATCAAGAACTGAAACAGGAGTGCCGCTACTGAAATTAAATGCCTCGCCTGGTAAACCGAGCGCTTCTATGTTTTCAGCGAGCATACAGTATGCATAAACCGCATCCTTAATATAGAGGTAATCGCGCAACGGAGTCCCATCGCTCCTGATCACAACTGGCTCATCCAAGAGCACAGAACGAATAGTGCCTGGAACGATACGATTAAAATTAAGATCACCGCCGCCATAAAAATTTCCGCAACGCGTTACGCAGACCGGCAGACCATAGGTCGTAACATAGGTCCCACAAATCAAATCAGCACAACTTTTTGATACATCATAGGGATGCGTCCCGCGAAGCTCGGCATCCTCAGTATAAGGGAGTTTTTTTTGCTGTCCGTATGCTTTATCGCTTGATGCAACAATAATACGTTTAACCTGAGGGTGATGTCTCCTGCATGCTTCAAGCACATTCCACGTACCTTCAATATTTGCCTTAAACGTTGCAATAGGGTTGTGATATGCAACGGTTACAATAGGCTGGGCAGCAAGATGGAATACTGTATCAATGGCATATTCGCCAACTACACGTTCCAATAACGTACCATTTTCCACATCGCCACGAACAACGGTGATGCGCTGATGTAAGTTCTCGCGATAAAAAGCGGCCATCGGAACTTCATCACGGATTAGTCCGACAACATGAGCACCCTGCTGTAATAAATGTTTTGTTAACCAGAAACCGAGGAAACCGGTGCATCCGGTGATAAAAACATTTTTCCCCTTCCAAAAACCACCCTGGGAAACTTCTTCTATTGACCCCTCTTTGCTATTTAACCCCATACTTTCCATCCCGGCTTCTCCTGCTGCCATTCACGTTCAAGCATATCACGGTCACGGATCGTGTCCATGCAATGCCAGTATCCATCATGTCGGTATACCATTAATTCACCATCTGCTGCGAGGCGTTCCATCGGTTCGCGTTCAAACATACAGTCATCGGTATTATCAAGATATGCAAAAATCGAACGGGTAAAAACAAAAAACCCTCCATTGATATATTCTTCGCGGACCGGTGGTTTTTCTGCAAAAGAAATTACCCTATTGCCTTGAATCGAGAGAAATCCGAAACGAGAGAGAGGTTTCACTCCAGTAACGGTGGCGATCTTCCCATGCGCATCATGAAAAGCAAGAAGCTCTGGAATATTGATATCTCCAACCCCATCGCCATATGTCAGCATAAACGTGTCA
>JAOAHH010000024.1 GCA_026415325.1 Thermodesulfobacteriota bacterium | reverse complement strand
GCGGTGGTCCGCCATGAGCTCGTCGAGCGATTTTCAGGAACTTGTCGATTTTTTTGAAAAAAACCCTCAGGCATGGGAACTGATCAGGGATCCTGATAAGCGGGGGCTTTTTGAATTTTTATGCAGCGATATCGACCGCATTAAATTTTTGGCTGCAAACCCGTGGATTGATCTTGAAAAGATTTTAAAAATCGCCGACAGCGTAATGGAGGTTTCTCCTGAAATCTCTATTCCCGATCTTTTGCACATCCTATGTCAAGATACCGCCGAGCTGATCAATGCGGCAGGAGCTACCTGCCGCACCTATGATCCGATTAAAGACTGTATGATTGCTGCAGCATCCTATAACTGGGATATTGACCGCACCGAAGTGATTCCGAATGATGATTCGGTTGCGGGATGGGTGATGAAACACAAAACCCATTACTGTGTTCCGGACATCAGCAGTGAACCGTTATACAAGGAAAAAGAGAAAACCCTTTCCCGCGGTATCAACTCTATGCTGGCATTGCCGATCCGCCTTGTGGACTATGAGGGAGGAAAGCAACAGGAAGTTTTGATCGGCACCCTGCAGCTCTATTTTGAGGAGAAGAACAAGCATTTTTACCCCGAACAGATTAAACTGATAAAAAGCGTGGTAAGTAGGTTCAGCTACGTACTTGCGCAGCGACGCAAACTTGCGATTCAGAAACGATCGCAGATCATCCACGAAAGCCGCAAGGCCCTTGTGGCAATCATGAAACGCACCCAGTCGCTCGATCAGGTGCTCAATTTCCTTGTCGCCAAGATCGCCGAAACGCTCGAGGTACGACGGTGTTCGCTGTTTTCAATCGAGCGCGATGCCGCTGGCAAGAACGTGGCGATGCTGATCGCGGGATATCCGCTTGAGCCGTTTGCACATCGGTATGGGATTACCCTTCCCTTTGATGAACACCCTGCGTTTGCACAGGTGTTCGAAAGCGGTGAGCCGCTGCGCATCGATGATGCATGCAACGACCCCCGAATGGCGGCAACCTACGGGCTGTACCGTTCGCAACGCATTAACACTGTTTTTTTCGTGCCGCTAAAAGATGAAAACGATGTGGTAACCAATGTATTGGTGCTGGACGGCGATGAGTCACGTCCTTTGACCAAAGAGGATCTGTTTTTCTCCCAAACCCTTATTCAGGACATCGAGCTGTGCATTCAAGCCTCGATTCGCTCTCAGGAACGCCATGATTTCTATAACCAGATGCTGGCGTTCGGCGCGATCGCGAAAATCTATGCAAAGCGGCTTGCCAGCCCGGAGACCACCGCCGAAGAACTTGCCATGCTCTATAAAAAGCTCTACCGGAGTATGCTGGCGGTCAACGACATTATCAGCGATCGCGTCCCGTTTGCGCAAAAAGAGGTGTTCGATCTCAACGAGGTTATTGCAGAGCGGCTCGAAGCATACTATTTTCCGCCCCAAGTTGTTGTCGAACACAATATCGAAGGTTGGGAGCTTATTATCACAGCGGACAGGAAAAAGGTTGGAAGAATCATCGGCAATCTCATTGATAATGCACATCGGAAACTCGAGGAACTCAGGCGGGGATTTCTCAAGGTTATCGTTCAGGTAGAGCACCCGTATGCGGTGATTGAAATCAGCAATAGCGGCAGCATTCCACGACACATCAGAGACGATTTCTGCAGTCACACAAAGCCGGTATCCGGTCGACCGGGCAGCGGGCAAGGTCTTGACATTGTCAAGCTCTTCACGCTGATGCATAACGGTATTGTTGAACTCGAAAGCCCGGAAGACGCGGACTGGACATTGTTTCGGGTGAAACTGCCGCTGTAACAGTGTGAAACGTGATGCTTTGGTAATACTGCCATAACACTGGTTGTAGCAAATAAGCACTTTTCAGGATAAGGAACGACGATGGCACCAACACGGACACAACAACTAAAGGCAGCGGGGCAGAGTTTGTGGCTGGACAATATTCAGCGCCGGGAACTCCATGACGGCACCCTACAGCGCATGATCCGCGACGACGGGGTCTGCGGCGTGACCTCAAACCCTACGATTTTTATGAATGCCGTAGCAAAGAGCGCTGATTATGATGCCCAGATCCTCGAGCTTGCCCGGAAAGGGGCAGATGCGGAGACGATCTATCATCACATCACCGTCGATGACATAAAGACTGCCGCTATGATTATGTTGCCAGTATTCGAGCAAAGCAGCAGAGAAGACGGTTTTGTTTCGATCGAGCTCAACCCACGGCTTGCTTTCAATGTTGAAAAAAGTGTGCAGGAAGCCCGCAGCCTTGTTGCAGCCATCGGGTATCCCAACATTATGATTAAGGTTCCTGCGACGATCGAGGGCATCAGCGTCGTGCGCCAGCTTGTCGCCGAAGGCATCAACGTGAACGTAACCCTGTTGTTTTCCCCTGAGCGCTACCGTGCTGCAGCAGGTGCGTATATTGAAGGGCTTGAAGCACGGCTGCGCAGCGGCGAACCCCTCGCGGATGTTCGTTCAGTTGCGAGCTTCTTCATCAGTAGGATCGATACCAAGGTCGATAGATGCATTGATGCGTTAGCACCCGACCATCCTGAAGTCATGGCGTTCCGCGGAAAAGCTGCGGTGCTGAGTGCACAGCTTGCCTATAGCTATTGCCGTGAACTTTTTTCGTCCGATCGTTTTTTAAGGCTCGCAGAGGCTGGGGCACGACCCCAGCGCCTGCTCTGGGCAAGCACCGGAACCAAAGACCCTGCATATCGGGATGTCAAATATGTAGAAGAATTGATTGTGCCGGGCACGATCAACACGCTGCCGCCGAAAACCATCGATGCATTTCGGGATCACGGCACGGTCAATCAGGCATTTGACGATGAGGCGGCTCGGCAGGCTTTCACGCGCTTGCAGGAGATCAGAGGGTTCGGTATCGACTTAGACAGGATTTACGCTGAACTCGAGGAGGAAGGGGTTAAAGCGTTTGAGATTTCCTATCAAGACCTTGTGAAGGCAATCGAACAAAAAGCGCAGTCTTTATCAGCGTGAGCATTTTCAGGCACCGCCCTTTTTCAGTTTCAATGCCTCTGCTATCGCATGCCACGGCACCAGAACCACCGGACATCGTTCTTTTGCCGCACCGTTATGGCAGGCAAAGAGACCGTCTGTAAACTCATCGCCGAAATTTCCACCGGTCACATCAATGCCATCGGTAAAGCGCACACCGCGGATATGAAACGAGCCGAGAAACCGGTGCGGCGGCTTTCGCTCATATACATTGAACCTGCTGTTCCCCTGGCTTGAAACGATTATATATCCTCCACCGCCTTGTTCCCGATAGATGGTTATGCCTTCAACATCCGCACACAGACCGTTGTGCCCAATGCGGTCAATTGCAACGGCAGGTGTACTGTCATGCGGCTCTGCACCGATCTTCCATATCCCCTCCTTTTCGCAGGAAAGAAACAGAAGCTTTTGTTCGTCGTCGGCAACCGCAGCTTCACATGCCGCAAGCACAAACGAGCGTACCTTCACGCTGGTAATTGTCCCGGTACTACTGCTGCGCAGCGCATGCTGCTCAATACGCCCCGTTTTTGCTGTCGTGAACACATACACCGTGCCGGTATCCGGATTATGATACAGGGCGCAGCCATAGGCATGAGAGGCAAGCAGCGTGCCGTTATCGATTCGTGAGAGCGTGCGTGTGGTAGGATTGACGACACAGACGATAATCTTTCCGCTGCCGCGTTCATTCCATACAACAACATCGCAGGCCGTACCGTTCCATTGAACATTCTGCCGAATATCAATATTGCCGGGTCGGTCTGACGGTAGTGTTTGCAGGGTTGTGCCGTTAAGATCATAGACAAAAACAGTATGGGCTTTTTTATCAGCAGTAATAACGGTGCTGCGAGACATCTGGTTCGGGTTAATCCAGATGCACATATCGTCCTGATCCCGGGCTGCAGGATCACTGAGAATACGCACAGGAGTAAGCGCGGGCGTTTGGGACCGGCAACCGGTATATAGAAAAATTCCTGCGCATACCAGTGCAGTAAAACAAAGAACACAGGCACATACCAATTGCTTCATCACAAAGGTTTATTCGAGAGAAAATAGATTGTTTTATGGCCAATCTCGGCAACATCGATGGTATACAGCCGCTGTCGGATATCATCAGGCAGTTTTTTAACGTCCTTGTCCTTGAGGAGAAAGTAAATCTTCTCATCAGACTGGACAAGCCGCTGCGCTGCATCAAGATCACGGATTACCGGAATCGGGGAGCGGTGCAAAAAATAGTTAAAATATTCAGGTTCAAACGACGCATACAACGGATCGGTGGGCTGCACGAGGGTGCGTATTTTTGCACAAAATTCCCGCTCAGGACGGTTGTCCATTGCCGGCATCACAACCCAAAGGCCAAGGCAGAGCACCAGCGAACACGTTCCAATCAGAATGGGAACCGTTTGCAAAGGATGCATTTTGCTGCGGAAAAGCTTTAGAATAACATACCCCCCGAGTGCCAGCACGGTGCAGCCGGCGGCGATAAGAAAAAGAGCGCTGAATGCCGGAATAGGAACTGGCCGCAGCATGCCGAAGGCAAAAGCGATTAACCCCCCTCCAGCGGCGAGATAGGCGATGCCGGTAAGATAGGATGGTGCCACCATTAATTTCCACCTGCATACCTGTTGGGATGCGGTTTCGGTTCCGGCAACGTCTTTTAAAAACCATGCCATAATCAGTGCTGCTGCAGGATACAACGGTAAAAGATACACGTTCCGTTTTCCAGAAAGGCATGAGAAAAAAATGAAAACGGTAGCTGCCCAGATAAGCGGAAGCACCACACCGGGGTGGCGTGCTCTGGTGCGCCAGAGATACAGGAGTGCTGCAGGAAGAAATATCGTCCATGGCAGAAAGTCAATCGGAAAGTTGAGAAGGTAAAAATAAAAGGGGGCTTCATGGGCAAAGGATTCGACGACACGACCAAAACTCTGCCGGAAAAGAATATTACGGGTATAATCAACACCGCCTTGGAGACATGCGGGAATAACCCAAAGACAGCATATACCCGCGGCAAACAAAAGCCCGGTTCCGAGCGAAAGCTGCCTGATTGCATACCGGCGTTTAGTCAGCAGAAGAAACATGACCATAATCAGGAGCGGCAGAACAAGCCCGACCGGCCCTTTGGTGAGTATTGCACCCGCTGTGCAAGCCCACCCGAGCAAGCAGAACCCATATCGGGGCGGTGTCTCGCTACATCCTCGATACAGCAGGTACAGTGCAAGCATTATCCAGAATGCAAAGAGCGTATCCAGACGGGCTATTGTTGCCGAGCTGAAGAATTGTTCAGTGGTAAAGAGAATACCGGCGGCAAGAATGCCGGTTTGCGTATCAAACAAACGTCTGCCGAACAGAAACAGCAGCAGCAGCATACCGCAGGCAGCCAGTGCAGCCGGCAGACGGGCGCTCAATGCCGTGACATCGCCAAACGGTTTGCTAAAGAGAGCCACAAGCCAAAAATACAGAGGCGGCTTATCTGGATATGGCTCCCCGTTGAGATGCGGCAGGATATATGCCCTGCGTTCCAGCATCTCGCGGGCAACCTGTGCATACCGTGGTTCATCAGATCCTCTGAGCTGCCATCTGCCAAGGCTTGCAACCATCATAAGTGCTGCAAGGAACAGGATCCCGGCAAGTGCGGCAGAGGTACGGTTTGTCATGACACCTGTTCCAAATGCGCGGATTGGGGAATCTGTACGGTACGCGCGGCAGCCGCAATACGCCGATGGCGCCGTTTGATGCGGAAGATGAACGGAAGGCGTGTAAGCCATCCGGCAACGGGAATTGTCCCGTAGCGCCGCAGCTCTGCAAGCATAAGGTTCAGGCGTCGCGGGTGTCTATATCCTTCGGTAAATGCGGTGAAAAGCGGGGGGAACAGCGGCCAGTGCGCGCGCGCCAGAGAGTACAAAAATCCTGCAATTTCCCGGCGTGCAAGGCGTTCGATATCATTTTTGCGACAATAGGCGATTTCAAAGTCGGTATGGACGAGTCGCCCGTTTGATACAATCACATGGTGCAACGAGGGGTGCTCAAAGACAAGCCGGGGCTCGCGCAGGCGTATTGCCCGATCATGACGCTCCCGCATCTCAGTACCGCAGCGGAAAAGGAGGTCTTTTTTTGCGTTCAACGAATACTGCGGTGAGCGAACGATCTCAGCAAGTGTTGTACCTGCAATCCATTCAAGGGCAAGAAAAGGCTGTCGGATCGTATCTGATTTATTCCATGACAGGATTTTTGGTGCCGAAACACCTTCTCGGGAAAGAAGTCCGAGCACCGACCGTTCTGTCGCCATACGGCCGCGTGCGCTGGTTGATGTCTTGCCGACCAGCAGTCTAATGCCGCATAGTTTCAGCACGTATTCAAGCCGACTGCGGGTCCGTCCATAGCATTTAAGCACGAGCGGCGCACCGTTATCGGTAATTTTCAAAACGCGGTGTGTGCCGTCACCTTTTTTGTTGCAGCTCAGAATCTCTGCTTTACAGTTCAATACGGTCAATGGGGATTTCACACGCGCTCCTGCCAAAACACACAATTACTTCGGCCTTCCGCTCCTTCTCCACCATAAACCATGCCACCTTTGTCATGACGCAAGCTTATCATTAATGCAAGCCTTTCACCGGCCATGGGTTAACATGGCATGCAGCCGACGGGCAACGTTGTATTTTGAAAAAAACTTTCTTCTGCTCGGTCGCAGGGTGCGATCAAGAAAACGCGCTGTCCGCATGACCGGATTCGGGTGGCAAAACTGATAGCGATAGACGCTTTCAAGAATTTTCCGGTCTGGATAGTATTCGATGGTTTCGCGAAGAGCGAGCTCCCAATACTTTTTGCCCACGGTTTTGCACAGGGATTTCAGATAGGCAAGAATTTCATGGGCAACCGCTTCCGGAACCCGGTCGGGCGAGCGGTATGCCATTTCAAAATCAAAAAACAGAAACTGCCCGTCTGGAAGGATCATGACGTGTTTCATATCACCGTTTTCATGTACAAGCCGCGGCTCACGGCGCTCGATGGCCAAAGCATGGCGCCGGTGCCAGATGGGGAGAAACCTGCGCCACGTTTCGAGTTTTTGTTCGATCGGCACACGCTTATCGGCAAAATAGATGACAAAACGGATGCCGTCGACGTATTCAAACAACGCATAGCCACCTTCAGCCATCCCTTCGACGATCACATCGTCATATACGTCAAATACCCGAAACCCTGCTTCACGCCATATCCGCATGCACTCAAGCTCGGTTTTCAGGCGGCCTTTGGGCATGAAGGAGGTCTGATTGCAGTAAGCAAGGTTGCACAGAGTTTTTTTTACGTAGGTAAACCAGCTCCTGCTGCCGTAGTAGTTTTTGAGCACTGCCCACCCTCCACGAAACGGTACTTTATAGAGGTAGTTGCCGTTTTTACGGAGCAGGTACTGCTGCAGATTGTCGTAATGCACAACCTCGGGCATTAAATAGTCCTCACATGTTTATCGTATTTTCTGTAATGTGCTGCGGTAAAAAACACCGCAATTTGAATCTCTATAATAAAGAAACCTTATTAACAGCCAATGACAAACAGATTATTTATTTTTAATCCATATCCATTTGCTGTGTAGCGGTGAGTGCACGGTGCGGCACCAGCAGCGCCTCGAGCAACTTGCTTGTCCCCTGATAATAGGTTATTGCCTCAGTAACATAAGGCTCAATCGGAGCGGTTATGATTTCATTGTGCGTGAGCGGATCGACGCGATAGGCCTTCACCTGTCGTCCCGGTGTAAGTGCTATGACCATGTTTTCTCTTAGGTATCCGAGCGTAAGATGATTACTCAAAAAAGCCCGTTGATGGTCAGGCGCCTGTGCTAAGATAGAAGTGCCGACAAAACTGCTCGTATAGTTCCAGTTGAGCAGGTCAAAAAGGGTCGGGGCAACATCAATTTGACTTGCCAGCGTGTCAACTTTGCGCGGCGGTATAATCTTTGGAGCATACAAGATGCAAGGAATCAGGTAATTATCAATCGGTATAGCATCCGGACCGCCACTTCGTGCGCAATGGTCAGCAATGAATATAAAAACGGTATTCGCAAACCAAGATTTCGTCGCGGCGTCTTTAAGAAATTGGCCAACGGCATAATCGGCATATTTGACTGCTCCCTTTCGCCCGGTGCCTGATGGAATATCGATTTTTCCTTCAGGATACGTAAACGGCCGATGATTTGAAGTTGTCATAACCATAAAGAAAAAGTTTTCCCCGCTACCCTGTGCAACGTCAGCCTCGCGCACGACGCGACGGTATATATCTTCGTCGCAGACTCCCCATGCATTTGCAAAGGTGATTTCGTTGCCAGAGAGGTCAGTTCGGTCAATAACCCGGAAGCCGTTGGCACGGTAAAACGTCTTCATGTGGTCAAAATAGCTCAGGCCACCGTAGAAAAAGATGGTCTCATAGCCACGTTGCTGAAACGGGGTCCCGATGGTGAAAAGATTGCCATTGTGTGGCCGCTTCAAAACCGAGGCAGGCGGTGCGGGTGGCACTGAAAGGGATAATGCTTCGAGTCCGCGCACAGTCCGGGTGCCGGTTGCGTAGAGGTTGGTGAAAAGCATCCCCTGCAGCGCTAATGCATCTAATGTCGGGGTAAGATGTTGCTGACCGCCAAAAGTATCCATGAATTTAGCGCTCATGCTTTCAAGAACCACCACCACTACATTCGGCCGAAGCTCAGAATGCCTTGCAGGAATAAGCTTGCGTCGGATATCGCCGGTTCCGAAATTCGGGTTGAGAAATTTGTCATTTTTCGTGGCAACTGCACGGTGCAACTCCAACGCAACGAGGCTTTCAGGGAGGGTCGCATAGTGCTGCGCGTAGTTAAGCTGTTGTCTATTTAATGCCTGAAAAAAACAATATATTCCATTCAGTGCAAGGTTATTGTTCAGCTCGTTTTCCGTAATGTGACTTAATGAATCACTGATAAAAAAGAAACTCGCACACGGCATTAGTAAAAGGGATATGGCTGTCAAAAAACGACGGCGGCATACATGATAGTGCATTATGACACTATCAATAAACTTTTTAATCGTCGCGAATAGCAGCGATGATATGCATCCTATAAACAGGAGAATGCCCCCCAACGGATATGACTGGTCGATGTTGTCCATTACCTCACGTCGATACACCAAGTAGTCGACCGCGACAAAATCAAACCGTGATTGGAATTCCTCCCAGTAAAAATGCTCGGCAACTGCAATGAAGACAAACAGGAGGATTGCCCCGGCTGTAATGCCGTAGAGCATGTATCGTTGCAGGGGCGTAGCAAAAAAACGTTCGGGAACCAGTGCACAATACAGTACCAGCGGCACCATCAGATATGACCATGCCACCGTATCATACAAGAACCCCACCGCAAACGTTTTAATCAGTGCCATTGGCGTACTAGCAATATCTACCGAGCTCTCCAGCAGCAAATCGAGGCGAGTTGCAAACGAGATGAACAGGAAAACCGCGTATAATACTGCAATCAGTCCATATCGGGAGGCGATGATTGGTGTATTACGGGGCTTAGTTTTCAGGTGAGACAACGATGCGTTATTGCTGACAACCTTATTCATGACCACGGAAGTACATTATATTTATCTGGTGCTTTATTACGGACAAAGGTACCATAAGAGCATGACACCACAATGACAGTGCTGTTAAAAAA
>JAOAHH010000161.1 GCA_026415325.1 Thermodesulfobacteriota bacterium | reverse complement strand
TTACACCAAAGCACTACCTTCTTTGCGGTCTGGTGTTACCGAGTTCAGCCTCGGCATGAATGAGTTCAACAATCATCCCGATTCATGGCAGATGTCATCGATGGAAAACATGATCGACTATCTCCACCGTGGATTCGATGTGATCATCTTCCAGCCCTATTATTTTACCTACGAGACGATTGATTTGTTTGAGCACCTGCGCCACTGGGCATTCGAGGTTGACGGCATCGATTACGAGAAGGAAATGCACGGCGGCCATGTGATTGCCCAAAACTATCGCAGTGATTTTAATTTTCGCGGCGCCCGCATCATTATCACCGGCTCTTTGCTCGGCCGGTACGAAAGGGATGGACACTTGCCGCATGTGCAGAAGGCGTATCGACTTTTCAAAGAGAGCATTGTCAATACCCTCGCACAAAAACTGGAACAATTAAAACGATCATGATATAAGCTCATGGCCTGCGGCATGAAAACAACCATATCCCCTGCGGTCATTGCTGCAGGCCAGAGCTTTTTGAGAAAGCCGGCGTACCGAATCATGCCCTATGAAGAGCGATCATATCCCGGTCAAAATTGAAATCAATGCCGCTACCGAGTCGCTCAGAAAATCCCATCTGACGCTTCTTCTGGAGGAATTTGTCAGCGCTCACATGAACGGAGGCCGTAGCTGCCGCAGTACCCCTGATAACAGCGGCCCTGCACTCGATGAGAATACATACAGCGCCGCTCTTTGGATGGCAGGCTGCCGCATGAATATCATCAGCGAACATGAGGCAGCGTTGCGTGCAGGTATCTCCTCTGCTGCATTGCGTGCACTGTGCGCTGAGCAGCATTTCAATGCCATGGTTCGGCAGCACGTGCGCGATTTTCTTGAGCTTGTTATCACGGTCCTGACCTAATAAACCGGTTGTTAAGCAGCATTGTGTTCCTTTTCAGCCCCTTGCCTCTTTTACAACTTCGTTCACTTATGCATTGACATCCCCCATATTTCATACTGTAATTGCCCCGATGATTGATAACCCACCCTAGGAGAACTTGCCATGCCAAAAAGATCGTTTGAGTGGCACATCCATCATAAAGTGTCTGATGCTGCATCACTTAAAGCATCAATCCTGTCAAACCTTGAATACCGCCTTGCAAAAGACCAATACAGTGCAACCGCCTATGATCGCTTCCTCAGCACCGCCTATACCGTGCTGGAGCGCCTGGTTGAACGGTGGATCACCACACAGCAGACCTACCATAAACGGAACGTCAAGCGGGTGTATTACCTTTCCATGGAATACCTGCTCGGCCGCTCGCTTGAAAACTGCCTGATTAACCTCGGTATTTACGATGCCTGCGTGGCCGCTCTCAACGAGCTCGGCATGGACCTTGAGACCATACGTAATTATGAAGTCGATGCAGGACTCGGCAACGGAGGGCTCGGACGGCTTGCCGCCTGTTTTCTTGACTCTCTGGCGACGCTTTGCATCCCTGCGCACGGCTACGGCTTGCGCTATGAATACGGGCTTTTTCATCAAAAGATCGTGAACGGCAGGCAGGTCGAAGTTCCCGACAACTGGCTGGCACGTCCCAACCCATGGGAAATCGCCCGACCTGAATACACATTTAAAGTGCGGTTTGGCGGCACGGTCGAGCACAAGCTCGATGTTTTCGGCAACCCCCGAACTATGTGGGTCGGCGGTGACGAGGTTATTGCCATGGCGTATGACACACCGGTGCCGGGGTACATGGTGAACACCGTCAATACATTGCGCCTGTGGTCATCCCGGGCAACAGAAGAATTCAATCTTGAGGATTTTAATACCGGCGATTATATGGCAGCCTGCCAACGAAAAGTAATGAGCGAAAACATCACCAAAGTGTTGTACCCGAACGACAACTTTTTTGAGGGCAAAGAGCTGCGGCTTCGTCAGGAATATTTTCTGGTCTCGGCTTCGATTCAGGACATTCTCAGACGCTTCAAAGCAGAAAATATCGACCTCGGCAAACTCCCCGACTATGTGGCAATCCAGCTTAACGATACCCATCCCGCGCTTGCCATTCCTGAACTGATGCGGCTGCTGGTGGACGAAGAGGGGATGGCATGGGAACAGGCGTGGGACATTACGGTAAAAATCTTTGGTTATACCAACCACACCGTGCTTCCCGAGGCTCTTGAGGAATGGCCGGTTCACTTGTTTGAGCGCGTTCTGCCGCGCCATCTCGAAATCATCTACCTTATCAATCATAACTTTCTCAAAGAAATCGCCATGCGCTATCCGGGTGATAACGACAAATTACAACGCATGTCGATCATCGCCGAAACACCTGAAAAACGGGTGCGTATGGCGTATCTTGCGACCATCGGCAGCCATTCGGTGAACGGTGTGGCCGAGCTGCATTCCCGGCTGCTGCGAGAAACGATTTTGAAAGACTTTTATGAAATCTGGCCAGAGAAGTTCAACAATAAGACGAACGGCGTCACCCCACGGCGCTGGATGAAGGTTGCCAATCCCGGGCTTGCCGCCTTGATTACCGAAGCAATCGGAGACGGCTGGCTGGGCGATCTTGACCGGATCAGGGAACTTGAACGCTTTGCCGATGACGGCGGGTTTCAAAACCGATGGCGTGAGGTGAAACTTGCCTGCAAACAGCGGCTCGCCGAGTCAGTATGGAACGAAGAATGGATTGAAATTCATCCCGACTCGCTGATAGATGTGCAGGTCAAACGCCTGCATGAGTACAAACGACAGCTTCTGTTTGCTCTGTTTATCATTGCAAAGTACCTGGAGCTCAAAGAAAGCCCCCCTTCTCAGAAAGTGCCGCGCACCTGCATCATCGGCGGCAAAGCAGCTCCCGGTTACTGGAAGGCAAAGTTGATCATCCGTTTTATCAACAACATCGCCAACGTGGTCAATAACGATCCCGACGTCAACAATTATCTTCGGGTATCGTTTCTCCCCAATTACCGTGTATCGCTTGCCGAGCGGCTTATCCCTGCAGCCGATCTGTCCGAACAGATATCAACCGCAGGCAAAGAAGCCTCGGGTACCGGCAACATGAAATTTGCCCTTAACGGCGCGATTACCATCGGCACGCTTGACGGCGCCAATATCGAAATTATGGAAGAGGTCGGCAGAGAGAACATTTTCATTTTCGGAAAAACCGCTGATGAGATCATGCGGCTCAAGCAGGGAGGATACAATCCGCGCACCTTTATTGAGCGGTCGGTGTTACTACAACGAGTGCTCCACCTCATCGAGTCCGATTTCTTCTGTCTTGGTGAGTCAGGGCTTTTCCGGCCGATCTCCGATGAACTTATGCATCGGGATGAGTTCTGCCTCATGGCGGATTTTGATTCATACATCGCCGCGCAGCAGGCTGCAGAAAAAACGTATCTCGATCGAAAACGCTGGACGAAGATGTCGATCCTTAATGTGGCGCGCTGCAGTAAGTTCTCAAGCGATCGCACGATTCGTGAATACTGCCGTGATATCTGGAACGTGCAGGCAATTTCAGTACCGTTGGTGGATCACCCAGAATAATTTTTTGCCAGTGAAAGTTTTACCGTAAAATTTTGGGCAGAAAAACCAGCTACAGCAGGCTATGCATCTTGCGAAAAAGGTGAGTTTTTCAGAGTCATTACTATAGCTGCTCCATATTATTGATCGGAGAATGCGGTAAATTGTAAATAACCGAGATATTGCTCGGTTCTTCATAGCGTAATGGATTTACCTATAGATCCCACGAAAATATCTCCCTACATTTTCGCTTTTCAGTCTACCCATTAGTAGACTGAATTATTCTTCCATGTTGAACCATACTTTCTTCCTCTCTATATTTTCACTTGTCAGGTGCGGATCCGCAATGCGTCATAGAAAACAACAACAATTACCCATTACATGCTTCCATTGAAAAGCATGGCGACGAGAGCAGAAAGGAGAAAAGAGTATGAAACGATTATCATCTATATTCTTCGTGCTTTGTATAATGACACTATCTACTACTTGTTTTGCCGGGCCAAATGTATTCAGCTCAAATAACGAGCAGTACGGTATAATAGCTAACTATTATCTTCACGCTGCGACGCAGAGTCTTATTATGGCAAATATGGCATTGCTGACGCTTGATGACCAATTAATTGATGAAACTTTGGATCAATATGAGCAACACATGAATCGAGCCAATGCAATGATGCAAAATATTTTCTTTACTATCCAGGTTCCCTCTTACAATCAGGAAATACTTGAAATGCTTAATCAGTTTAGATCATCGTTAAACCAAAAATAGAAAGCTCTTCATAGACACGGGTTACCAGCATTCTTGGCAACCCGTGTCTTTTTCTCAAAAACAAATTTTACAAAACCCTAAAATAATTGTATATGATTCAGAACATGCGATCCGAGGGGCTGAAACGAACCTATCGCCTGATAAGGCTCATCCAGGACATCAAAAGTTCGCCGTATCAGTCGGTTGAGCAACTCTTGCGCTCCCATGGCATCAGCAAAGCTCAGTTTTATAAAGACAAAAACGACCTTAAAAAACTCGGTTTTGAGTTCTTCTATCACCGCGGCAAATCACGATTTATCATCACCAAAGACGCTTATCTGCCCATCGAAAACCTCACGATCAGCGAACGGCTCTCTCTCCTCATGGCCGTGCGCCAGCTTTCCGCTTCCGGCGATTATATATTGAGCTACGAAGGCTTGAACGCTGCCCGTAAACTCTCTGCCGACCTCCCCTCGCCGCTGCGGGAAAATGCTTTGACTCTTTTTGATACGCTTGTGATTAAAGAGGGGTTTGGATGTAGACGTGAGGTTATGGAAAAACTTCAGACAGCGGTTGCGGAAAACCGCCGTGTTGTTATACGCTATCAGGCACCTGATCTGGATAAACCAAGCGACATCGAGCTTGATCCTTACCATCTCTTTTTTCAGCGCCGCGCACTATATGTTGAAGGGTTTTCATGGAAAGACCGTGCTATTCGTATGTACCGTCTCAACCGGATCCTTTCTGTTGGTTTTACGCCGATGTGCTTTACCGTTCCCGAAGATTACAATTTCAGCGCTCGGTATAAAAACGCTTTCTCCGTCTTCCCCGGTGAACAGTCGCACAAAGTTTGTGTTTTGTTTAGCAAAAGGGCAAGACCGTATATTGAAGAATCACTTTGGCACAACAGCCAGAAGATCACCCGAAACAACGACGGCTCAATAACCTTTGAGGTCCGGGTTGCAGAACCACGTGAGGTGATGTGGTGGGCATTTCAATGGGGTGCCGAAGCAGAAATCATTGAGCCTATATGGCTGCGGGAAGAAGCGAAAAAAGCTGTTGCGGGCATGGCTGAGCAGTATGGCACTGTTTAATATTCAATTATTGTGATGGTAGGGAACAGGACATATGCAGTTGTATTCGAGAGATAAAATTCTTTGCCTTGCATCCTATCTGGCATCAAAAAAATTGGTCAATGAATTTGACCCCGTTATTCAATGCGCAATACAAAATGACTGCCTTCAGACGCTTAAAGACACTCTTGTTTCTATAGACGCTCCTTACCTTTTGCGGAGACTTTCTAAAAAAACATATGAGACTGCACAGCCTTTAAACCTTGAAGCAATATGGCGTGATGACGAAACAATCTTCTGGCAAAACAAAGAGAATCCCATTGGCAAGTTAAAGACTTATTACAAAAAAACCTTTCCACAAGAAACACAGGCTCGTATCGCGTATGAAATTTTTTATGATCGATTTTTTAATTTTATTGCTTATAGATTGAAAATAGTCTGTTTGTTTAATAATGCCTTATCTGCTGTTATTTTTGTCCCCCAAAATGTTTCTTTTGATTTAACTCAGATATGGAATGGGTATGTTATTGAAACTTTTTCTTTCGCAGGGCTAAGAAAAACATTTATACCTCTTGTCAATTCGATAAAATTGAGCGGTCGAGGCTTTAGTACAATAGATGTTCCTATTGTCTCGAAGAACCATGCGTTAGTATTAGCTGCCTTTTATCGTAAAAATCTTGAAAACACTCAAAAAAGCGATTTCAAAAGAGAAGCGGAGCTTAAGGAAATAGAAAAAGCAAAAGACGAAGGGAAGTTAACAAAACAGCAAAAAAGAAAAAATCTTGAAAACGAAATTGCCAAAAGGAAAAAACGCTATGAACCGGCCTTTCAATCATATGAAGAAACAAAAAAAACAAATTCAGCATATATAACCGAAATTGAAAAATTTAGTAAAAAAGAATTTTCCAATTTAGCAGCCTTACAGCTCAGCCAAAGAGGGAACATTGTTGCCAAAATTGCAAATGAAATAAAAAAATTAGCCAGATTAGCCCAAATACCAGCAAAGGATTTCTTTTCTGTTCCTCTATTATTATATGAAAATCCCATACCATTAGAAAATAGAAAAGCAGGTGATGCAAAAGGTGATGCTTGTTATGCTTGTGGTTATGTTTTTGAAACGGGCGAAAAGAAATTAAAAGCAAATAGGTTCATATTTGAAAATCCATCTCAAAGGCTTCAGTCCGGAGGCAACCAAACCGAACCCAAAATATGCCAAACGTGCGCTGCCATATCTTTCGTATCTCCGATAAAAACCGGACCTGATTGCCTTATTATAAAACTTGTTGGGAACCACTTGCGAAAAAGGCTTCTTTTTGAAGACCAATTAAGAATGCTCACGATGGGAGAACTTAATCTTGTCTCCGGCAAATATGCTCTTATTCATATTTCCGAAAAAATAAAGAGGAACAAAAAACAAGAGCCGCTTTCCGATTGGATGGGTTTGAAACAGTATGCTTTATATAAAACTGCTTCACTTTTCAGCGCAGAAGTTTTTTTTAGTTATGATGTTGTTGCGATTCTTAACAATAGTGAAATTATTCTGCCAAAGACCCAGCTCGTCCTGTGTCGTGGTTTAATTGAAACATTTGGATTGGATAAAAAATCTTGGTGGGATAATGACAAACTTTATCCTACAGTCGGTTCTGCAATAAGACACACAGAAAAGATGAAAATAGTTTTTGCTGTATATGAAATGCTTAAAACATGGCGGTGGGAAAATATTTTAAAAGGGCGTTTGAATGTTATCCAGACATCGCGCCTTGAACAACTTTATGAATCTTTTTGGAGGTGCAGTATGGAAGACAAACCTGAACAGGCTGAATTTTTTAAAGACATCGCTGCGGTGACCGGGCTTTTGTATCCCTTTTGCAGCTTTTCTCAAACAAAAATAATAAAAGAGCAAAGCGGTAATGAGCGCATTGAAGTTCGCAAAGAAATAGAACGTATTGATGACCCATTTGGTTTTATATATACCGTTGCCGGTAATATAAAACATAAGAAGGCTGATTTATATCGTAATCCCGACATATATTTCTGTTATGACTGTTGTCGTTGTCTGCTTGAGGAAATTGGAGTAAATGCAAATGAACGGGAGAGCACTTCACCCGACGGGAAAAAGCATCTCACCATCTACTTCGATGACATTGTCAAGGCTTACACCTTTTTATCTGATAAAAAATACAAAACACCCAAAGAATGGAAGGAATTTACCTACGAGCTGAAGCTCAGCCTCTACTCACGTTTTCCTGAATTTATGGAATCAAATTCCAAGAAAGGGGAATAAAAATGGCACCAACAATAAAAGCAAAAACAGGGCTTTCAGAAAGCACACGCCCGCGTTTTCATTTTGATATTTACGCAATCTACGAAGGACCTCAGGAGTTGTATTTCGGGCATGACACACAAGTTAATGTGAATGTTATTGAAACGGTTCGCATCAAAATAAAAGGCGGCAGGGAAATTGAAAAATGCTATATGTCGCCCACAAAACGCAGGGGTGTTGAACGGAGAACACTGATCGAGTTTCCTGTAGCAGTTAATAATGACAAGCATATCCTTCTTGGGGATAAGTTGGGTTGCGGTATCCCTCACACCTGCTGCGAAGAACATTGCCCGATATGCTCTGTGTTCGGAGGACTGATAACCGATTCAGTAGAGGTAACCCTCTTATATGAGAAACCTGAAAAAAAGGAAGGAGAAGGAAAAGTAGAGCGTAAAGCACAGACATACATCTGTCTCTTATACACATCTGACGCTGCC
>JAOAHH010000022.1 GCA_026415325.1 Thermodesulfobacteriota bacterium | reverse complement strand
GCTGAGGAAAAATTACCGGGCACGAAGCACTCAGCCCGCCAACCTTTCCCAAGTGCCTTACATCCGGAGCAGCGGCATGAGCAGAATCGCGCCAACCAGTGACAGGATTGCATAAAATTCAGGGAACGCTGCCAACATCATCGTGATACCGAAGACGTTTTTTCCTTGCGCAGTAGCGGCAATACCGTCTGCGCATACCTTCCCCTGCCAAATTGCCGATAAAAGGCACGGGAAAAACATCCCGATCCCGGCTGCGAGGATTAAGGAACCTTGAAAAACCGTGAGGTCCGCGGTTACGTAATTTTTATACAGCACAAACGCCACAAATCCATATAGCCCTTGGGTTGCCGGTGGCATGACCAGTGCAAGCCCGGTACCGAAAAGCTCCGGTTTCTTCTTCAAAAGACCGAGAAATGCGCTACTGCTGATTGCAAGACCGATTGCCGAACCTGCACCACCACCGGCAATCATAAGGCCGAGTCCTACTGTGGCTAAAATATCCATCGCAACCTCCTTGATTTATTCCTGCTGTATCGTGTGTTGTGGTATGGTTTCTTTGCAAAAAGGAGTAAACGGCTTGCCGCCCCAGGCAAAGCCAAGATTCTTAAAGAACTCGACAAAGGTCAGACGCAAAGGATGCACAAAAGCACCGACCAGCGACAATGAAAAATTCAAGCAATGCCCGAGCACCAGCAGCAACACCGCACCAATAATCCACGGCGTCAGCAAGTTTACTGCCTCGCCGTCCTTAACGATCCCCAATGCCATACCGTTGAATGTACTGCCGAGCAACCCGCTGCACAAACCGAGCGCAAACAACCTGATGTACGAGAGCATATCCCCAAGCAGTCCGGTCAAAAATTGATAAAGATCCCACAACCCAAGTACCGGCCGCAGATAGGCACGCGCCCCATGACCTGCGCTCAACAGCAGCACCATAACACCTACGGCAAGCAGCGCTTGCCCTACCCCGGCTGGCATGGCAAGCAGCAGCGCTCCGGCATGCCACTGTCCGATTGAAAACGCACCGATATCAAGACCAAATGCTTTTGCATGAGCACCCCAGATCAACATACCAAGTAACATCACAATATACGAAAGTGGCCTGCATCCGTCGCGTGTCTTCCCTTGTCTTATGAATACCACTGCCTGGACCGTCATGGCGATCATTAACTGAAGAAAACCGAGCAAAAGGGAGAAACTCATTGCAGGAAACTCAATCACGCCCGCTTCGTTTTTATAGGGACTTAATAAACAGTACCGACTGCCTTCAGGAAACAATGCCGTATCGGGGGCAATTCCTGGGCCGCCAAACATCGTCTGTCCAAAAAAACTGTTGAGCATAAAACCGCACACGCACGTCATGGCACCGAATATACCGAATAATATCGCATACTGCCGCAATGCCGGTGACACGCGGCAATAAGCGAAAACAGCCGCTAGCATCATGATTGCACCGTAGGCAACATCACCGATGCAGAGGCCGACGAAGAGGGTAAAAAACGGTGCAAAAAGAGGGGTTGGGTCAAGTTCGCGGTAATGCGGGAGCATATAGAGCCGTGTGATAGGTTCAAACAGCCGAGCAACTGGCCCGTTTTGCAGCAAGACCGGCACATCGTCATCCGGACCGGGTTCGCTGAAAGCGCACCATGCCGAAAACCGCTTGAGAAATGCAGCGACCTTCTTTTCCTGTGCCGCAGGACACCATCCGGTAATCGCAATGAGCGTGCCGTCTGCACACGGCTCTCCGTCAAGCGCAGCAGACAAAAGCCGGTGCCGGGTTTTTTGCTCACCGAGATATCGGCTCAGAAGATCGGCATATGCGCCAAGCGCCGCCATGCTACCGTGAATCCGTGCAACATCGTTTTTGAGCTTGTCAATATGGGAACGAAGCGCAGCAAGCGACTGCTCGGGAAGCAGAACTTCTTCCGCATCCACCAATGGCATTTCTCCGTACGCCACAACCATAAACAATACGGTGCTCCGAAACATGCGAATCGGCACCACCGCTGCCGGCAATTGCATGCACAATTCCTCGTACCGTACAGGTGAAGCAGCATAAAATGCGATGCATGCCCCTGCTTCGCGAAGCCGAAGCATCAGCGCCGGATCGAATTCGCCCCACGGCTGCAACACTGCAGCATCTTTGAGCGCTTGCTGGAGATGCTGTTCATGCACAATGTGCTCGGCTTCAAGGCGCTCAAACTCATCAAGAACCGCCTCTGGTGTCATATCGCTCCGCTGCGCGATCGGCCGGTGTACGGCGCTGCGGAACCATGCAAGAATCCGCTCACACTCCTTGATGTGCGACTCAAGCTCCTGCAGCGAGGTGCGGTCTTTTTCTGGGAGCTCATTAATATGCACAACGCCGAGATCCTGCAGCGCGCGGAGAAACGCCTCGCGCTCAGCATGGTACAAAACGAGTGACACCTTTTTCATTGGAACGATCATGCTGCCAGTGCTCCCCGCGCAAGCCGTGCCTTAAGGATTTTCTGGGATGATTTTGCCAGATTTTCCTCATCTTCAAGAAAACGTTTTATTTTCAACATGGCATCCTGATAGGCAGGAATCTGAACCTTTTCATAAAGATTGACCTTCTGCGTTGTTTTCCGCCGGGCGTTCTCAAGAATTGTCACGGCACGCCGCGCAAGCCCGAGACGGATGCGCAGCTCGATCAGCCCCTTCATGATTTCGATTCCTTCAGGGATCCACGCAGGCATGCTGAACAGGCTATAGGGACGTACCGCATACACCACACTCGCTACACGGCTGACGGCGACACCAGCAATTTTTTCGGTTCTCAGCACCACCTCGGCAACCCGTACCATATCCTGCGGCATCTCATACCATAACCGAGCAAGTTTGCCGGCCTCATCAATTTTCACACGGAGCTGCTCCTCGAGCATCAGCACCTGTTGTTTTGCCTTGTGCACCTCGAGACGCAGTGCCGTCTCTTTTGCAGCAAGTGTCGGCAGCGCTTGCAGCCGTATCTTCAGCTCCCGTTCAAGCTGTTGCAGCGATGTTTTGTTGTATTGAAACGTAATGGCCATAAGGTGCTATGCCGAGAAATAAGTAGCGCGCACTGAACAAAAAACCGGGCACTCAGCATTCCTTATTCCTTCCAATATCGCTCCATTAACTCCTGTTTAATTGCAACTTCATCCCGGGTAAAGTATTTGCCGAACAGCCGCCATGCCGTGTCCAGCATGGTGTCGTTATCAATATTGATATCAATGGCAAGCAGTTCACGGCTATACTCCCGGGCAAACTCGAGCGCCCGTTTGTCATAATCGCTCAGGTCAAAACCGTTTTCGAGCTTTGTCTTTGCCGCTGCAGCGTCCGCATAGAGCCGCACGCAAGCATTCATTACCTGCGGATGATCCTCCCGGGTCTTCTTCCCGATGACAAGCTGTTTTAGGCGCGACAGACTCCGGAACGGATCGATGATGACTTTGCCGATGTCCGTGTCACGGCGCAGGTACAATTGTCCTTCGGTGATGTAGCCGGTATTATCGGGAATCGCATGGGTGATATCGCCGCCGGAAAGCGTTGTGACCGCAATAATCGTAATCGAACCGCCGTCGGGGAACTGCGCCGCTTTTTCGTAAATTTTTGCAAGATCGCTGTATAGCGAGCCGGGCATACTGTCCTTTGAAGGAATACGATCCATGCGGTTTGAGACAATGCTGAGCGCATCAGCATACAGCGTCATATCCGACAGCAGCACCAAAACCTTTGCCCGGTGTTCAACGGCAAAATACTCTGCAGCGGTCAGGCACATATCCGGCACGAGCAGCCGCTCAACCGGCGGATCCTCGGTCGTGTTCATGAAACAAATAATGCGGTCAAGTGCACCCGCATTTTCAAACATAGTGCGATAATATAAATAGTCGTCATTACTCATACCCATACCGCCCAAAATGATCACATCGGCGCGTGCCCGCAATGCAACGTTGCACATCACCTGATTGAACGGCTGATCGGGATCGGCGAAAAACGGGATCTTCTGACCGGTAACGATGGTGTTGTTTAAGTCAATGCCGGCAATGCCGGTTGCGATCAGCTCTGAGGGCTGTTTGCGTCGCACCGGATTGACCGACGGACCGCCGATTTCCCGCTCTTCACCTTCTATGGCAGGGCCATTGTCGATTGGCGCGCCGTAAGCATTAAAGAAACGCCCTTTCAGGTCAGGACTTACCGTGAGCACTGGGGGCCTGCCGAGAAACACCACCTCGGCGTCGGTGGGGATGCCCTGCGTTCCGGGGAACACTTGAAGCGTGATCCTGTCGCGATCAATCTTTACAACTTGCGCCGGGCGTCCGGCAACAAGTGCCATTTCCTCATTATGCACGCCGTCGGCGCGCACCGTACAGGTTGCTTTGGTAATGTTTTCGATATGGGTATATATCTTTTGAAATGCCCGCGCTTTCATACTCGTTCGCTTCTCATATATGAGGGACAAAACCGTATCACATGCTGAAAACCGAGGCCGAACGCCCAGTTTTTAGCAACACTCAGTAATCGCCATTGAGCACGTTCGTGGGTCCTAAGCAGTTGTTCACCCTTCAGGCACTCCTCGCCCTTCCCGTTCCTGCATCACCGTTTCAAGCTGCGCTTCCAGTTGCCGGAACCGCTCACTCATAAATTCCTGATAATTCATCTGCCGAAAGATGTTGATAATGCGCCTGAAAAACGCCCCGACTTCTTCAAAGTTGTCAAACGCAAACGAACGACTGCAGACATCAAGCACTTTGTTAACCATGTACTGCTGGCGTTTGATCGGCGTTGATGCGTCAATAGCATCAAATGCATCCTGTTGCAGAAGAGTAAAATCAATAACCTCTGCCTTATGATACGTGATGTGATACTCAAGCGGCACGCTGTCGTCACCAAGAATGTTGATCTGGTCGCGCGCCTCTTTTCCGCGGAGCAGCATATCCTTGAGCCGCATTACCTTTCCAACCCATCCCGGCTCGATTGTCGCATCAAAGTAATCGACAACCTCCTGATATTCGAGATACTTTGAATAGCTGTCGATCGGATCGATTGCCGGATAGCGCTTGCTGTCTGCCCGTGCCTGTGAAAGCGCATAGAATGCGCGGGCTGCCTTTTTGGTTGCTTCGGTTACCGGTTCTTTCAGGTTGCCGCCCGCAGGACTCACCGTGCCGATAAACGTAATCGATCCGCTCTGGCCGTTGTTGAGTTGCACAAAGCCTGCACGGGCGTAAAAATTAGCGATAATTGCCGTAAGATCCATAGGAAAAGCGTCTGGACCGGGGAGTTCTTCCATGCGGTTTGACATCTCCCGAAGCGCCTGTGCCCAGCGTGAAGTTGAATCTGCAAGCAGCAGCACCTTCAGCCCCATCATGCGATAGTATTCGGCAATCGTCATGCCCGTATAGACCGAGGCTTCACGCGCTGCCACCGGCATATTCGAGGTGTTGCATACAATGATCGTCCGCTCGATGAGTTTTCTGCCGGTGCGCGGGTCGTCAAGCTCGGGAAATTCAACAAATATCTCAACAACTTCGTTTGCGCGCTCGCCGCATGCCACCAGCACGATTAAATCTGCCTCTGCGTTTTTTGAAATGGCATGCTGCAACACAGTTTTGCCGCACCCAAACGGTCCGGGAATAAAGCCGGTACCGCCTTCCATCATGGGGTTCAGAATATCAATAGCCCGCACACCGGTCTCAAGGATTTTGAATGGTCGCAGCTTGCTCGCATATCCCTTTATCTCAACCTTCACCGGCCAGCGCATTGACATGGTCAGCTCGCGCTCATTGCCCTCTGCATCAACGACTACTGCGATCCGGTCGGTCACCCGGTAGGTTCCTTTGGGCGCAATGGAGGTTATCCTGCCAATGCCCGGATAGTCAAACGGCACCATGATTTTATGCCTGATCCACCCCTCCGGAACTTCGCCGATCCAGTCTGCAGCGCGCACCTCGTCGCCGACTTCTACGAGTGGGGTAAATTCCCACCTCGCCGAACTGTCAAGTGCAGCCGTGTATTCACCGCGATTGAGGAACACACCCGACATCAGATACAGGTCGTTCTGCAGGCCGTCATAGCTTTTTGACAGCATGCCCGGCCCCAAAGTCACTTCAAGCATGTGACCGGTAAACGCAACCGCACATCCCGTATACAGCCCCCGGGTGCTTTCAAACACCTGTGCATATACCTGCGTTCCAGCGATCTTGATGACTTCTGCCATCAGTTTTGTGCCGTGCAGATCGATATAGCAGATCTCGTTTTGAGCAACCGGACCGTCAACCTCGATCGTGACAAGATTCGCAACAATACCGACAACCGTTCCTTTGGTGCTCATCAATTCCTCCACGCAGAATCCATATCAATGCCGTCTTACCCCCTCGCATATCTTTTCGACCATCTGCTCAAGCTTTTCCTTCCCCGCCACACTATCAAGCCTTACCCAGCGCTCAAGCAGTATCAGTTTGATGCAAAACGCAAGAATCGTCTCGATCCGAAAACCGGCGGATACCGTTAGTTCATCGAGCATCTCCCATCGCAGCCGGTCAAGAGCAATTTCCCGTTCGGGAAGCGCGTGGTCCTGCAGTTCAACCACATGATCAATCCACGGCAATTTTTCGCCGAGTCCGAAATCGGGAGATGCGCTTTTCAGCATCTGCTCGGCAACGTCGTTACAACACAGCACCGCACGGCGACCGTGCAGGTGGGGTAGTTTTTTCTTAAGGGCAAGTGCCGCAAGCGCATTGCGCAGATTGAGCTCAAACGTAAACCATGCAGCAATAAATTCGTTTTCATGTTCGATCACCTGCTCATAAAAAAGCCGGGCAAGTTGATCCTCGGTCGTGAGCTCCGGATAAAGTTGCCGCCCCTCGCGCTGGGCTTGTAGAAACTCCTGCATGTAATCGGGTAGAGTTTCGGGCTTCTTTATTTCCTGCTCGAGCTGTTCTTGTGGGTAATTGCCTCCTGGAGCAAACGCATCGTGTCTGGCTTCAAGGAGAGTTATCAGATTTGTATTGTCGGCAGGCAAGCGCACCGTGCGCAAAAGCTGCGCATCGCGGGGATCAAGCAGCTCGGTAATGTCATCCATAAAGGCTGCGGCCGTTGCCACCATGCGGGGATGCTCGAGTACGATATCAGGAAGGCTGGTTACCAGATAGTAGTAATTGCGCTCCAACATGGTCAGCGGCCGAACAGAAACTCACGTGTTTTTGGTCTGAGGTATTCCTGAAAGAATGCCGTGAAGTCTTCATCCGTAAAACTAATTTTGAATAAACCATCTGATGGCTTGATCTGAAATCCACCCTTTAATGCACGCGTAAAGCGAAGTGTCATGCCTTTGGCAAGCTCCTGCTGCAGCGCAGCGCGCAGTGACTGCTCAAGCTCTTCGCGCTTGCTTTCCGGCAACAGCACCTCAAGGGTTGGATGCTCGCCTGAGCGAATATCCCATTTTTGAAACACGAGTTTGAGTAAATCGCCGATGACCGCTGGATTTGAAAGTACGGCACGTATCGGTTTATCAACAATTTCAAGCAGAAGCGCATCCACAATCTGTTGCTTGAGCGCATTGACTGCCTGTCCTGCAGAAAGCCGGACATCTGATTCGATCGTCTGCCGAAAATCCTCGGCCTGTTTTCGTGCTTCGGCAATAATCCGCGCTGCTTCTTCCTGTGCCGCCTGTATCGTTTCGTCAGCCTTTTTCTGTGCCTCGCCGATAATTTCCTCGGCGCGCGCCCGACCTTTTGCAACACCGTCCTGATACAGTTTTTCGGTAATCTCTTTTATCTTGTCATCCATAAAAACCTCTGCAACTCAAAGGCTGATTTTGTATCAGTTCCTTGTGCTCTTTTCCCTATGCACTCCCCTCACCCTCTCCTGCAATGAAGCAAGAGAACCGTTCACGCTCTCCACGTCACGATTTTATCTACTGTGAGCCTCGATCCGTTTTCCATGCTCCGCATCACCCTTCACGTGTTATCGCCATTTGCGTTCAGTTTCTTATACTGCTTAATAATCAAATCCCGCTTCAAGCGCGATACCTTATCGATAATCAATCTGCCGTGCAAATGGTCGATCTCATGCTGCAGTGCCCGTGCAAGCAATCCCTCTGCATCGATCGTGACCTGATTTCCGTCAAGATCCACACCGCGCACTTGCACCTTTTCATACCGCGGCACTTCAACCGTGATCTTCGGCAAACACAGGCACCCTTCCTCCATTTTTGCTTCACCTTCATGCAGCGTTATCCGGGGGTTGATAAGCGTTAAAAGTCCCTCGCCAATATCAAGGGTAATGATCTGCCGTAAAATGCCGACCTGCGGCGCGGCAAGGCCGATGCCCTTTGCCTTATACATGGTTGCAGCCATCCTGCGCACAATCAAATGCAGCTCCTCATCAATATTTTTTATCTCCTCGCAGTGCCTGCGAAGAACCGGATTAGGGTAGGTTAGAATTTTAAAAAGATCCATGGCAGCTAGTGCTGGGTGCCCGGTTTTTTCTCAATACAAGGTTATATGCACCCAGTCCTTTTTTTCACGTCTTGCGCTTTCTCTCGCCTGATTGTTAATTTTCAATAAAAATTCACGCAACTTCGTCTAATTTGCTTAAAATCCACGGACCGTTTTTTGTCACGGCAACCGTATGTTCAAAATGCGCTGACAGTTTACCATCACGGGTCACAGCAGTCCAGCCGTCTTCAAGAACTTTTATCCGATAGGTTCCCTGATTGACCATCGGCTCAAGTGCCAGCACCATCCCTTCTTTAAGTCTTGGATTGTGTGTTGAGGGCGCACAGAAGTTTGGAATCTGCGGGTCTTCGTGGAGGTTTCTCCCGATACCGTGGCCAACAAAATCCCGCACTACGTTGAATCCATGTGCCTCGACGTGCTTCTGGATTGCTGCCGATACATCGAGCAACCGGTTGCCCACGCGAACCTTCTCAATGCCTTTATACAATGCCTCCTCGGTTACCCGTATGAGTTTTTGCGCCTCAGCACTGATCTGCCCCACCCCGACGGTCAACGCAGCATCGCCGTAATACCCATCGAGCAGCACACCGATATCAAGGCTCACGATATCGCCGCGCTTGAGCTCCCTTTTTCCCGGAATGCCGTGAACCACCTCCTCATTAATGGAAATACACAGGGTTGCCGGATAGCCGCGATACCCTTTAAAAGCCGGTTTGCCGTTTTTCGATCTGATGAACTCTTCCGCTATCCTGTCAAGCCGCTCTGTGGTGACACCGGGTCTTATGTGCTTCTTCAGCTCGCGCAAGGTCTCGGCAACCACAAGGTTGGCCTTATGCATCAGTTTCAGTTCTTCTTCGTTCTTGCAGAAGATCATCGGGAGCGTAGTGCGTGGATTATGGTGTGCAATTTGTCATGCGCCGCACAATCTCCGATACGCAAATCACCATACAGGTTCATAACCCTGCGCATGATAAAAAAAATAGATTAAAAGATATAACAGATATGGGCGTGGAAATCAAACGGTATAAACGGCACAGGGGCTTAAGGCACACGGCTTAAGGCTCAAGGGTTTCCTTGTAATTCCCTGATATATTCAATTGTTTGTTGAATCCTGTGTTTTGTGATGTACGCCGTTTTTTCATTGACATTTTCTGCCGTTTTGTTACTTTTCGCTCATCTAATCACTAACCCTGCAAGGAGGCAAAAGCCGACAATGGATCCCTATAAAAAACAGATAGCCTTTTTATTTCTTTTTGTGTTGTTCTGCCTGATAACAGTGCCGCAGGGTGGGGCAGCACCGATAACCGTTTTAAAAGATATTATCTGCGGCTGTGCCGAAACTGATGCTGCATGCTCTATTGATAAGGCGATTTCCTCTGGGTACAATCCGATTTATGTAAAACCGGCAACAAATCCGGCCTGCCCTTATTATAATCCAATAACCATCACAGGAGCGGTAACAGCGGTAACGATTATAGGTCTGACAAGTTCTGGCCAAAAAGCATGGACTTCCGGAACCGCAGGGGCATCTGCCAGCGGACCAACGATCAAACAAAAAAGCCCTCACGAACACTTAATAAAAATCAGCGGTGCCTCGAATGTCACCATTGCGGGATTCAATCTTGAAGGCAGAGGGGCAACGGTAACAGGAACAGCCCTGTACGGCAATGTGAATAAAATTACCCTTACGTATAACACATTTAACATAGGGCAGAAACAGAACGAGGATGAAAAGAAATATAATACAGCACGAGGCATATCGATTGATTACAACAGTGCCGCATATAACCTGACAGTAAACAACTGCAAGTTTGTCGGTCAGGTTACTAATACTGGCAATTGGTTGTTTGTCGGTAATTCAAGTGGTGGGGGTTCAATCGGCAATGCCGTTCTGTCCAACAATACAATATCAAACTGCATGGCAACGGTGCTGCTTGCGCGGCCTCTTACAAACACACAAATTTCAAACAATACTTTTGAAAACAATTGGAATACAACGTTAGATGACACAACCATTTCAAACCTTGGGCCTTATGGTTATATCTATATTGATGAGCCTACTGAAATTGATAATAACATCATCCGCGGACTCACCATAACGCATAACACCTTTAAAGACAGTACCGGTTCCGGCATATCAAAAGAATTTGCTATTGTTTTAAAAGATATTGAAACCAATAACGCAGGGAGCAGTAATTGGCAGCCTAATTTTGCCATTCATAGCAATAATTTTCTCCAATCCGATACCGGACAGAACTCCTACCCCATCGTCGGGTTTAAAAACAACTCCCCTGCTCAAACTTCTGACATCACCGCCACCTCTAACTGGTGGAAATCAACATCAGGTCCCGGTGCTTATGACACTACCTCTGGAACTGCTGCAAATGTTTCCCAATATGTAAGCTATAAACCTTGGGCACGGGCTGAGATAAGCGGCGGCGCGTATGCGACCGTGCCGGCAGATGCATACCTGTATGAGATTACCGGCACGCAGATGCTGAAAAACAATATGTCGTTTCAGGTATCAACAAAAACTACAGGGGCGGTCACCTTTGTTCCGACAAAATATACCTCCTGCCCAACAGGCACGTCACTCCCCTCAGGCGTAAACGGCATTATTTATTTTGACCTCGGCATCAAATCAGGAGGGGAAAACATACATGCTATCACGACAACGTTTTATGCGCCTTCAGGCTCAACGCTTGCGTCAACAAATCCACTCTATTTCTATAACGGCGTTTCATGGCAACCGTGCCATGTTTCCGTTATAACAAAAACAACCAGTGCAAGAACATTTCGCACTGCTGATGTTTCCAATACCTATATCGACCATTCTTTCAGTGGTTATGTAACAGCTTTTATAACAAAAACAGCTCGTTTTATAACGCCAACTCTCAATTCAATAACCCGTACAGGCATTAATATATCAGTCCCCACCCGCACATTCTTTGCCCTTGTCGGTACAGGTGGGAGCACAACAACGAGCAGCACCACCACAACAACCACCTCCGGCAGCGGTGGTGGCGGCACAACATCATCAAGCTCTTCGTCAAGTTCCACATCGTCAACGTCAACGAGTATAAAGCCGACTACCACTTCTTCATCAGTGAAACCAACAACAACCTCTACCAGTACAACGACCACCATACCGCCGAAATTGAGTGTCTCACCAGCATCGCTCACCTTTGATGACAACGATACGGCACAACAGATCAGCATCTCCAACACCGGCGCGGGAACACTCACGTGGCAGATAAGCGACAATGCAACAACCTACACCGGTGATACCGAAGGTTGGCTCTTTGCTGCATCACCGCGCTCAGGCTCGGTGACGAATAAGCCGCAATCGGTTACGATTCTTGTCAGCAGAAGCGGCGTTCCGGCAGGCTCCTACACCGCAACGCTTCCGATAACCTCAAACGGCGGTTCAAAAAATCTGCCGGTAAATATGAACGTTACCCAAAGCGAACTGCCGCTGCCGATCGTCAGCACACGTCTGCTCGTGTTCAACACCGGTGATACCACTAAGACGTTTACCATTCGTAATCTTTCGAGCGGATCGGTCACATGGGAAATCGACGAGATCGTTTATAACCGCAGCCGCGGCTGGCTCACCGTCACGCCGAATCTTGGATATACAAGAGCAGAAACAGATACCGTAACCGTAACGGTTGATCGGGAAAACGCAGGGAAAGGCCTCTACAGCGCGGTGATTCCGGTTCGCACCAACACAGGTACGGTAAATGTAGGCGTTATCATGCTTGTTCAAGAAGGTCCGGTAACGAAGGTCCAGCCTTCGTTTCTGCTGTTCCTCAACAAAAAGGACACGGTGAAGGGATTTGCGATCACCAACACCGGTTCGGGCACGATGACATGGTCTATCGGAACCCCAGAATATAAGGGAGGATCCGGTTGGATTTCTTCGATAACACCGATGGCAGGAACAATTAATGCAGGCGATGAGCCTTCCGTGGTATCGGTTGCCGTTACCAGAGAGGGTCTTATTTCAGGGCTGTATCGGGCAGATATTCCGATTGCCTCAAACGGCGGCGACCGGAAGGTTATCGTGCTGCTGCTGGTGACGCCGTTCTAAAGAGCGCTCCGTGTAACACACTGAGTTTTGAGGAAAAGGTGTCAAATAATAGGCGGGCGGTGAGAGGTTGATACGGCTTTTTTCTTCTCACCGCCCGCCTATTACTGTTCACTATAAAATATTCACCCTCACCGCGCCGTTGGTTTTCAAACCGCAGATAATCTGCCGTGCCTCGAGGAAATCTGATTTTATCTTCAGCACCCGCGCAAAGGTTGCAAACGCGCGTTCTTTATCGCCACGGTTTGCATACGCAGCGCCGAGAATAAACAGCGCATTCAAATTATAGGGCTGCGTCTTCACAACCCGTTCAAGTGCTGCAATCCCTTTTTCAAGATCGCCAGTTGTCACATAGGCTCTGCCGAGTGTTGTAAGAATGTCCATACGGTTCGGGTTAAAGCTGTGCGCCGTCAGTGCTGCCTCAAGCGCCTTTTTATTTGCGCGACCCTTTTCAAACTGCAGCGCGGTTTGAAAATATCTCTCTGCGGTAATATTTTTGACGTGGAATTGCAATAGGATACCCCCAACGACACACACAAAAACAAGAGCTGCATAACCAGCCGCGCGGGGAAAAACAACCGACACCGTGCGCTTCTTCTGCCACCGCCAGAGCAAAGCCAAAAATACAAACACGACAACCGGCTGCACCGCGCGCTGAAACGGGAAACCGAAAAAGGCGGTTGTCATAAACGACACAATGCCTGCTGATACTCCGAACACTAGCATTCGCTGCGCAGGATCGGCGGTTCTGCTGAGCGCCCGGAGCGCGTATCCAAGACCACTGATAAGAATACCGGCAAAGAAGAGAAACCCCGGTATCCCGGTCTCGACCGCCTGCTGCACATAATCGTTATGCGCGCGCCGTATCTGTTTTTCCTTATCAAACGCCCGGTCGATCACCGCTCTGTCTTTATAACCGGGATAGAATACTTTAAAACCTGCCGGACCGAAACCGAGCAGTGGCTTGTCCTGCAGCATCGCAAGGCTGTTTTCCCAAACAATCATCCGGTACAGTGCGCTGCCCCCTGCAAAACGGATGACTTTGCCGAGCTGTCCTCCTGCATACAATGAAGCTGTTGTCAGCACAACCGCTGCGGCTGCAACAAGCACCGTCAGGGAAAGCGCTCGCCGGTTCATTCTCGTCTTGATAAAAAGCAGTGCAGCCCAAACCCCTGCCATCATCAGAGCAAGCCATGCTGCCCTACACCGTGCAGCCGCCAAAAAAGCAAATACACCGGTCAGCAACACAAGTAACAACATCCGTGCAAATAGGTGCTTCCGGTTAAGCGCCGCTGCAATCACTACCGGCAAAACAAGCACCACATATTCTGCAGCAACGTTAGGGTTTGCAAATCCTGCAGCAGGCTTTATACTTTGCGGAACGATGCGCACATCAAAAAAATACTGCAAAAGCCCCAATGCCACTGTGCCGCATAATGCTGCAGCAATACAGGTGAAAGCACCATTGATTGAAGACGGTATCCGCAGGAAGTGCACGATCAAAAAAAATAGCACCGGTCCACATGACCAGTGCAGCACCGCATAAAGAGCCTCATAAGGACTATGCGTCCATGCACAACATGCCCAAGCCCATAACACAAAGAGCACGCTGAACACCGGCACTATCCCTAACGGGATTTCGAGTGTCCGTTTGAGTGTTACGTCGATAATATACAGAAGCGCAAGAATCAATGTTCCGGTCTGGAGCATCACGCGCTGCGGAAGGTCGGCAAAGTCGTTAAGACCCTTAATAAATATAAACGGTGCGCACAGCAGCATGATCTTGATCGTTATGCACGCAGCGCGCTCGAGCCACCTTTGATAGAGCTCCTCCTGCAGGCCAAGGGCTTTATAAACATCATGCAATGGGACGCCGAGTTCTTTTCCGATTACCTCGGGTGTCTTTGCAGGATAGAGTCGTTTTATCTGTTTGACCTGTTGGTTTGAAAGGGGCATTTCATTCAGTAGAGATCACCTAGTGTCTTTTTTCACCACTCAGCATTCACCGATCAGTATCATCTTTGAGCCTTGTGCCTGTTCTACATCGTTAATCTCATACAATACGCAGTTGCTCTCCCGGATCCCTTATACAAAAAACCTCCTGAAAACGTGCCTGATCGGTTGATCCTGAGCTCATCAATTTGTCTGCGCTGTTGAAGATCAATCCGGCAAAGCTTCATCCTTATGTTCATAGCGTAAAGCATGGTGCCGTCAAGTATGGGCGTAAATATTGGTGCAGGGGGGGCATATTTCCAGAGAAGTTTGCCGTCTTCCTTATCAAGGCAATATACGTCTCCGTACACGATATATATGGCATCATCGGCAACAACAAACGAATCTATGGGGGACAAATCTTTAATAGGAAAAAGCCATATGGAATCACCTGTTGCCAGATCAAAAGCCCGAAGCCCTTGGTGATCCGGAATATAGACCCTGCGCTCGTCTGCCGCTAAGGAGTATACCATATCCTCATCAGGTATCGACCTCTGCCATTTCTCTATGCCGCTTATCACATCAAAACATTTAAGTATGCCGTTCCCGGCAACAATGAGTGCGTCTCCAGCAGAAATAAGTTGGCTGTCACCGTCACCAACCGGTAACTCATAGCGTTTGCTTCCCGTTATACCGTCAAGGCAATAAAGCGTCTTTCCTCTGATACAGAGAGCTACGGTGGCAGAGACAACAGGCTTCTTTTCTCCCCACTCTTCGCTCCAAAACTCCCATAGAAGTTTTCCGCTTATCAGATCAAGGCAGTACATCCCGCCGCACTGGAAATAGACTCTATTGTTCTTAATAACCGGCTGGCTTGTTACCGCAGTAACAGTGTCAAACGTCCAGATGAGGTTGCCGTTTTTAGCATCAACGCAGTATAGTTTGTCACTCCCGAATACCGCATAGCCGTTTGTGACAGCAGGATGTGTGACCATTGCATAGCCGGTCTTGAATTTCCAGACAACCGGCAATCGTTTTTGTGATGAACAGCCTGCAACGGTGATGCAGAGGATAACCAGATAATAAACAAGCGTTTTCACAAAGGGATATTTCTGATAAAAATGATGTGTGAAAAGCAAACAGTGCGGAGAGAGAGAAACAAAGCATCTACCCTCGGCTTTATTGTTTACTCCATACCGTTCACTTTTCCGATAATATTTCACGCCGTTTTCTTAATGTCAAAATAATTTCAAGCAAAAAAATGCCCGGGGAAATTTTCCCGGGCATTGCACGTATAAGTATGATAAGGACTATTATTCTGCCATCATTTTTTTCAATTCAGCGGTAAATACGGGCACCACTTTGAACAGGTCGTCGACAACGCCGTAGTCGCACTTTGAAAATATCGGCGCCTCTGAATCCTTATTGATAGCGACGATCACCTTTGAAGTACCCATGCCGGCATAGTGCTGAATAGATCCGGAAATACCGCAGGCAATATAAAGGTTCGGCGACACGACTTTGCCGGTCTGTCCGACCTGATCGGACTGTGGACGCCAACCCGCATCCACTGCAGCACGAGATGCGCCCACCGTAGCACCAATAACCTCTGCGAGTTCTTCGAGCATTTTAAAGTTTTCTGCCGCTTTCATACCACGACCGCCGGACACAATGCGCTCGGCCTCTGTCAGGTCGACTTTGCCCGCTGCCGTCTTAACAACCTCTTTGACCTTCACCCGAATATCGGTAGCGCTCAGTTCGGGCGTCACCGTGACCACTTCTGCTTTGCGCGATGCGTCGGGAGCGCCGGGCACCAGCACGTTCGGACGCATCGATGCAGCGATGATCGACGCATTCGGGAAAATAACATCGGCATATACTTTACCCGCATACATCGGCCTTCTGATAGTAATGTTGCCGCTGCCGTCGAGCTTGATGTCAACGCAGTCCGAAGCTAGTCCGGCGCCCACGCGGGCGGCAACCTTTGCCGATAGATCGCGACCGAGCACCGTCGCACCGAACAGAATGACGGATGGCTGCTCCTTGGTGATCAGATCACACAGCGCCTTGGCATATCCGTCTGTGGTGTATTGAGCAAGGAGGTCATGAGTAACCATATATACCATGTCAGCGCCGTAAGGTGCAAAGCTGTCCGCAAGCCCGGCGATATCTTTCCCGAGACAGACTGCGCAGAGCTGTTCGCCTTTTGCATCAGCAATTTTTCTGGCAGCGCTCAACATTTCAAAGGTGACCTTTCGCACCTTGCCTTCTGCCTGTTCTGCGAAAACCCAAATTCCCTTACCCATGGTGTGTATCTCCTTCACAATATTGTTTTCATGTCAGCGTTAAATGACTTTGGCTTCTTCGCGCAGCACTTTTGCAAGTTTTACAGCCTTTTCTTCGGGGCTTTCTCCCTGAATAAGCTTTGCAGCGGTTCTTGCGGGCGGCAATGAAAAATTGACGCCTTTGGTCTTTGCCGCAGCGGTGCCAGTTTCGGTTAGCCCGAGATCTGCAGCTTTAACGGAAACCAGCGGTTTTTTCTTCGCCTTCATGATGCCGGGCAGTGATGCATACCGTGGTTCGTTGAGCCCCTTCTGGGTAGTAATGACGCAAGGCAGCGGCAATTCGATCACTTCTTCGCCGCCGACGATCTGCCGGTTCACGGTGCAACTTTTTTTGTCTGGCGCGATCTCGACCTTGGTCACCAGACATGCATGGGGGAGATTCAGGAATTCGGCAAGCGCAACCCCAACCTGACCCTGATCATCGTCAATTGCCTGTTTGCCGCAGAAGATAATATCGTACTGCATCTTTTTAATCTGCTCGGCAAGTGCCTTTGCGGTTGCAATGGCATCACCGCCTTCAAATGCCGGGTCATCCAGATGGAATGCGTCGTCCGCACCCATCGCAAGGCCAGTTCTGATTGCCTCAACGCACCGTGCAGGACCGAGGCATACCAGCGTTACTTTGCCGGATCCTGCTTTTTCTTTCAGCCGCAGCGCCTCTTCAATGCCGAATTCATCATACGGGTTGATAATGAACTTCACACCGTCGAGCACGACATCTGAACCATCGGGTTTCACCCGTATCTGAGCTTCGGTATCAGGAACTTGTTTTAAACATACAATGCTGTTCACGGTATCCTCCTCCAAATGATGATTTATTATACCAAAAGGCAATGCCCTACGACGCAATAAAGAGAGTATTGGTTAGCATAGACAATTTTTATGTGTCAAGTCATTATTTTATGCCACAGTCTACTTACGGGGGGAGGTAAGGCAGCCGAACCCAGTCAAGTGTAAGGGTAACAAAGAGGGGGATATTTGAGGTCTTTTTGCTTTTGGGGTGACGAGCCCGGCTGCCAAACTTTCTTTCATTTCGGTTTCGGTGGTGAAATCAGGCTTTTTTGGATTTTGCACCATGTTCCACGCCACCGGTTTTCAAATATCAGCAAACGTTACCGGCAACCCGTATCGCTCATATTAGGAAATATCAGTCAGCACCGCCCAGATCAGGTTGTACAATGCAGGTCTTGCTCCCACGGTTCCGCTTCGGTCAAAGTCTTTTAGGTTGCCGATAACATTTGCGTGTTCTAAACTACCAATGAGCAATTCATGTGCCATATCCCACGACACTCTCCTCATTCACAACACGATAAAAAACAAAGGAATTTATGCGGTGATCACACCAACGACGTCCAAAGGCTATGACCTCATAACCGTGCCATGTGACAAATTGGCAAAACAGACGATTACAAGTGTGGAATTCAGCCAATCTGGCAAAACAACAGGGGGAAGGGCGTTTGTGTTATTGCACCCTGGGAGATAAGACATTATTCAGAACTGCTGTCTTCAGCAAGCTCATCTGCATCGGTATCATCAGATGCCGACAGGGAATCGATCCTGCGGTATAAGGTACGGGTTGAAATGCCGAGTATTTTTGATGCGATATATTTATTGCCTTTTGACTGCCGGAGGGTCTCTTCCATGACAATGCGTTCGATATCCCTGAGCGGCATTTTGCCGATCGGGATACTGATGGTGCGGTGTCCTATTGCAATTTCATGAAGATCGCTCACCGCCTGACGCAGGTCATCCGGCAGATCAACGGGACTGATGATCGAGCCGCGCGAAAGCACAACCGCCCGCTCGATGGTGTTTTCAAGTTCTCTGACGTTGCCCGGCCACAGGTAACGCATGAGAATATCCATGGCATCCTTTGCTATGCCACTGATGTTTTTGTTGTTTTTTGTTGCATACATGCGGAGAAAATGGTTGGCAAGCAGCGGAATATCTTCGCGCCGCTCCCGAAGCGGTGGAATTGTGATGTTAATCACATTGAGCCGATAGTACAAATCTTCACGAAAAAGCTTTTTTTCAACCAATTTTTTGAGCGATGCATTGGTTGCAGCAATAAGCCGAACATCGGCAACAAATGTCGTCCCCCCGCCGAGACGCTCGAACTCACCGCTTTGCAGCACCCGCAACAGTTTCACCTGCACCGCAGGGTTGATGTCGCCAACCTCATCAAGAAAGAGCGTGCCGCCATGCGCAAGCTCAAACCTGCCCTCCCGCCTGCTGACCGCTCCGGTAAATGCACCGCGTTCATAGCCGAAAAGTTCTGCTTCAAGAAGTGTCTCGGGCAGTGCCGCACAACTGACTTTGATAAATTTTTTGTCACGACGGGGGCTCATCATATGGAGCGCTCGGGCAATGACCTCTTTTCCAACGCCGCTCTCCCCGGTGATCAGCACCGTTGCCGTGCTCGGCGCCACCTGTTCGACCAACTCCATCACCTTGCGCATTGCCGGGCTTTTCCCGATAACCTGATCTGTTTCCTGTATATCTTTAAGCCGCTCGTGCAGGTTCTTATTTTCCAGCACCAGCGCCCGCTTCTCGATCGCTTTTTTCACAATCTTAACCACCGTCATTTTATTAAATGGCTTTTGGATGAAATCGAATGCGCCTTCTTTCATCACCTCAACAGCAACATCCACAGTGCCGTGGCCGGTAATCAGCACAACTTCGATCTCCGGTGCAATGGTTTTTGCGATCTTTAAAAGCTCTGCACCGTCAATGCCGGGCATCTTGAGGTCGGTTAAAACAAGCGCAACGTCATGCTGCTGAAGCAGTTTAACCGCTTCTTCGCCATCAGATGCGGTCAACACGGAAAACCCTTCCTTCTCGAGGATGCGCTCCAGCGCCTCGCGGATACCGGGCGTGTCATCAACAACAAGCACAACCGGTGTATCAGTCTGTTTCACGCATGTATCTCCATCGTTGTATGCTCTGGTTGGCAGATGTTTCGTGAATCGCTTCTGTTGTCATCGCGCCACAATTCACGAGCTACAAGCCTCTTATCACATTTTAAGCAGCCAGCCCGCATCCCGTTCGCTTTGATTCCCGCGCCGTTTTTTCACGCTTCATGGGCTGCCCTGAACGGAATGCGCACAATAAAGCAGGCACCCTGCCCTTCTTTGCTTTCGCACACTATCTCGCCTTTGTGCTCGGCGATGATATGCTGGGCAATGGAAAGCCCTAAGCCCGTGCCGCCGCTCTTTGTCGTAAAAAAAGGCGTAAATATCCTTTCCATGATGGCTTCGGGAATTCCCGGACCGGTGTCGCTGAAAAGAATTTCAATCCACGCTCCCTGCGTGCGTGTCGTAACCTGAATAGTCCCTCCTCCGGGCATAGCCTCGACAGCATTCAGCACAATATTCAAAAATGCACGTCGTATCTGGTCTCTATCTACTAATGCCTGCGGCAGATTGTAGTGAAGGCTGGTAGCAAAGATGATTTTCTTGCGACGCAGTTCCTCTTCGAGCAGCCCGAATAAATCTTCAATAATCCTGTTGACGTCATGAAGCGCAGGTTCAACGGCAGGGAACCTCGTGCATTCCAGGTACTCTTTCAGTACCCGGTTCAAGCCGTCGATTTCCGACTTTATGGTACCAATGAGGCGGCGTGCTTCCGACACATCACCGGCGCTGCAGGCGCTTATTTCCTCCTCAAGCAAATCGATATTGAGCGTCAGTGAACCGAGCGGGTTCCTGATTTCATGTGCGATCTGGGATGACATTTTGACAATCATCGATTTGCGTTCATGTTGGAGCAGTTCCTGTTGCAGTGCAGTTTCCCGGGTAATATCCTTCACGCATTCGGCAACCCGAATGGTGGCCCCCTGCGTATCTTTGAGTGGGAATGTGGTTATCTGAAAGTAGTACTTCCTGCCGTTCAGTACCATACTCACCCGGTCACGGAACGCCGGCTGTCCGGTTGCGAACGTGTCGCGTGCAGGGCAGCCATAACAGGGCCCGTCCTGCTCCAGATACACCTTATAGCAGGGGAGACCTCTGAACTGGGCTTTAGATTTTCCATGCCATTCGGCAACTGTTCGATTAACCAGCAGCACCCGGTACTCACGGTCGATAATGGAAATGCCGTCGGCGATGCCGTCAAACACTTCATTGCTCCATGCAAGCTCCTGATTGACAACCGCTTTGCGCCGCTCTTGCAGCGTGATAAACCATGCCCCAAGTACAATTATCGCAATAAAAAACAGGAGAAATATAAGCGGACCGAAGCTGCTTTGCATCACAGGCTCGAGCGCCTCCCGGTATGGAGCCGAAACTCCAATCGACCAGAGCATACCGTTCAACTTAACCGGACTGTACGCAATTAGTTTCTTGGTAAGCCGTTTCTCACCGAAATGCCAGCCGGTATATTCGCCTTTCCCCTCTTCGCCACGGGTCATCGCGCGGTTGATGATAATTTCAAGGTTAAAGGATGAATACTCAGGCCAGAGTTCGCGGAGCACATCGATTGCCTTTCTTCCTTCCATGGCAACATTGGGGTGCGCAAGCAGTACCCCGTCTTTATCAATCATCCATGCATATCCTGTTTTGCCCGAACGGAGGGGATAAATGAGACGTTCTTTGATGGCAGTGAAATTGATGATGCCGCAGACCCACAGACTTTTCCCCGGAACCGCAACCCCCATGACAAACGAGATATCGCGCTTGCCTCCAGAAACGACCGGCATGATTTGACTGCAAAACAAATCCCGCTTATCAGCAACGGCGTTAGCAATATGTCGGTGCAGAACCCCTCCGATGCCGGGGTCTACAGCACCGGCAGGTTCACTCGTTATCATGCGACCGTTTGCACTCATAACAAAAAACGCATGGAGCAGGCCTTGGTAATGAGCAAAGCAAGCATGAAGTGAGGTGTCTTTTGGGAAGTTCGCCACAAGGTCGGCTGCCGTCCGCAACCCGGTTTCAACGTTGCGCATGAACTCGACAATCCCGCGTGATGACTCGCGAACAAGAAACAACTGCTGAGTGTTGAAAGCCTCTGCCGTGTTCTTGATGAGCATACGAAAGCTCAGCGCCGATACTGCTCCTATACCGGCAATGATCAGTGCGGTTATCGCCCAGATTTTTATATGGTTTGTATTGCGCTGGCGCATAGTATCCCTTTGCCGCCCTGCAAGGGGCAACCAGTCACATGCCTGCTCTGTTGTGGTGTACGGTATCATAATAGGATACATAAGAAATGGCAACGACTATCTAAGGCACAAGACACAATAAAAAAGCCCGCTGCCGGAAGATGTGGCAGCGGGCTTGTGATACGGTATGGCAGGGAATAATTACTGTCTGTTTTTGATCAGATCGTCGACAACCGAAGGATCGGCAAGTGTGGTGGTGTCCCCAAATTCCTTCTTGTCGATCTGACCGGCAGCGATCTTCTTGAGAATACGGCGCATAATCTTACCGCTGCGGGTCTTGGGAAGACCGTCAGCCCACTGAATTTTGTCAGGCGTTGCGATCGGGCCGATCTCTTTGCGCACATGTGCGATTAGTTCTTTCTTCAGCGCATCGCTCTTCTCGACACCGGCATTCAAGGTCACGTATGCATAAATGCCTTCACCTTTGATCTCATGAGGAAATCCGACAACAGCTGCCTCGGCGACCTTCGGATGTGAAACAAGGGCGCTCTCGATCTCGGCGGTTCCCATACGGTGACCGGACACATTGATAACGTCATCGAGCCGGCCCATCAGGAAAAAGTCGCCGTCGGCGTCTTTCCGTGCACCGTCACCAGTATAGTATTTACCCGGGAATTGCGTAAAATAGGTTTCTTTGAACCGCTGATGGTCACCGTATACTGTCCGCATCATGCCGGGCCACGGCTGAGTAATGCACAGATAGCCGCCCTCGTTCACGTCAGCTTCACTCTTGCCGTCTTCCCGCAGAATAATCGGCTTGACACCGAAGAACGGACGGTTTGCCGAACCCGGTTTGATCTTCATGGCGCCGGGAATCGGGGTGATCAGGAATCCGCCGGTCTCGGTCTGCCAATAGGTGTCGACAATCGGGCAGCGTTCTCCGCCGATCTTTTTGTAGTACCACAGCCATGCTTCGGGGTTGATCGGTTCGCCCACCGTGCCGAGTATCTTGAGGCTGGAAAGATCAATACCTTCAACCCACGAATCACCCTGTGCCGCAATGGCGCGGATGGCGGTCGGTGCGGTGTAAAACTGTGTCACTTTGTATTTTTCGACGATCTTCCAGAACCGTGAATAGTCCGGCCAACTCGGGACGCCTTCAAACATCACGCTTGCAGCACCGTTGGAAAGCGGACCGTACACAATGTAGCTGTGACCGGTTACCCAACCGATATCTGCCGTACACCAGAACGTATCTTCTTCCTTCAGGTCAAAAACATATTTCAGCGTTGTTGTAACATAGAGCAAATAGCCGGCGGTGGTATGGCAAGCTCCCTTGGGCTTTCCGGTTGATCCTGAAGTGTAAAGAATAAACAGCGGATCTTCTGCATCCATGTGCTCAGGCTCGCAGTAGGGCTTGATGTCCTTAGCATTCATCTCATCATGCCACCACACATCCCTGCCTTCTTTCATGTTCACTTTCGCGCCGGTTCGTTTCACCACAATGCAGGTTTCAATTGAGGGGCATGCTTCCATCGCCTGATCTGCATTGCCTTTCAGATCGATCGATTTGCCGCTGCGGTAAGAGGCGTCGCTCGTGATAAGAAGCTTTGCCTGGCAGTCTTGAATTCTGTCCCGAAGCGCATCAGCGCTAAATCCGCCGAACACCACGCTGTGGATTGCACCGATACGGGCGCAGGCAAGCATAGCGATCGGCAGTTCGGGAATCATCGGCAAATAAATGGAAACGCGATCACCCTTTTTGATGCCTTTTTTCTTGAGTACATTTGCGAATTTGTTGACCTCATAATACAGCTCGATGTAGGTGTACGTGCGCGCCTCATCAACCGGTTCGCCCTGCCACATAAGCGCTGCCTTGTTCTTGCGGGCGGTCTTGATGTGGCGGTCAAGGCAGTTGTATGAAACGTTCAATTTTGCACCCTTAAACCACTCGATGCGCGGTTCGTCGAAATTCCATTCGAGCACCTTGTCCCATTTTTTGAAAAACTCAATATGCTCTTCCGCCATCTTTGCCCAGAATTTTTCTGGTTGCTCGATGGATTCTTTGTACATCTTCTCGTACTGTTCCATGCTGTTGATGTACGCAATTTTCCGCAGATTCTCGGGCACATCAAATACGAGCCCCATCTGCGCCAGTGATTGAATCTTTTTCTCCTCTGCCATTACTTCGATCCTCCCTGTACGTGTTCGTGAAAACCTTGGGTTGCTAAACCATACTTCTCATTGTATTGTGTCTGCAGCATATATCATGACCATTGCCCGACATAAACTGCAGAAGATGTATCAAGTTATATGCCAAACACAAAAGAGTATCTTAAAGGGATCATCAAAAATATGAATGTTATTTCATGATGTTTTATTTGTCAAATAAAAAACAACTTCTAGAGAGCTTATTTATTCACATTTTTACTGACATTTTTACCAGGCATAAATCACCTGATTATTATCCTATATACAGCAAAATAAAAAATAAAATTGCTTTTTATAAATAAAAACAACAAATAATTAAATGACATTTTGGCAATCACACGCATAACTTTTAAGCGCAAAAATAATATTTACAATATTATTACACCGTGAAAGGTATCCCCAGATTTGCAACCACATAGCATAAAACAAAAGAAATTTATTGTTCCCCCCTTCTTGCTGATCCTGTACTATGCCTTATGCTCCATGGATAGCAGAACACAGGTTGTGGCATTCTTTTTGCGTATAGTTTTATAGCCCACATCTAACTCCAACCTGTACAGAGGAGTATCTTTATAGTAAGCTTATAAAACACGGCGGCAGATACTCGTCGCACGACACATGAGGTCACTATGGAACGATCGGATCAGTCAGATCAAAAAATATATATACACCCGCTTGAAGAATCGGTCTTGTCGCTTGCAACCGGCAAAATCGAAAAAACACCGGAGCCGCCTCGCGAAGTTGCAGCTCCTTTGACGCGCATCGAAGAAAAACCCGCTCCCGCAGAACCCGTGCCGGTTGAAAAGATCAAAACCCTCTCCGAGACGATTAATGAATGCATGGCGTTTATTGACCGGCATGTGCTCGGGCGTAGCGAGATCATCAAGCAGGCATTCCTAGCCATCCTGACCGGTGAACACCAGTTGATCATCAGCAGAACCGGCATGGCAAAATCATTGCTTGCGCGCCAGATTTTTGCGTGCTTTGAAGGCGCACAGGTCTTTGAAAAGCAGCTCACCAAAGACACCATGCCTGAAAACCTCTTCGGCGCCTACGATATCGAAGCCATGAAAAAAGGGAAAATGATCCACAATGTCGAAGGGTCGCTGGTGCTTTCTCATTTTGCGTTCCTTGACGAAATTTTTGATGCGAACGACATGCTCCTGCGTGCGCTCCTTTCCATCCTCAACGAAAAGCAGCTCGTTAACGGTGAACAGATTGTCTACTCAACCCTGCACAGCGCAATCGGCGCCGCAAACTACATTCGGGTAACCGAAGTACTTGAAGCGGTGCTTGATCGTTTTTTGTATAAGAGTTTTATTCCGGAAAACAAAGACCTCTATTTTCAATATGCCATTGACCGTATCTATCAGGAGCATTTCGGTAAGGTGGCAATTCCCGAACGCCGACTCACCCTCGGCGAGCTCTCCTTTATAAAAAAACTGGTGCAGAGCAAGCAGATCCCTATCAGCGGCTATGTGCTGTTTCTCAAAAACTATATCATTAAAAAATACATCGAAGAGACCCGTGCGATGGTGTCCGATAAAAAAGATTTCACCATCAGCGATCGCAAGAGCGCAAAGATGCAGGACACAATGCGTGCCCATGCCCTCATCGAGGGTCGCCATGAAGTTGAGGAAAAAGACCTTGAGAGTCTCTATTACGTCATCTGCACGGTCGGTCGCGAGGAGGAGAAGACCCGTTTTGATAAAATCCTTGCGGCCACGAAAAACTACTTCCGACAGGATAGGGCTGTGCTTGAAAACATCTTCAATGCCATCGGTATCCTCGGCACCATTCAGTCATGCAAGGATAACGAAAGCTTGAAAAGCGACCGCGTATTTCTGGACATTAAAGCAAAGCTTGAAAAAGTTTCGCGCGCCGAAGGGTCGTTTTTTGACTTTATCTCGAAACTGCGCCAGAAGTTTATGGCACTCACGCGCGATACCTTTCTGCCGGAAACCTTCACCCTGCTCGACAGCATTGCAGAGGCATCCCTGAAAGACGCCAAAGCGCGTGAAACCCGGGACATGATCGCACGCTTCAGAGACGACGTGTTTCATGAGAAGAAAAAAATCCTCGCATAACCTCCCATGGATGGTTCGGCACTTCAGCATCAGCTTGCTTTTTACCTGCCGCCGTGCGGGCTTTCCACGATCGAAGCACTACGGTTCCCCCCTGAGCTGTTGAAAATTTTTTACATCGCACGGGTCATCTTCAGCGACACGAGCACCCACCGTATCAAATCTCAAGCATCTCCATTATTTGCCCGCAAGCACATCTTTACCGGCCGACCCGAAAAAAGCGCGCCCGAGTCACCGGTTCACCGGAAGGCGCTCATGGACAATTTCATCAATCTCGGGAAAATACAGGCGCTCCACGACATTGCACGCCTGCTTCCCCGCGAACACGTTCTGTATTCCGATACGATTTTCTATAAAAAACTCGCAAACCGTGAACTCATTAAAATCGATTACGAAGGGGCCGCGGAGGGCATACTCTCGGTCGATACGTTTCTTAAACAGCAGGAAACCGAGCTTACCCGGAGCCAAAAAATCTACTTGCTGTTTGACAACTCGACTTCCATGAACGGTGAACGGTTCAAAAAACTCTTTGTCGCCAAAGCCATTGCCATCGAATACCTCCGACGGGTCGCCGAAGAATCGCCACAGATCTATTTCAGATCATTTCACAGCGACATCGGTGAACTTATCAAGGCATCCTCACGGGAATCGATCCACCGCGTGATCCAGTACATAACGCAGCTCCAGACCGGCGGCGGACGCATTACCAATATCGGCGATGCGGTAGTGCAGGCGATTCAGGATATTACCAGCGATCCCGAAATGGAAGAGGCTGAAATAGTGGTACTTACCGACGGATTCGGGCCTATTCCCAAAAACCTGAAAGAATTGCTCGGGCAGATTAAGCTGCACATTATTCTGATCCCTGACCTCGATATTGAAAAAATCCTTGCCCTCTATCCGAATCGTGCCGCATGGGAGGAAGGAGGCACCGACGGATCACGTCCCATGCCGGAATTCTGGAAATACTACAGCAACGACCCACCGCCCCGATTTCTGCACGGCGATGAGATGTACCAAAAAACCTACCGATCATATCAAACGGCAAAAAAGTCCGTTAAAGAACAAAAGGCGCTCGAGATCCTGCAGGGGCTCAACCAGATCTACACGCTGCAGGAGGTGTGCGAAAATTTTATTTTCGTGATCATTTCTTCGATCCTCGGCGAAGAGTTCCCGTTTTCTCCACAGGATGTCGCGGCATTTGAGGACTATATTACCGACCTTGAAGCACAGGATATAAGCCACCTCACCAATGAAGAAAAGTTACGCCTGCTGCAATCGATCACTTTTGTATCGCAGCTCCTCACCGTGGCAAGGGACAATACCCGTGATAAAGCCGTGCTTGCCGGCATCAAACGGCTCACGCACCGGCTTGATGCGCTCCTTGCCCGACTGCTTGAAGATCCATGGCTGCGCACCATCTTGAAGGTCGACCGCATCAGCATCCGACTTTCCTTTGACCTTGCAGGAGCGCGCAAAAACGATCGGCTTTCGTTTTTTGAAGCGCTTGCGTATCTGGTGCGCTTCTTCATTACCACCCTACGGGAAGCACTGAAACAGCTCTGGTATGATTACAAGATTTAACAAGGGGATTTTTGTGATCCGGTGGATGCAAGCACTGCCCGAATGCTTGTAGCAAGCTCCTGTAGTTTAACAGGCTTCATCAAAAAACCGCGGATGCCCGCGGCTAACGCCCGATCCTCTGAAACCGTTTCGCTATATCCGGTGCACAAGATAATCGGCATATCGGGCCGTATGCTGATGCAGTTGAGCGCAAGCTGGTAGCCGGTCATCTCAGGCATGGTGTGGTCGGTAATGATAAGGTCAAAGGCATACGGATCTTTCCTGAAAAGCTCAAGCGCCTCGCTGCTGTTTTGCATACCGGTAGCTTCATAACCAAGCGCACGAAGCATTTCCGTACCAACCTGCACAAGCAGCTCCTCATCATCGATAAAGAGCACCCGTTCCTTTCCCCGGGGCATCTCACCATGCTCCTCGGGTGCCGGTGGTGCACGATCCTCCACGCACGGCAGCAGCACCCGAAAGCAGGCGCCACCCTCGGGCAGGTTGCAAGCCTGAATCGTACCACTATAGCTTGTCACAATGCCGTGGACGACCGCAAGCCCCATGCCGGTTCCATGCCCGACCTCTTTTGTCGTAAAAAACGGATCGAAAATGCGATCAATGATCCGGGGATCGATACCCGGCCCAGTGTCGCTCACCTCAAGCGCTACAAAGCACCCAGGTTTAGGCGCGTGGATGTCTCCAGCATCCTCATAGCTGAGCGCCGCTGGCCGGAGGCTAATGGTTATCGTGCCGCCGGATTCCTGCATCGCCTGTGCTGCATTGGTGCACAGATTAATCAGCACCTGATGGATCTGGGTGGGATTGGCAAAAACCATACAATCAGGCGCAGTATAGATCTCATGGATGGCAATTGTTGTCGGAATCGATGCCCTGAGGAGTTTCACAGCTTCGCGCACCGTTTCCTGCAAACACAAGGGATGGCGCTCCTCGTGGCTTTTCCTGCTGAAGGCAAGGATTTGCCGTACAAGGTCCCTGCCGCGCAGAGCCGAGGCTAAAATCTTCGAAAGATTTTGGTGAAGCTGGCTTCCTTCCGGGACTTCGCCGAGTGACAGCTCCGTATACCCCATGATGGCAGCAAGGATATTATTAAAGTCATGGGCAATGCCGCCTGCAAGCGTGCCGATCGATTCCATCTTCTGCGCCTGCCGCAGTTGCCGCTCAAGCGCAGCTTCATGGGAAATATCCCTGCCAATCGACAAGATATTGGTAAGATTACCGTCACCATCAAGAATCGGGGAAATGGTCTGCTCGACCTCGCATAAGGTCCCATCCTTTTTTCGGTACGTAAATCGTCCCGTCCATATCTCCTTCCGGCGCAGTGCATCAGTTAGTGCTGCAAATTGAACAGGGTCAAGGCTCACGGTTTTTGGATACAGTGAATTGTGGCCGATGATCTCATCAAGACGGTATCCCGTAAGCTGCGAAGCAGCGGGATTTGCATATACCACCGTGCCGTCAGGTTCCATAATCACAATAGCTTCAAATGCCTGCTCAATCGCGGTCATCAGCCGTACCCGTTCTTTTTCCGTCCGTTTGCGCTCGGTGATGTCGCGGTTGATCGTTGTAAAAAACCGGCGGCCGCCGACCTCCCATGAGCTGAGGCTCGTCTCGACCGGAAACTCATACCCGTTGCGGTGAAGGCCAATGCCTTCAGCAGGAGGCACATAAAACAGACCTTTTTTTTCTTTAACCGCTGCAAAAAGCCTGCGGTGCATCGCATGCATACGCTCCGGGATAATCAGAGTAAATTCCCTGCCGATTGCCTCATGGGGGGAATAGCCGTACAGCTTTTCTGCAGCGGGGTTCCACGAGGTAATCATGCCGGCTTCATCGACCGTAATGATCGCATCAAATGCGGTTTCGATAACCGAACGGTAGCGCTCCTCACTCTCACGCAGCGCTTTTTCTGCCCGTTTGATATCAGAGATATCCCTGATGATCGCCGAAAAGTATGCGACATCACCGTGTGCGGAGCGGTGTGCCATAATCACGTGCGAAACGGGAATCTCCCTTCCACCGACGCCGACGATTGCGGTTTCTCCCGACCACACCCCGTCACGGAGTGCTGCCGGTATTCCCTCTCTGAGAATAAACTCGTGTGCCCATGCCGGGTGCACATCGGCAATGGTCTTGCCATCAAGCGATATATCCGCATCCCAACCGAGCATGCGCCTACCTGCCCGGTTCATGTACATGAGTGAATAATCCCGCCGGGCAATGGCAACAAGGTCGTTGGTGCTTTCAAGAATAGCGATGAGCCGGTTGCGCTCTTCCTCAGCGCGTTTGCGATCGGTGACATCAAAAAAACTGACGATACTTGCCTTGACTTCTCTGGTTTTATCAATGACCGGCGCACCAAACACCTCAAGCATGACCTCGGTGCCGTCGGGTCTCACCACGCGCATATCGTCAACATGCGCTTTTTCACCGTACATGCCCTTGACAATCGGCAATTCTTCTATAGGATAAAGAACATCGGTTGTGCCGCGATAAGCTTTGTACACATTGGCTAGATTGTCTTTTGTCGCTTCGGGCATAATGTCTCTGCCAAGCAAACGCCTCGCATACTCGTTTGCCACCAGTGGTCTGCCGGTAGGAGCCTCAACCATAAACACCCCCACCGGCAGGTTTTCAAGCAGCGTATTAAGGAGCCGCACCTGATAATCAAGCTGTTCTTCTGCATTCTTGCGGTCGGTAATATCGACAAGTGAGGCAACCCGTAGCCGCGTGCCAGGAATCAGGCTTACCGTCTGGAAGATGTTTTTTACGCTCCCCGAGCGGTCGATCAGGCGAAATTCATAGCTTCTTGGAACCGATGCAGGACTCTCGCATCGCTGTGCGTGATAGGATTGCATCTTCGCAAGGTCTTCGGGGTGGACAAACTCGGTCCAGCTCTTCTTCCCCTCGATTTCAGCACGATTGTAACCGCTGAGCCGCTCTGCCTCGGCGTTTGCCATCGTAATGATCGTGTCGTCACCGAAAATGATCATGGCTGTACCGGTGTTCTCAAAGACCGCGCGGTACCGCTTTTCCGACTCGCGTAAAAGTTCGACTGCCCGCTGCCGCCCCTGTATTTCTTGCTCAAGCTGAAGGCCTGCACGAGAAAGTTCTTTGGTGCGCTCCTGTACGAGCAACGCAAGCCGCTCCTGCTCCTGTTGCTGCCGGGATAGATCACGGATTACCAGTCCGAAAAAAACACGGTCTTCTTGTTGCCATACGGCATGGGAAAACTGCACATAGAGCTCGGTACCGTCTTTTTTAACGCAGTAATTTTCAATTGGCGGAAGGTTGTGCGGCAAAGGATCCTGTGCGAGAATATGCCGGAGGGCAATCCGGTTTTTTTCACGGTTTCGCTCGGGAACGAGCACTTCGGCAGAGCTGCCGATCATCTCCGCGCGGGTGTAACCAAACATCCGCTCTGCAGCGTCATTCCAATAGTACACTGTAGCAAACTGATCGCAGATTATGACCGAATCAGAGGTCAACTCTGCTAGTACGCGAAACCACTGGCTGCTATCGGGGTGGTTTGTCTCGTTTTTGCTTTGGCGCTTTTTCAGGCCGCCGGTATGCGCTCCGGTGGCCGCTTTTTGCCGCGCCATAACGTATCTTCCCCTCTATGCGGCTCTCTACGGTTCACCACATAATGCTTACCTATTTAATCACAGGTGCCCTCTCGGCAGAGGGCTTCTGCACTTTCCCCTGCAGGTGCGCTGAAACCATTGGAACAGATTTTATCTGCACGCCCTGTGCTACTGTTGTGCACCGGCTTCCCACACCTGTACCGCGTGATAACCCTTTGCCTTAAACGCGCGGTTGAGAATAACGATGCGCTCGGGCGTTATCTTCGTAATGATCTTTGTATGCTTGATCATAGCAATCATATCGTCAATCGGCGGCGGCTGAATGCCAGTCGGGACCGGCTGGGGCAGGGTCGGCAAATAGATTCGAGCAGCTGCCACAAATTCAGGATCATCGTCATGCAGCAGCGTTGCCTTCCCCACGATCTGCACGCCGAGCGCCCCCGTGAAATAATCGTAGTTTTCGCGCTGTTTCACATATGCGGCTGACACCTGAGGATTTGATGCAATGTGGAATAGTTTTTCCGTTTGGCGCTCCGACATGGCATAGAAGGTAAATGTTTTCGGGTCAAGCACCAGTTCGACAACCGTGGCAAGCGGTTTATTGTTAAACGAAGTGCTCAAGACGTAAATCTCCCGGTAGTCGCCCCTGCCCTTGAGCGCTTCAGCAATCGCCTGAGCTATCTCCTGCTGTGGCATTCTGCCCTTCACGCTTTTCTTCATCGCCATGGTTGCCGATGTATAGGCATCGACCCCGTCATAGCTGTGGCAGTCAAGGCATTTCATGCTCTCATCATATACGCCGTGATGAGGCGGCTTTTTGGTAGGCTTTACATACAGAAACGACGGCCCGCCCTTTTCCCATTTGACCTCTTCAGCAGCACCAATACCAACCCACAAGCACCACAAGAAGATAATCGCCATACTGAGTGTCTTCATTGCATATTCCTTTCTTCCGGATAATTTTTTTTATTTTAATGAAAATAATGAAGAAATGTCAAATAAGGTTTTTGGTACTCTGTTCCGGCGATAAAGCTGCTTGACACAACGGGTTAAAGATGATTATATGATTTTTAATCGGGGCGTAGCGCAGCCTGGTAGCGCACTTGAATGGGGTTCAAGTGGTCGCTGGTTCAAATCCAGTCGCCCCGACCATCTTTTTTGACAACTTCCTTCCTCTCTGACGCCGCATTATGGGGCTGTTGATGAGCTGATGATGCGCCTATACCGTTTTTTTCTCCTCCTGCTCGTGTGCTTTTTACTTGGTGCATGTGCTCTGTTCCGACCAACCGTCTTCAAATCCGAACGCATGTTTTACGAGCGGTATGCAAAAAAATTCGGCATCCCTTTTGACGGCACCGAGAACAAACGACTAATCCTTGCAATCGATCACTGGCTCGGCACACCGTACCGGGCAGGCGGATGTTCAAAGGCAGGTGTCGACTGTTCCTGTTTTGTGCAAGCCGTGTTTCAGGATGTTTACGGAATAATGTTACCGCGCTCTTCTGAAGAAATGTACCATGTGGTGATAAAAATCGACAAAACCCGTCTCCGCGAGGCAGATCTTGTTTTTTTGCGCGGACCGGACAAAAAAGTCTCCCACGTCGGGATTTATATGAAAGACAACTATTTCGTTCACGCAACCATCGCCCGCGGCGTGATGATTAGTCGTTTGACTGAAACGCCGTACCTAAAAAGTTTTTACGCAGCAGGCCGCGTGCCGGGCATCTAAAAAATATGAAACCACAGGCAACTATTCAAAAACTCCGCCACGGTATACCGCTCAGGTGGGTCGCATTAGGCGATTCGCTGACCTATGGCTGGATGGTAAAAAAAGGGTACCTTGACTTTCTCGCACAGGAAATTACCAAAACATACCCTGGTGCACAGCTCACGTTCTATAATCGGGGTATTCCCGGTGATACGGCAGAGGGGGGATTGCGCCGTATTGGGGAACACGTGCTCTCGATGTGCCCTGATATTGTCTCGGTCCAGTTTGCTCTCAACGACCTGTTCGTCGGATATACGGTCGGACAGTTTCGCGCAAATATTTTAAAACTTATTGAACGCATCAGGCAATGCTCATCATGCGACATACTCCTGGTCACATCGGTTGCCCTTGCTCACCCTGATGAAAATGATCATGCCCAGGCGTTCTACGCTGCCCTCATGGACATAAGCCAACAGGAAGACATACCGTGCGCACTCGTCCATAAATTCTGGGAACGAGCACTTACCTCAGGCCGCCGGTGGAACGAACTCGTGCAGGCAGACGGCGTGCACCCCACCGAGGAAGGGTATCGTCTCATGGCAGAAGCAATCATGGATGTATTGAACGAATAAAAAATGAATACCCCAATCAATAGGTTTCAATAAAGCATGAGAGGATTGTATGGATTTTCTTGTCTGTGCATATGGTGAACCGGATGAGGCAGCATTTATTCCGTTTATCAAGGACGTGATTGACGGAATCGAAATCCAAAACTATGATCGCCGTGGCGTGCTTTCAGAGTCTGCATGGCATCAGGTGCTTGAAGAACACCGTCGTTTGAGGCCATTACTTCCCGGCCGCCTTGCGGTGCACGGGCCGTTCGTGGGTATTGATTACACGTATAAAGATCACCTGCTTCGTGACGCTGTCAGAAAACGTCTCGATATGACCTTTGACATGGTATGCACCCTGCGGCCTGATACGCTGGTATTGCACAGCGGCTGCCCGGAACAGATGGTACGGTTTGGACTTACCGACCCATGGTTTGAGCAGGCAGTTGCATTCTGGAGACAAGAGATCAAACGGTATGAAGAACTGGGCGTTCGGGTGGTGCTCGAAAACGTTGTGGAACCCAATCCGGATCTACTCATACAACTTGTCGACAAGGTGAGCAGCGCATATCTCGGTTTGTGCTTTGACATTGGTCATGCAACGCTGTGCTCCCCGCTCCCACCAGCAGCATGGGTAGAACAGATGGGGAACCGTCTGATGCATGTACATCTCCACGACAATAATGGTGCAACCGATGAGCATCTTCCCATCGGCAAAGGCCATATCGACATCGATGCATTTTTTGATGCGCTTTATAGGTTGGCACCGAATGCCACGATATCCCTTGAAATCATTGCAGCTCCACAGATTGTGGTGGCAAATACACTTGAGGTAATCCGGCGATACCGGTCGTGATGCACGCACTGCTGATCCGGCATTTCACAAACTGGTACGCGGTCGTGTCCATAGTCGTATATTCGCCTGCTATAAAAAAACGGCCTTTCATCGTTTGGCACAAGCACTTCTTCTCTCGAGGCATCTCAAAAAACAACATGTTTCACCGTTTGGCAAATGTCAACGAACTGCCTGAACCATCAACATCCACCGTGATGGCGTCACCCTCGACAAACGTACCCTCAAGAATATGAAGGGCAAGCGGATCCTGAATATGGCGTTGTATGGCACGCTTCAGCGGCCGTGCCCCGTACACCGGATCATAGCCGTGGCTCACGATAAACTCGACCGCCCGATCGGTCAGTTCAATGGTGAGTTTTCGTTCGGCAAGCCGCTTTTTCAAAAGCCCAAGCTGAATCTCCACAATCTTTTTTAAATGCTCGTGGCTGAGGTTGTTGAAAATGATAATCTCATCAATGCGGTTCAAAAACTCGGGCTTAAACGTCCGCCGCAACAGTTCCAACACATGCTCATCGCGCTGCGGACCACGCATTTCCTGAATAATCTGGCTGCCGAGATTTGACGTCATGATGATGATCGTATTCTTAAAATCAACAGTCCTTCCTTGTCCATCAGTGAGCCTCCCGTCATCCAGAATCTGCAACAGTACGTTAAACACATCCGGATGCGCTTTTTCGAACTCGTCAAATAAAATGACGCTGTACGGACGGCGTCTCACCGATTCGGTCAGATAACCGCCTTCTTCATACCCCACATAGCCGGGCGGTGCGCCGATCAGCCGCGCCACCGAGTGCTTTTCCATAAATTCTGACATATCGATGCGTACCATTGCCTGTTCGTCATCAAACAAAAACTCGGCCAGTGCCCGCGCAAGCTCGGTTTTCCCGACACCGGTCGGCCCGAGGAAAATGAACGAGCCAAGCGGGCGGTTCGGATCCTGCAGGCCAGAGCGTGCCCGCCGCACCGCATTTGCGACAAGTGCAACCGCATGGTCTTGTCCGACCACACGCTGGGTTATCCGCCGCTCCATGTGAACGAGTTTTTCAAGCTCTCCCTCCATCATCCGTGCAACGGGAATACCGGTCCATTTTGCAACGATTTCAGCAACATCCTCGGCATCGACCTCTTCCTTGAGCATCTTGTCGTGTTTTTGCAGATCCGCAAGTTTGCGTTGTTCTTCTGCAAGCCTCTTTTCAAGTGAGGCAATGACGCTGTATCGAAGTTCCGCAACTTTCTCATAATCACCGCGCCGTTCGGCACGCTGTTCTTGGGTGCGGGCATCTTCGATCTGTTCTTTGAGGCTGCGAATGGTCTGAATTGCCTCTTTTTCTTTTTGCCAGTGCTGTTTCTTTTCTTCGCATTGCGCTTTGAGGCTTTCAATTTCGGAAAGCAGCTTCTGGAGGCGCTCCTGCGATGCTTTGTCTTTCTCTTTTTTCAGCGCCTCGCGTTCAATCTCCAGCTGCATCAGTTTGCGCTGCAACTCATCGATTTCGGCAGGCAAACTGTCGATTTCCATGCGCAACGATGACGCGGCTTCATCGATGAGGTCAACCGCCTTATCCGGTAGAAATCGGTCGGCAATATAGCGATGCGACAGAGTTGCCGCTGCAACGATTGCAGAATCCTGAATCCGCACACCATGATGGACTTCGTAGCGTTCTTTAAGACCACGCAGAATCGAAATGGTATCTTCAACCGTTGGCTCTTTGACAAGCACCGGCTGAAAACGTCGCTCAAGCGCTGCATCCTTTTCAACGTACTTACGGTATTCGTTGAGGGTCGTTGCGCCAACGCACCGGAGCTCGCCGCGCGCCAGTGCCGGCTTGAGCATGTTGGAAGCATCAACCGCCCCTTCGGCTGCTCCTGCACCGACAACCGTATGCAATTCATCAATAAACATGATGATAGTACCGTTAGACTCCTGTACCTCTTTTAGTACCGCTTTAAGTCTGTCTTCAAACTCGCCGCGGTATTTTGCACCGGCAAGCAGTGCACCCATATCAAGCGCCACGATGCGCTTGTCTTTCAGCCCTTCGGGCACATCGCCGTTCACGATCCGTTGGGCAAGCCCTTCGACAATTGCGGTTTTCCCTACCCCCGGCTCGCCGATCAGCACTGGATTATTCTTTGTCCTGCGTGAAAGCACCTGAATCACGCGCCGTATCTCTGCATCCCTCCCGATCACCGGATCGAGTTTCCCGTTCCGCGCCTGTTCTGTAAGATCGCGCGCATACTGTTGCAGTGCCTGATATTTCTGTTCGGGGTTCTGGTCGGTAACGCGCTGAGTGCCACGGATTTCGGTGAGCGCTTTGAATAACCCGTCTTTGGTGACACCGAGCGAGACAAGAATGCGGGCTGCAGCGGTATCATGGGCATCAAGCAGTGCAATAAGCAAATGTTCAACGCTGACAAATGCGTCGTTGAGTCGTTGTGCTTCCCCCAATGCACCGTCTAAAACCTTTTTTGTCCGGGGCGATACATACACCTCCACTGCTCCGGATACTTTGGGAAGGGAGCGGAGGGCTTCCTCCAGTCGCCGCGCAACGACCTGCGGGTCTGCACCGACTTTTTTCAAAATATCTTTCGCCAGGCCACCCTCCTGGGTCACCAGCGCAAGCAGAAGATGCTCCGGTTCTATCTGCTGATGCTCATACTGCTCGGCAATATGCTGGCTTTGGCCGAGGGCTTCCTGAGATTTAATGGTAAATTTATCAAGTTTTATCATAATTGCATCGTCCTTCCTTACAATAAGAATGGTACCGTTGTAATGGTACTGTTGTTCTAAATATAAGGCTGCAATGGCTAAAGTCAATGCACCGAGGTTTTGCAAAAAAACCATAAAAACGCTTGCCCGTAGTTTGAACTATGCTACGATGTCTGCAAACAATAAATGGATATAATCAGCTACCCGAAGACTCCAAGAATATGAAACTGTATGTTCTCCTTATACTCGTTATCGCAGCCGGATCGTGTATCGGCGCACCGGTGCCAAAATATGCCCCGGCCACCGCAGCAGGACAGCATCTTATTACACGTGCTGAAATGTATCTTAGTAAAGGACGCTATCTCGAGGCCCTGAGTTTTTGTAATGATGTTTTACTAAATAAAGGTATCTGGCCCGAGCAGGATATTGTCGCTGCTGAAACCATGGTGCGCACCATCCATCGTTCCTATGTGAATGATAATGATACCGGTTGTGCTGCTTATCCCTCATTGCCCACCGATATCAGAGTACTCATCGAAGAGACACGGGATCCCCTGGTCATTCGCGCTCCAACGCAGATGATCGTTGCGACAGATGCAGGTACCCCCGTTCTGCTCGTCCCGGAGCAGAGCGATCTTATCATCCGCTCTGACAACGGCTCGCTCGATGTAAACACACAGCGCGCACCGCACCGTCTTACCATTACCTCGGCATCAGGAACCGATCTGTTCGTCAATGGACGGCGTTATTGCGGTGTCTTGCAGGTGCATGCCGACAATCAGACGATTCTGCTCATCAACAAAGTTCCACTTGAGCAATATCTGGAAGGTGTTTTGCCTTTTGAGATTTTTCCTTCATGGCCGGAGCAGGCACTGCAGGCGCAGGCGATCGCTTCCCGCACCTATGCGCTGTATCATATGATTAAGCGCAACGCAGATCCTTTCGATGTGTATGCCACAACTTCTTCGCAAATGTATGGGGGGTGCACGAACACATCCTCACGTATTAAGACAGCCGTTGCCGCAACCCGCGGCATGGTGTTGACCTATGACAGCAGGATTATTCTTGCACTGTTTCACGCAAATAGCGGCGGCATGACAGCAGATGTGCAGCACCTCTGGGGCTTTCAAACGCCATCGCTTGCCGCAGTGCCAGATCCGTTCAGCGAACACCATATCGGCGACCAATGGGAGACTACAATAACCGCATGCGATATTCGAAATCGCCTGCAGGCAGTAGGATTACAGCTCCATGAGGATTTTACTGTTGTGCCCGTACAGCGTGATATGACCGGCCGTGTTGCGGTCGTAAAAATACTTCAGCAACAGAGTTTCTTTCTCACCGGCAATAGTTTCCGTTTGCTTATCGGAGCATCGCAGATCAAAAGCACTCGGTTTTCGGTTACAAAGAAAAAAACTTCGTTTGTCTTTTCCGGCAGAGGATATGGACACGGTGCTGGTATGAGTCAGTGGGGTGCCTATGAGATGGCGCGCAGAGGATATGACGCAAAACAGATCTTGAGGTTTTACTATCCCACGGCAACACTCAGCGTCGTTGAGAGTGGCAGGTGTAAAAATGAGGAAGCGGCATCACCCCCCTAAAAGACGCATTTCGAGCACTCGAGGAATCCTTTTGAAGCATCATATCGACATAATGCGCCAGTGCATCACTGTTCGGCCTTGTAATGATCTCACTGTACAACAAATGGCGCACCCCATCGTTATCGTCATTGCTCCCCATCCCGACGACGATGTTATCGGCATGGGCGGGACCATGCGACTTCTCAGTGACAAAGGCTACTCGGTGCTCTCTGTCTATGCAACCGACGGTGATGTGTCGGGGGCAAAAAAAAGTTCCTTGCCACAGCAGCGGCGCAAGGAAGCGCTTGCCGCCCTTAAGGTTGTAGGAGCATATGCCGGCATTTTTCTTGAACACAAAAGTACACAGCTCCGACACAAACGTTCTTGTCTTATCCGAGAGATTCAGGACATTGTTTTATATTTTAGGCCTTATGCTTTATACCTCCCTTCGTTAACTGAACGACATCCGACGCATGTTCTGGTTACCTGCGCAACACTTAAGGCACTGCGACCATTTTCAGACAGATATCCAAAGGTGTGGGGATATCATGTGTGGAGCGATTGCTGTTTTGCTGCAACTCAGGCTGTAGATATTACTGCGGTATGCAATATAAAACGACGTGCAATCCAACAACACAAAACCCAACTTGCCGTAAAACCATACGACAGCGGCATCCTCGGCAAAAACCACTATGATGGAATATATCGGCACACGCACAAGAAACAGGCATTCTCATACATAGAACTGTTTGACGACATGCGAGCACTGTGCGGTCTGAGCGGAAGCGCCTTGGCAACCGCTGTTCTGCGGCTTTTCAAAGCCTCATATCCGCTCTTGTTTCCGCGACAGCATATCCGGTACTGCTGATCATGGCACTGCAAGCGTGTCGATACCGACAGCAAAAAGCGTTTCAACAACCTGCCAGGGGCGAATTCCCATGCGTACTCGGCGTTCTGCAATAGTCCGGTAGGTACGGTTCATAGTGTCCACCACCTCGTCAATTTTTTTCCCTTGAAATATATCTGCAAGGAATCCGACAAAAATTTCCATCTGGGTATCCATGCAACAGGGGCGTGTGGTAAAAATCGCCGTTGTGGGATAGATGCCGCGAAATCGCGCCACCGCATTACGGAAATGTTTTATGCTGGTACAGGTTGAAAAAACAAGAAGCTGGTAGCTGTGCAACGGTGTTGTTGCATCAAGATCAGAACTATCAGGTTCAAACACCACATAACGTTTTTGGGTTTTCGGATCCGTATACCTGCGCCGCACACTGCCGGAGTATCCTGCGACCTCTTCTTCCGGCATAATGACCTCATGCTGAGGGTCGTCCTGCATTCGATATGGGCGTGCTTTCCCGTCGTGATAGAAAACCGGTCCTGCCCCAAACCGAGAATGGGACTGCACAAACACAATCTCACACTCCGAAAGTGCGCGCGCAAAAGCAGCATGAGTAGTTACCAAACGCCCCTCAACCGCAATACTGCGCCCGCCAAGCTGAAGTATGCATCGGTATCGGGCATCATCGGGCCGATCAGACACCACGATAGCGCCAAGATCACTCGTACCGATGCCTAGGCAAACGGTTAACCTGCCGTCTGCAATCAGTGCATCCAGGTATTGAGAAGTGGAATCTAATGCGCCTTTGCTGGCAGCACGTGCAATCCAGTATGCGGATTCAATCAGGGCGCCAATTCGTAATGGTTGCTGAGATTCAGCAGAGGGCTGCCTACCAGATACCGAATACGGTGCACAATGCAAGAAAAAACTCGCCATGCAAACGCATACAAGTGCACTTGTCTTCATGCCTGTGGTGGGTGCGTACCTATGACGATTCCTATATTCGAGCTGTTGCCGGTTCAATTAATTGTGCTTGCGTTTAAATCTATAAACGGTAAATTATCTGGCACAACGTTAACCTTTAAGAAAGGAGCGCCCCTATGCAAGAACGTTATTCTGTTGTTACCCTGTATGTGGTTTGCTGTCTCAGTGTCTTGGCATGTTCGCTGCCGTATGCCCACGCTGAAGTTCAGTGGAGCATACTCGGCACGCTGCAGCTTGACGACACGCCGAAAGATATCATGCTCTCCCGGGACGGTGCCACAGCGTATGTGCTCACCGAGCGGAGCATTCTCCTTGTGTCTCTCCAGGAGAAAAAAGTGGTCGAACAGATCCCCCTTTCCGAAAGCTTTCAGCACATCGCCCTGTCAGCAGATGAATCAGTGCTGTACCTAACACAACAAAATTCTCGCCAAATTACTATGCTGCAGGTATCCCGGATCTACGATATTGACATAGGGAAATCACCAGTTATCGGCAACCCCAAAGCGCCGGTAAGCGTTGTTGCATTTCTTGACTTCCAGTGTCCCTACTGTGCCCGCGTTTATCCGACATTAAAACAACTGTGTGAAAAATACCCCTCGGATGTCAAACTGATCATTAAACATTATCCGCTCCCCATGCATCGATTTGCCGAACATGCGGCAAAAGCCGCGCTTGCAGCCGCAAAACAGAAAAAATACGATAAACTCTCCGAGATTCTTTTTTCAAACTTCCAAAATATTAATGAGCAGACAATCACGACGTATGCCCAAAGCGCCGGACTTGACATGAATAAATTCACCAAAGATATGGCCGACACCTCCATTGCCGATATCCTCCGCGAAGACAGAGATCTCGCCCAGAAACTACAGGTGCGCGCGGTGCCGACGCTGTTCGTCAACGGCATGCTGGCTAAAGCGCGCTCTCTTGAAGCACTCTCGCAGATGGTTGATGGCGCGCTGCAAAAAAAACGATCAACACATTGATGGGGTGGTGACTGCGCTACAAAGCACAACACCTATGACCATGATTTTTTTCCACGAGAATTATGAATTTTTTATTAAGTTTATTGTTCCCCTGTCCGATAGTTAGGTTGCAAAAGGATTCCCCTGCATAAGATAAGGGGGCAACCACCACAACCTCAAACAACAGGAAAGGGGAAACGCGATGGCAACGGCAAAGAAAACCACAAAGAAAGCAAGTTGTGCGAAGAAAAAAGCGCCCGCCGCAAAAAAAGGCGCTGCCAAAAAGAAAACAACTAAGAGCAAAAAGAAATAACACGTAACACGTTGCAGCGTAAAAGGGCAGGAGCATCGTCATGGTCCTGCCCTTTTATTTTCTGTTGAAATAAAATAGTCGTTTACGACAATACGGCATCCTTACATGCCTTAGCGACTCTAAACTTCACAACGGTCTTTGCCTTTATTTTAATAGGCTCGCCAGTGGCAGGATTCCGTCCGGTTCGCGCTTTACGTTGGGCTTTTACCAGCTTACCAAATCCCGGAACAACAAACTGACCTGTTTTCTTTGTCTCCCGATACGCAATTAAGCTCATCGTCTCGAAAAAATCACTTACAACCTTCTTCGTGGTGCCCAGCGCATCTGCTATTGTTGCGATAAGCTGTGCTTTGGTCATGGGTTTTGCTGCCATAGGTCAATCTCCTTCTGTAAGAAGTTTATAGTGATAATAATTGATGCCGACACATATAATGTCTGTGCTTATATAATTCAGGAAGGTTTTTTTCAAGAAAAATATCTAAAAAACGGAAATTCGATTCACTTGGTAAGATCGGCACCGATGGCATATTCAAGCGCTGCGCGTGCGATACAATAGTCATAACGAGCCGCAAAATAGTTTGAATATGCCTGTGTGAGAAGGGTTTGTGCGTCGAGCACATCTGTTGTCGTTGCCATTTGTTGCGCGAAGCGGTTTTCGTAAATACGAAAATTTTCCTCGGCACGTGCGATGGCAGTACGGGCAACGCCGATATTCTTCCAGTGCTCCTCACAACGAAGCCAGGCATCTTTTACCCGAAGCATCACCTTATCAACAATCTCTTTTCTCATCTCCTGTGCCTCAAGCAGTTTCACGTTCTGTTCTCCGACTATATGCTGTTTGCGGCCCCATTCCCAGAACGTCCAATCAAGATTGACGCTGACATGCCATGCCTCAGGATCTTTATAAGGCGTTCCTCTCAAGTCTGCCTGGTTGCCCTGACGAAGGTAGCTTGAAACCAAAAAAATCTTCGGGAAATAGGTGCTCTGTGCAAGCTGGACGGCGGTTTGTGCTTGCTTAATACGCGTGTCGATTTCTTGGATCACTGGCTGGCACTGGAGGGCACGTGCTTGGCTATCAACAAGAGCGAGCTCAAGCTTCTGTTCATCGCTCACATCTAAAATTTCCACATCCGTGTTCACATCCTGATGTAATACCGTATTGAATACGGCCCGGGCAAGGGCCAAAGCCTCTTCTGTGCGTACAAGATCCTGCTGCGCCTGAGCAAGTCGAACTTGCGCTTCAAGAAGATCATTTTTTGCGATCATATCTTGCGCAAAAAAATCGTTTGCAGTTTTTTCATGTGCAGCTATTTGGGCGACGGCCTGCCGCGCCACATCACGGAGTTTCTGTGCCTTGAGAACGTTGAAATATGCTGCCTTAACGTTGTACATCAGTTCTTGACGCGCAGTCTCGTGTTGCAGCTTTGCAACATCGACGCCAAAGGCTTCAAGTTTATAAATGCTGTAAAGCTGCCCACCGGTAAAAATCGGCTGTATCATATGGATATCCCACTGATAGCTATTCTGTGTCCCTATGACTGTATTAATCTTTTCAGAATACAGGGATCCTGCAGGTGCTTTTATGCGTGGCGCTTCATTCAAACGAGTATAGGTATAGGATGTCCCAAGCTTGGGAAGAAAATCTGCTTCAGCAGCCTTGCGTCGGTGCTCAGCCCGCGCAACTGCAAGCCCCGCCGTCTGAAACGTTGGGTTGTTAGTAAGCGCAATCGTGATAGCACGTTCAAGGCTGAGGGGCTGCGTTGCATTATCGGCATATGCCCAGACCGGGACTGTTGAGCAAAAAATAACCACTATTATTCTAATGTATCGGTACATGTTTGCGTCCTTGTATACCTGTTTGTTGTTTCATAAACAGGCAGAAGACCACGGCAAACAATCCGATGATGGTCATCCACAAAATGTCGCTTTTCACAGCATAGATATATGATTTTACCGTAAGATACAGCTCAATCATCTTCAGAGACTTTACCTGAAGCATCTGAAGCGGCGTTCCATGAATGTGAAGATATCCTGAGAGGGATCCCAATGTATTCATTGCAACAATATTGTCATAGGAGACATGCCGACCAAAGGTCTCAAAAAACAGATCCGCACGTCGCTCTAAAATCGTGACTGCAATTGCCGTACCCACACTCCCTGCGAGTAAGCGAGATGCATTCTGACCGCAGGACACAAGGCTGATTTTGTCATCAGGCACCCCACTGAAGCCGATCGCCTGAATTGGGGGAAAGTTAAAAGCGAGCGGAATATTCCACAACATAAACAAGACAACAATCGTCGTGCGCTCCGTATCCATATCAATACTGCTGAGTAAAAGCCCGGTTAAAAACATAAAGACTGATGAATACAAAAAAAGTTTTTGGGGATCATATTTATCGGAAAGATAGCCTGCGATAAAGACCCCAACCCCAGCCATAATAGATCCCGGCAACATGGTAAGCCCTGTGGTGAGGGTGGTGAATTGACGAAAACGCTCAAGGTATAATGGAATCATCATAAAAATACCGTAAATTGCCGCACTCATAGCGAACATGCAGAGCATGCTGAGGGTGAAGTTCCGGTATCGGAAAATGCGGAGGTCAAAAAGTGGATATTCTGTGGTCAACTCGATCCAAATAAAAAGCGGAAGGCTCACACAGAAAATAATGATAAGTGCAAGTATGAAATCTGATTGCAACCACCCCTTTTCCTGCCCTTTGCTTAAAAACGTTATAAATGAGCCGAAAGCAATTGCCATCGTAAAAAATCCCGGCAAGTCAAAACGCTTCGGTTGCAAAGAGCGATCTCCGGTCTCCCAGAGCACAACAAGGGTGAGAAATATACCGAAAAGACCGATGGGAAGATTGACATAAAAAATCCAACGCCAGCTCAGATGCTCGGTAATAATACCCCCAAGGGTCGGACCCAGGGCAGGAGCACAGCTTGCACCAAGGCCGTAGACCCCGAGTGCCATGCCTCGTTCTTCTTCAGGAAACGCTTCACAGAGGATTGTCATGCCAATCGGAACGACAATACCCTCACCGAGTCCTTGGCAAAAACGCGAAAACACCATAAAGCCAATATCGCTTGCCTGTCCGCACAGCGCCGAAAAAAACGTAAAGATGACAAGCCCCACCAGATAGGTGTATCGGTGGCCGAGTACAGAACCAAGCCAATCCACACTAGTCATAGCAATTGCTGCAGCGATAAGATAGGCGATTATTACCCACTGGACACCATAGGTGTCAGTATTAAGCGATGCCATCATTTTGGGAAGCACGACATCGACAATGGTGCCGTCAAGCAACGTGATGAAAATACCGATCATCACGATTCCGGCAGCAATCCATTTTGAGCCGGATTGATTGTTCTTCGAGTAAGGCATTGGTTTCGGTTACAAAATCGGTTTTGCGGCAATACTACACTGCACTAAGTTGTGTATTAAAACTCGTTTCATCAATCGAGTTTAATCCCGATCGTCACAGAGTATCCGGGTTTTAAAAGTCGCTCAGGGTCATCAAGAATCTCAATCTTGATGGGAATCCGTTGTACAACTTTGGTAAACTCACCAGTCGTCGTGTCCCGCGGGATGAGCATGAATTTTGCTCCCGTAGCATCGCCGATCTTGATCACCCTGCCGTGAAATTTGTGCCGCGGAAAGGCATCGACATCAAGATCGACCATCTGCCCGAGCTTCACCCCTTTCAGCTTCGTCTCTTCAAGATGTGCTCGAACAAAAACGTTGTCCATGTCATAAACACTGAAAATGGGAAATCCCGGTGACACAAAATCCCCTGCATGGATGAACTTTTTTGCAACGACACCGTTAATAGGACTTTTTACCTTGGTATGCTCAAGGTTAAGCCGTGCCACTTCAAGACCCTTCTCTGCCTCTTTTGCTTCTTTTTCCGCAGCGGCAAGCTTTTTCCGTAGCTCCTCGATAACAAGGCACTCAGCAACCACTCGCTCATAGGTCTTTTGGGCAACCGTCACGCCAACCCGCGCTGCATTAAGCGACGCCTCTGCTGCAGTATGCTCTGCTGCAATAGCATCGAATTGATGTTTGGCAATACTCCGTGTTTCATAAAGATTTGCTATGCGCTTATAATCTCTGTCAATTCGTTCAAAATGCGCCTGTGTTTTCCGCAAATCTTCTTGTGCCGTGATTATGCCGTTCTGAGCAATAGCGGTTTCGCGCTCAAGAACCTGTTCGGTTTTCGTGATCGTCACCCTGAGTGCATCGACATTTTTATAGGCACGTTCCAGCTTTGCTTGTGCAAGATCGTACTGTGCCTGATAATCAACTGGATCAAGCAGGGCAAGGATCTGATCCTTCGTTATCGTATGGGATTCATCAACGAGAAGTTCTTGGATGTGGCCAGACACACGTGGCGTAATGTTAATCAGGTCTGATTCGACAAAGGCATCATCGGTAATTGCATGGGTAAACCTGTAGTAGAGCCAGTGAATCCCCCAGGGTACGGCGATTAACATGGCGACGGCGCATACACTATTAGTAATTTTGCTCTTCAGGTCTGCCTGTCGCCATTTTTGAATGACACCCATTGTTAGCGTCTCCTCTGTTCGCCCTCATCTGTTGAGAAAAAGATCCATAATATGCTCCCTGAGCGAATAAACGGAAAATGTGCCCGGCGGCACATACCGGGACAGGTGTTTGAGAACAACGCTTTGTGAATAATAAAACAAAAGAATTGCTGAGAAACTCAGTCCTGCAAGATGACTATCATGGATCGGGCGGACAACACTATGGCGAATACCCTTCTGCATCAAAGTAGTGAGTTGGGTAAAGATACGTGAAAAATATTTTTTTGTTAACATCCCTACAAACCGGCCATTGCCGCTTATTTCACGCTGGATAATATGGTAAATTTTCGCTCCCTTGGAGAACGTTGTCTCATAAAGAGAAATAACCGAAAGGAACAATTGTTGATATTCTTCGTTCCGAGCAAGGATATGTTCAAGCTCTGTGCAAAATGCATCAAGATGGTCTTCCAAAAGCTTCAGATACAGTGTTTCTTTATCCTTAAAATAATAATAAATCACAGGCTTGGTGACACCTGCTATGGCAGCGATTTCCCGCATTGAGGCGCCATCAAACCCCTTGGAAAAAAAGACTTCGATGGCAGCATGTATAATTTTTTCTTTAGTGTTCATAAAAAAATTTACTTACCGGTAAGTAAATTACTAATATAGTAAGGTATGCATGTCAAGCTATATTTTAATCGCTCCACCATTACAGAAAAATGCAAACGATTGCGCCATACGCACCGTTGAAAACAACTTGACAATACTTTCAGTTCTATCTATTGTAAAAAGAAAAATTCTGCATGATGGAACTAAAGCAACTCGTTGGATACCTTGATTCTTATCTTCAGATATCCTCATTTCAGGACGACGCTGCAAACGGACTGCAGGTAGAAAATAGCGAGTTGGTGGAAAAAATCGGTGTTGCAGTCGATGCCTGCCACGAGGCCATCCTCAAAGCCGCGGAAGAAAGATGCAGTATGCTAATCGTTCACCACGGACTTTTCTGGGGAAGGCAGGAGCTTATCGTCGATCATATTTTCCAGCGCGTCCGCTCCCTCATTATGGCCGATATAGCGCTCTATGCTGCGCATCTCCCCCTCGATGCGCATCCCGTTGTTGGCCATAATGTAATTATTGCCAATAGGATCGGCATTATTGATCGACAATCATGTGCCAATTATCATGGCACCATGATCGGCGTTATGGGCAGACTCCCCCAGGCCATGAATCTAAAAGATGCTGCCGAAGTTGTAACCAATGCCATCGGGGCGTGCCGGGATCTCATTGCTTTTGGATCTGAGATGATCCGCACGGTTGCCATTGTGGCAGGATCGGCAACTGATGCAGGGCTTTTCAAAGAACTAAAAAAGCTTGGTATCGACCTGTTGATTACCGGCGAGGCCCGACATGGTGCATATCACCTTGCACAGGAATTCGGCCTGAATATTTTTTATGGAGGACACTACCGAACAGAAGCTATCGGCATGCAGGCGCTTGCACAACATCTGCAAGATACCTTTTCTCTGCCTGCCGTTTTTATAGATGCACCGAGCATTTTTTAACATCCTATAATTTCTCTCAACGCATAAGGAGGCCGTCATGTTACAGTTTGAACAGACCTTCAGAAACTTTCTCCTTCGCCATCAGGAAAAACACAACCGCACCTATCACTTCCTTATCCTTATGGATGCCATTGTAACAGCTGCGAAACGTATTGAGCTGTACTACAGAACCGGCGCGCTGAAGGGACATTTAGGCGTTGCCGGCAGCATCAACGTACACGGTGAGAACGTCATGCAAATGGATGAATTTGCCCATCAGATTGTACTCCACTATCTAACGCAAACAGAACGAGTCATTCAGGTGGTCAGCGAAGAATCTGAAGACATTATCGATTTGAATAAAAACGGTGGCCGCTACTTTGTTTATTTTGATCCACTCGATGGCTCATCAAATGTTGCCCACGGTCTTCCTGTTGGCTTTATGTTTGGTATTTCAAAACGGAACCTTGACGGCAACATCCAAGGCCCTGAAGATTTTCATCTCCGTGCCGGGCGAGAGTATATTGCAGCCGGCATGTTTGTCATCCCCACCGGTATGTTCACCATGGCGCTGCGCGATGCTGGGTGTTGGCGTTTTCATTCCGATGAAACAGCTACCTATGTGAAACCGGTCCGCATGGTCCTTCCGGAAAGCACAAAAAAGTGGGAGCTTTCCTTCAATGCAGGGAATATCAATACATTTAGTGAAAAAATTCAAACATGGATAAAGGAGAAGATACCACAATATAATTTCAGATACATCGGGGCATTGGCTGGTGATTTTCATCGTCTGCTCGCCAATGGTGGAATATTTATGTATCCGGCCATTGTTAATCATCCGAACCCTAAAGAAAATCGTCCCCAGGGGAAATTACGACTTCTGTATGAGGCAAATGTCGTTGCTTTCATGTGTAAAGAGGCTGGCGGTGATGCAATCGATGAGACAGGAACCAGAATTCTTGATATTCAACCGCAAAAGCATCATCAGCGGACAACGCTATATGTCGGTTCAAAACCCCTGATTGAGGATCTTGCAAAATTTCTGAAAAGCTAAAGGATGTCCTCATGTCACAAGAGAAAGGATTTGCAAGGAAATTGCAAATCCTTTCTCTTTTTTTCTAAACATGAAGGTCCTTGTGGAAGGGTTTATGGTATGGTCACCAATAAAAAACAAGAACAATCTCTTCGCGTAATCTGCCACAACAAAAAAGCGCGGCACAACTATCATATTGTGGAAACCATGGAAGCAGGGATTGTGCTGCTTGGCAGCGAGGTGAAATCATGCAGGCGAGGATCAGTAAATCTAAATGACAGCCATGCGCTTATCGAAAACGGGGAAATCTTCCTTGTCGATGCGCATATCAGTCCATATGCACATGCAAATAGGTTCAACCATCAGCCCCGCCGCAAACGCAAACTACTCCTCCATAAACATCAGATAAAAAAACTCTACGGAAAAATCAAGGAACGCGGGCAAACGTTTATTCCCCTTCGCATGTATTTCAATGAAGCCGGTAAGGTAAAAGTTGAAATGGCGATTGCGCAGGGCAAAAAACTTTTTGACAAGCGGGCAGACATCCAAAAGAGAGACCTTCTGCGGGAAGAACAGCGCCGTCTTCAAAGGCATTCATAATAAGCACCCGGATTGCATGGGATTCCGTACCGCAGCAAAAAGTATTCGGGCCGACCGCAGAATCAAGGCATTGTTCCCGTCATGCCGTGTGCCTGCATGTCATACTTTTCCCCCTCCGAAATCCTATTCTCTGAGCTAGAAAGACGACTCGCTTTATTGGTACATATAGCTAAGCACCGTGCTTCGAGTTTTCGTATCTTTTGATAAATCTGCTGCAGCTCTTGCTGGTGACGTGACACATCATCGCGAATTTCGAGCAATTTTTTGACAAGCCGCGCAAGTTCGTATACATTTTCACACAATTCGCGGTATTTTTTGCTCCAAACAGCTGTCTGCACGGTATCGTTATCAAGGCAGTTCTCTCCCGATACATCAGGTACCTGCATCATGGCCCCAAAATGAAGCCCCATACGTTTTCTATCTTGAACTACCATATCAACAATACGGCCATCAACAGAGCGTATTTGTTCGGCATACCCATACACAAGCGATAAATCACATATAAGATTAATAAGCCGCGGAATCCCCTGTGAGTATTCGTAAATACGATCAAAAGCATCTGATGTAAAAATCTCGTTATTCTGGGCACTTGCCTTTGTCAAACGATGTTTAATATAGTGCTCAGTTTCTTCTCGATCCAGGGGATTGATATGATAATGAACTGAAATTCTTTGTCGTAATTGTTCGAGTTTTGGGTTGTTTAACCGGTGAATAAGATTTGGCTGTCCGGAAAGAATGAGATGCAGTAAAGGTCGCTTTGTATCATTGAGGTTTGACAGCATTCTAACTTCTTCGAGCGTTTCAAACGGTAAATTCTGTGCCTCATCAATAATGAGAATCGCCTGTTTTCTCTTTGCATATTGATCGACCAAAAATGTATTGATCGCATCATACAGGGCTGCCTTATCCGATTGCTCATGCTCAATACCCCATTCGCGCGCAACCGCAATAAGAAAGTCATATGAGGACAGATTGGTTGTAAAGATAAAAGCAATCGCAGCAGTTCGCGGGTCGAGCTTGTCGATTAAATAATGGAGAAGCGTCGTTTTCCCTGATCCGATTTCTCCGGTAAGGACGATAAAACCCGCTTGCGACGACAAACCATATTCAAGATAGGTAAAGGCAAGCTCATGCTGCGAACTGAAATAAAGAAATTCAGGATCAGGCAGCGTTGTGAAGGGTTTTTCATGAAAACCGTAATAAGATTCGTACATAAAATCACACAGACATGGAAAGGGATAAGAGAGCTTAGGAGATTTTTTTGTTAATGATCGTTCCTAAAAGTTTGTTCTTGTCAAGTCGGTTGAGCGCTTCGCTAACCTGGCTCGGCTTAACATATCCGGATGCAACAACAAACAGCACTTTATCAACATACTCTGTCAAAACAATGGTGTCCACTGAGCTCAGCACAGCTGGTGCATCAAAGAAGATATACCTATCTGCATATCGATTTTTCATTTCTTGAATCAGTTGTCGCATTTTCTGGGAGCGCAACAGCTCAGCTGAATGCTCTACCGGAGCTCCCGCAGGTAGGAGGGTTAGTTTTTCTATCCCCGGTCGTATAAGCAATTCAGGCAAGGGGACGTCGTGTAACAAATAATCGGTAAGTCCTCTCTCCTGTTCAATACCAAAAACCTGTGTCACACATGCATGGTACAAATGGACATCAACAAGCAAAACGGTTTGATCAACCTCGCGGGCGAACGTAATTGCCAAGTTCGTGACAAGAAATGTTTTTCCTTCACCCGGAAGCGTACTGGTCACCAAAATTGTCCGGTCATCAAACTTCTGGGTCTCTTGAAGTATTTTTGTCCTCAAAAGTTTTAATTGGTTGGTAAGTTCAGGGTTATCAAAATACGGTGTGATGATTTTATTCCGCACAACTGCGACTTCTGAATAGTCAACAACTTTTGTCTGGTGTCGAGATTCTTGAAACACAGGAGGCCGTTTAAACAACGACATGTCATCGGTTTGTTTTCGTTCACTTTTGGCGCGTAGAAGCGCTTCTTTTATTTTGCTCATCTTTATAATCCGAGAAGGAGCAGTTTTGTGCGGATTGCCGATAATATCTTTATGATAAGAACGTCGATATTCATAACAAATACATCAACAATAACAAGTACAAGAATGATGATTCCCAGAACAATGAGCCCTGCTGTTTTCTGGAGTGATATCCGAATCCTCTTCTTCTCCTCTGTTGTAATATACGGGACAATAGAAAGAACCGGAATATCAGATGCTACGGCAGCAAAATCATCTGAAGTGCGAATGGTTTGTGTGACAGCATCCCATCCAAGAAGCAACAAAATACCGAGGGAGAGCCCTCCTGCCAAAAAACCGGCAATGATAAGCGGACGATTAGGCCGTATTGGTTTTAAAGGAATCGATGGGGGTTGGCCAATCGTCAATTTGCCGCCCATCTCCCTTCGCTCCATCGCAGCAGCACTTTCAAGTGTTAAAACCTGACTCACAAGATCATCATACCGCTTTTTGGCACTTTCGAGATCGCGGTTTAATATTCTATATTCTTTTTCAACCATAGGTGTCTTGGCAACCCTACCTTCATATTTTAAAAGGTCATTATATGTCTCTTCGCGTTCCTTTTTCTGCCGTTCAATCTCAAAATTTAACTGTTCGAGCTGTGTTTTTAAATTTATATAAGCAGGGTTGTATGCTCCGATGCTGTTATTATGTCCAGATTTACTATTAACCTGGTCTGCCAGCGATTCTTCCTGTTTCTTTTTTGCCAATTGTTTTTCCAAAATAGCAATCTCTCGCCGAAGCCTAATAATATCAGGGGGCTTTTCCGAATAATTTGCTAATAAAACCCCCAATTCTGCTTTAAGCGTTGCATATTTTTCCTCCGGTGTGACAATCCGCTCACCGGATATACCTTGCATAGCCACAAGGGGGTTCATCGTAGCAAGTTGTGCCTCAAGTGATCTTTTTTGACCATATAATGTCTGCAATTGTAGATCAATACTGGCAAGTTGTGCGTTTAGGCGATCAGACATGCCATAGTTCAATGCAAAAAGCTCAGGCAATTCATTTACGTTTTTTTCCTTAAATTCTGCTATTTTTTCATCAATTTCTGCTATTTCCTGTTTAAGCCGTTCACGCTCATCAATAAAAAAACTCGAGGTAGATGCAGCAAAATTTTCTCTAAATTTTTTATAATTTTCTATAAAATTTGTAGCAAGCATATTTGCAACTTGAAATGCCTTTTCAGGATCATGATGTTCAAAATAAAATTCAAATCCTGTGATAACTTCTTGTGGCTTACCACCTGTGCCAGGTACCTCTGTGTAAAGAGGCCTTGATTGATAATGTTCCTTCATGTGAGATAAAATGTCAGCCATTGGGATTTTATCAACAAGTTCTGGATAAAGATCAAGTTCTTTGATGGTGTTTACAACTTCCGGGCCTGAAAATGCGATTGCTTCAATAAAGACAAGCATTGCTTCAAGATAAATATTAATAAAGCCTAGCTTTGCCCATTCTGGTATCTGAGCCTCAACATAGAATATTTTTGCTTCAGAACGGTATACCGGTGGGAGTTTAAATGCAACGGCACATCCGATAATAAGAGCAACAATAACCGGGCAAAGCACGAGATATTTGCCGCGTTTTAGCAGATCAAGATAATAAATAATATTTTTTGATAAAGGCTGATTTTGTATCATCGAAAAACAAATGGCCTTAAAGGCTGGAATGTGAGGGATGCAAAAACAGAGTTTCGCTCAACTTTTCTGCCAATATTTTTATTGTTATTATTACTATATTGATAAGTTAAACTAATATTGAGCCATCGTGATGCATAGTAGGTAATACCACCCATAATATATAATATATGCCGCTTGATTTCAAAGCCAAAATCATTTTTGTCAGAATGATAACGGTAGTATTTAAGGATAAGATTGCATGCAAGTCTTCGGTCAATATCATGCGTTATACGAAATTCAAGGTCTCGTGATCTATATGATGCCCCTGTATTTGCATTATCACCCGCATTTTGTTTCAGCCCCATTTTTATTGCGGTGGTAGAAAAAGAATGTACGTATCCGACATCATAAGTCAGGGTATTGCCATCCGGCCGTCTTGTTTCAGTAATCATCTCCCCTGTTTCAGGATTCTCAGTTTCTGTTGTTATGTTTTGAACATTGTGAATCCATCCACAGGAAGCATTGATGGATGAACCTTCACCGAACATATATGCTAGTCCAGTAGTTGTAGAATACATTTTAGACTTGAAGGCAGATCCGAAAAAGACATCATAATCCCCTCCAGAAACAAGATCCTCCAAAAAATCAATATCACCTTCTTCTGCCTTGCCTCCAAATTTAAACCGCATGTAATTATATGAACTTGTTAAATTAAACTTTATTTTTCTGCTCAAATCATTTTGATATTGCAATACCCCCATATAAAAATCACTGCTATCAGTAACGCCAGTATCAAAACTTGAATAGACGATCATCCCGGTAAGAAGGTCGCGTGGTGAAAACATATACTGACAGCTTCCAGTCGCCGTCTTTGTTTTTGTCTTATACTTTTTAACAACATATGTACCCACAAGCGCCAATGATCCGATATCATCTGGTTCAAGTTGAAAATAACGGTTCGGATCAGTATTCACTGAATAGGCACCGCCAATCAAAATGGTCAATCGTTTATTCAAAAGATATGAAAGTTCCATAGTATAATCCTGATCTACCGTATTGTAATCACGCTCATCCACATATTCGATGATATTAAGCAATCCTTCGCCTTTTAAAGACATACGATCAGTTTTTATATTTAGTTTTATTTTCGGTAAATACCTATTACTAAAATCTTCAACATGATCATTTGCAGTAGCATATACGTTATCTTCATAGTAAAGTTGCCATGAAAAGATAGGCTCAATCTCAGCATAAATTTTTGGTGTAAGAAATCTGGCAAATCGGGTAGTATGATCAAGATGTGGAGTTGGGGGTCTTAACTCCGCATTTGGCTGTGGATTCAACAACCCTCTTCGGTGCTTTCCATTGGGCGCCGGTGGAATATGAGAAC
>JAOAHH010000001.1 GCA_026415325.1 Thermodesulfobacteriota bacterium | reverse complement strand
AACATCTGCCGAGCGGCTTTGGTATGTGCGCCGACAGGCTCAAGTGCATACTGGGTATCGCTTTTTTTAACAATCCGGTATCCTGGAACCGGTTGGGCTTCGACCGGAGGTGTCTTCTGGATATTCATTTTTTTACGCGACGGATCGGTGGCTGGGGTTCGTGCCGGTGTCGGTGTTGTGTGCTGCATGGTCGGCACCGAAGCGCTCGAAGCAGGTAAGGAAGGCTTTGCAGCGATGCGTAGGGATTTATCAGGCTCTGGTGTTGGAGCTCCGGCATACTGGCGCACCGAGGCCGCAATAGCCTTTACAATGTCTGCTTGAAACCGGCTGGACAGAAGTGCCTGTTCACGTGCAGGATTACTGATGAAATCGGTTTCGATCAAGACCGATGGGATGTCAAGCGATCGCAGGACCGCAAAATTTGCCTGTTGCGGCGTATGGGTATGGAGCTTGTTGATTTTTGAAAGTTCTCCAAGCAACAGCTCGGCAAACCTCATGCTCGTATTAAGCGTGTGGGTCTGTACCATATCGTACAGAATTGCATTCACCCCGTCATCCTTGCCAAAGGGAACACCGCCGATACTGTCTGAGGCATTCTCGCGATGCGCGGCAAGCCGTGCCGCGTTGCTCGATGCACCCTTAAACGAAAGACAATATACTGAACTGCCTGAAACCTTCGGACTAAACCCTGCGTTCACATGAATGCTTACAAACGCGTCTGCACCATATTCCTTTGCAATCTGAATACGCTTGTGAAGGGGAATAAAGTAATCGCCATTGCGGGTGAGGTACGACGTAACACCCGGCATCTGGTTAAGGTGTGCGCTCAGTTTCCGGGCAATGGCAAACACAACGTCTTTTTCCTGCGTACCGTTCTTGCTGATCGCACCCGGATCCTCGCCACCATGCCCCGGATCGATGACGACAATAAACTCTCCTTGTTTCTTGCCCTGCCGCGTCGCTTCACGCCGCAGCTTCTCAGCCTGTTCTAAGTCTTCTCGAACAATATCGACAACCAGTCGGGGGAGCTTCCCGTCAATCGGCCGCAACGGAAAGATATTGTGCTGAGCTGGTTTTTCCAACTCGATCACAACCCGAACCGTGCCCTTCCGGTCTTGCAACATGCGCACATTTTTAACAATGCCGTCGTTGACGGTGAGCAGATCCTTTGGCATGAATCCGTCAAAACCGTTCAGCGTCAGGGTTATACGCTCGGGATTTGTAAGTTTTGATGATTCGTAGTCTGCTTCCTGTTTAAGGTCAAAGACAATTCTTGTCGAGGTCGGCGCAGACCAGTGCCGAATATCGACAAGGCGGTTTCGCGCATCAGCGCGTGCGACTGCAGCGCTGTACAACGGCAGCACCAATGACGTTGCCACAACCAGTATGATCAAACCGTACCGATCAACACGACACATACCAATGCCCGATGGTGAAATGGTTAAGAAGCTCACATAATACGCTTTATCATCAGGTATGACGTATATCGGTCAGTGAGGGTAATAATGTGAGTACTAATCGAAAGTCGGTGTACGGTTAGACGCATAAAGGTTTTCGCGTATGCCACGCAGTGCTCTGCTCATAGCAATAAGCGCACCGCAGCACCGTCTCCTCCTGCAGCACGTTGCCGATGATCTGCAGCCCGATCGGAAGGCCGGAAGCGGTGAAGCCGCAGGGTAGGGAAATCCCTGGCAGTCCTGCAAGATTTGCCGGAATAGTAAAAATATCTGAAAGATACATGCTCAGTGGATCATCGAGTTTTTCCCCGAGCTTGAAGGCAGGTGTTGGCGTTGTTGGCGTTATGATGAGGTCGCACTGTGCAAATGCATTTTCAAAATCACGCCGAATCAGCGTGCGCACCTGCGATGCTTTTTTGTAATAGGCATCGTAATATCCTGCAGACAACGCATACGTGCCGAGCATGATTCTGCGTTTGACCTCAGAACCAAATCCTTCTGACCGGGTTCGTTCATACATGTCCTGTAAATCTTCCGGATGATCGCAGCGGAAACCATAAGCTACACCGTCATAACGAGCAAGATTTGAACTCGCCTCTGCCGGTGCAATCAGATAGTACACGGCGACGGCATACCGGGTATGCGGCAGCGATACATCCCTGATCTCTGCACCCTGCTCGCGCAACACCTCAAGTGCCATCCGCACTGCGGCATCGATTTCAGGATCAAGCCCTTCGTGAAAGCACTCTGTGGGGATGCCGATCTTCATGCCACGCACATGAGGAATAAGTGCCGAGCGGTAGTCCGGCACTGGCGCGTCGATCGAGGTAGCATCACGGTCATCGTGACCGCTAATGCAGGCAAGCAGCAGTGCTGCATCCGTCACATCTTTGGTGATCGGACCGATTTGATCAAGTGAAGAGGCAAAAGCAATAAGCCCATACCGTGACACTCTGCCGTAGGTTGGCTTCATGCCAACCACGCCGCACAGTGCGGCAGGCTGCCTGATTGACCCCCCCGTATCCGTTCCCAGCGCAGCAATGCATTCATCGGCAGCAACCGCAGCAGCAGAGCCGCCGCTTGAGCCGCCCGGAACGCGGGAAAGATCCCACGGGTTATGCACCGGTCCGAAAAACGAGGTTTCGTTTGATGAACCCATGGCAAACTCATCCATGCTCGTCTTACCGATGAATACCGCGCCCTGTTGCTGCAGCTTTTCAATGACAGTTGCATCATACGGTGGCACAAAGTTCGCCAGCATTTTTGAACCGCAGGTGGTGGGAATCCCTTTGGTGCACAGAATATCTTTGAGCGCCACGGGGATGCCGGTCAGATACGTCGCTTCTCCCCGGGCAATCCGTGCATCAGCCTGTGCCGCCTGCTTGCGCGCCGTATCGGCAAGCACCGTAATATAGGCATGCACCCGATCTTCAACAGCGGCGATCCGTTCAAGCACGCTCTCAGTAATGTCACGTGCGCTGATGCTCCGCTTGACAAGGAGATCGTGCAATTCGTGGATGGTCAGCGCGGCAAGGTTGTCACCCATAAATACCTATGTCTCGATGATCTTTGGAACTTTGAAATACGACTGTTCAGTCTCAGGCGCATTGGCAAGCGCCTCCTCTGGAGCAAGCGAAGGGGAGCATCGGTCATCGCGAAAAGCATTGGTCAATGCAACTGCATGCGTTGATGGAGGGATGTCGGTGGTGTTGATCTCCTGGAGGGTCTCAAAGTACTCAAGGATTGCATTGAGCTGACCGGTCATGGCTTCAATCTCTTTATCCGGTATATGCAAACGGGCGAGACGTGCCACATGGACGACATCGTGGGCTGTGATCTTCACCGGTACCTCCGTAAAAAATGGCTCGGGGAGGAGGATTCGAACCTCCATAGCGGGATCCAAATTCCCGAGTCCTGCCGTTGGACGATCCCCGAGCAATCAAGTGATTACAAATTTATTATACCCGGCATACAGTATATTCTTCAATCTTTTTTCTGCATGTGTCCTGCGTGTCGGAACTTCCGTATTACCACGTACAGTAATACCGCTGCGCCAACAGTGAGAATGACCGTATTATAGCGTCTCAGTACGAGAAGCACTACCTGCCAGTTTTCCCCAACCATATACCCAGCTCCGATGAGCAAACTGTTCCACACAAGACATGAGATGAGGCTGCAGAGTGCAACCCATCCTGCATGAAGCCCGACTATACCGGCACATATTGAGATGACCGAACGGGCGCCAGGAAGAAAACGATTGGCAAGCACCACTCCGTAGCCAAACTGACGAAACCATGCAAATGCATTGAAAAAATATCGCTTGGGGAAAAGCCTTCGATTGTGCGCAAGAAAAAAATCCTCCCCGAGCCTCCGTCCGCACCAGAGCATGCACAAAAACCCTGCCCAACTTCCGATCGTAGTTGCTGCAATTGCCCCTGCAAGGTTAAGCCGTCCTGTTGCTGCAAGGTAGCCGCCAAACACGGTGATCGTATCCCCGGGCATTGGTGGCACGAGGTTCTCAATACACGCAAACACAGCAAGCAGCGCATAGCCCGGCATACCAGCACAGTGCTCCACAAAGCGTATAAAAAAATCTTCCATACCAGGGGCACATAAAAAAGGCCTGTATCACCGTTTTTTTGATGCAGGCCTTATATCAACTAATGCGAAGCCGTTATTCCTACGCCCGGGCCGGAACCTTGATTGCAGAGCGCACACAGTACATGGTGCAGGTGCGGCATCCGCAGCAATGTGTGGGCATGATGGTAGACCGTATTGTTTTTTTTTCGGTTATCTTCAGGTGTATAGCCCCTACCGGGCACTCTTCGATGCAGGCGCCGCATCCCACACACAGGTCTTCATCCACGCTCGGGCATTCCCGATAGCTTGGTGAAATATCGAAAAACTGTGGGGACAGCAGCATGGTATCGAGAAACCGCCTCAGCATGTATTCAGGCGCATACGCATTGCCCGATTCCTTACAGACCCGCATGGGGAGGGTTCTGTTCCAGTTTTCTATGTTCCGAGCCGGACCGATCGCAACCTCACCCGCTGGCATAACCTCGGTTGCGTTGGCAAAATCGCGCACCTTAATGATGCCGGTCGGGCAGACAAATGCACATGAGCCGCATCCGATACATGCTTCTGCCTCAAGGCCAAACGGGCTTTCAACCTTTTTATTCTTGCCGTTTCCCGAAAAACCGATCGCCGCCGCTTTCACCACCTCATGGCAGCCGCGGACACACAAGCCGCACAACACGCAGTAATCATTCTCCATGGCAAGGTGCTCACTGGGCCGTTCGATGCCGTACCGGGCAGCAAGTTCTTTGACGATTTTAACATTCGGGCAACGGGCAAGCAGAAGCTCGAGCACCATTTTCCGGGCCGCAATGACATCCGGTGAATCCGTCTGCACCTCAAGCCCCTCTGCCACCGGATAGGTACACGAGGTTTCGATCGAAGTCATGGATCCGCTTTTGATTTCAACAACACACAGCCTGCAGGCACCGTACGGCTCGACAGCGTCGTTGTAACACAGTGTGGGGATATCAATGCCGTTCTCCCGTGCGACTGTGAGAATTGTCGTTCCGTTTCGCGCCTTGACCTTTTTCCCGTTGATGGTAAGTGTAATCATAGCAAAGCCTCGCCTTAATATTTCAGCTTTTCTTCAGAAGTTTTTTTCTATATCATAGCGCCACAAAGCAGGCAAACAAAAAATATGAAGTCCCCATAAAAGAGCACTCACTGAGTATGGAATCCCGCATACAACGCATGCATGAAGAGTTTATCGCAACACGACGCGTTACCGTGCCCGAAGATTTGCTTCCCCGAACGCATGGATACAATCTGCTGGCATGGGCACAGGAACTGGTTACCTATTACGAGCAGCACGGTATCGTCGTGCGGCCGTTTGACGATCTGCCACAGTTCAGGATTTCGGGTGATGAGACCATCAGCGTCACCGTACAAGACATCCACCGCTTCATCATCAGCGATGTCAACATGATCCCGATTGAAATCAGAAAACACGTTCTGACCTGTGCAGTACGCCATCCAGCACCAGCTGCAGCATGGGAACGTATTGCCGAGCGGCTGCAGGAGTATCTCCGGAATACCGATGACAACATCCTCCGTGAAGATCTCTCGTGGAAATTCAGCCCGATTGCTGAGCTCTTGTGGGCGCTAACCTGGTTCTTTCTTGAGCGCGAGCAGATCCGGCCGCCGGCAACTGTCCGATTCATAGCGCATCGTTTTCCGTATTATGTTTGGGAGGAAACCGATAATCGCCACAATTTCTGGGAGCCTGAAGAACCGATGTGCCGATGGGAATGGCTGGCCATTGATCTCTATCGGCGGTTGGTGCACGAGAAAAGTATTAAATGAGCTTGGCTGTAGAGCAAAGTAATATGATGTGAGGGATAAACATTGTGCTCCCTATCCCTCGCATTTCATGATTCCGGGCACTTAGTGCTTTTATATTTTTCTATCAGCTCGGTTCTTGTGCAGATGGCAGCGACATCGGGTACATACCTGGCTATTTCCTGCCGTCCCCCCTCTTCACGATCGACAAGTGCAATCACTTTCACCACGTCAAGCCCTGCCGCCTGCGCAGCCTCAATCGCTTTGATCGTCGAGCTGCCGGTGGTAATCACATCTTCGACAATCACCACCCGATCGCCCGTGTGCACATCGCCTTCGATCTGACGTTTGGTGCCGTGTTGCTTGGGCTCCTTGCGTACTGAAAATGAGCTAATGCGCTTGCCGCTGAGATATGCCTCGTGAGACACAGCGCAGGCAATAGGGTCAGCACCCATGGTAAGCCCGCCGACCGCCTGTATTTCGAGGTCTTTGATCATCTCAAAGATAAGCGAACCGATCAGGTGTTTGCCTTCAGGATTATGGGTGGTGGTACGACAGTCGATATAGTAATTGCTCATCCTGCCCGAGGCGAGCTTGAATACCGGCTCATCGTCGTACTTAAAGGACTTTTCTAACAAAAGTTCTAGCAATCGTGTTTTAAGTGTTGTTCCCATAGAAGTGCCATTATACTTTGCTCAATCGATAAATGCAAATGTTCAAAAGGCAAAAAAGCTTTCCAATTGTAAATTTTATGCTAATTTTACGGCCATGTGCGAAATTTTACATCTAAAATATAATTTTGCATCTCGCTTTCTGCCTCCTGCAGCCAAAAAAGCTCTTGTTGTCCTTACCGGAGCGCGTAAGTTAACTGATATCCATAGTTCCACGCTCGATTTATTCAATGTTGTCCCTGGAGAGGCGTATATTTCATATTTGACACCAATCCAAAAAGCCGTATACAATCCACAAAATATGTGCCTGGGTGGCGGAATTGGTAGACGCAAGGGACTTAAAATCCCTCGGCGCTCAGCGCTGTTCGGGTTCGATTCCCGTCCCAGGCACTTCACGCTGATATTCTCTATCTCCAAATACATATTGGTAGCCCCAAATGGCGCTGGTGAACCATTTATTGATATTTCTTCTCATAAACATACTCCTAACAGGCACCGCCACCTCCTTTGCTGCAACCATTGCCGTTATCACCCGCGATGATATTCTCCCCTACCGGGACTTCACCTGTCTCTTATACACATCT
>JAOAHH010000011.1 GCA_026415325.1 Thermodesulfobacteriota bacterium | reverse complement strand
GCTCTCCCGGCTCGATCACACCGTTGCCGCACGCAGGTGCAGCGCAGACTCCCTGATCATTACAATACTGCCCTTCAGGACAATCGATATGTTCTGAGCATTGAGACAGCTTCCAGAGCTCCTTACCATGAAAACCGTCATTTGCGGTGAAATAGAGTATCCCATCAATGCCGATAAGGAAATCAGGAATTGACCAATTTGAGCCTGGATAGATGTCTTTGACAAGAACGGTGCCTTCTGGGGTGCCGTCTGACTTCCAGAGCTCATCATCGTGAGTATAATCATGAGCTATGAAGAAAAAGATTCCATTGATATCAGTCAAACATTGAGGTAGTTCTCCACCCAAAACATAAATAATCCAAAAAAGGTTCTGGGGAGGCACCGGCACTACCCTTGAAAGACATGAATACCAACAGAGAGAAGAATTTAAAAAAGAATGTAATTTTGATTTTGTTTGTTTGATTTTGCATGGTGCCTTCCCCCTTAAAATAGGATCAGTGAATGGTGATGTGATACGGAAAAGCTTTTGAAAAATTTGTAACATGTTTTTTCTGCTTTCCAATAAATTTATTTAAATGAGTATGGAGTTAAAATGTATTATTGTGGAAGGGTCGGTTTTTGAGAATAATTATGTTATTTTCGAGAGTTCTTTAAGTTTAAAACCCGTATTTATCAAAAAAACTTTTTAGCCCTGCGCCGAATTTATCAGCGGAGATGAGAAATCCGTCATTGTGGCCACCGCTGATTTCGAGAAACTCTTTCGGAGGGCATGCCTTTTCAAAGAGGGCTTTACCGTGCCAAAACGGCACGATTTCGTCTTCAGGGCTGTGAATGATGAGTTTCGGGCAATTCAGGTGTGCTATTTTCTCAATGGAAGCATAGCGGTATTTTGTGAGCAGCTTTACCGGCAGCCAAGGATAGAGCTGCTGACCGAGCTCGGGAAGCGAGGTAAACCCAGCAAGCAGCACGAGGCCGCCGACCCGGTGCCGCAGGGCAAGCTCAACCGCGACAGCACAACCGATTGATTCGCCGAACGCAATTATTTTTTCGGGCGCCACAGCCCTTTTGTTTGTCAGATATTCCCACGCAGCTTCGGCATCCCGATAGGTGCCATCTTCGGTCGGTGTGCCGGTGCTGTTGCCGTAGCCGCGGTAGTCAAATAGAAGTACGCTCAGCCCGATTCTGTTAAGTATCCGCAGCATATCGAGCCGGTGCGAGATATTGCCTGCATTGCCGTGGCAATACAGAACGACGGCCCGTTCGGTTCGGTCAGGCACGTACCACGCATGAATGCGTTCATGGTCAGCGGTTGTCAGGGTAATGTTGTCGAAGGCAAGCCCGATGTCCTGCGGCGTTTGTTCGATGTGATGGTAAGGGAAATAGATCATACGGTCCTGAAGAAGGTACACGGTGCCAACCAGCACTGTATAGCCGAGCAGGATGGTGAAAACGGCGGTGAGGAGCATGTGCTTCATCAATTTTATATAGTGCGGCGCGCCGAGCACTGAGGAAATACATTTTACAGAGCACGTGGCACGCAGCACTGTGAACTGATTTTCTTTCTTCCCCTTTTATGTCACTATGGCTATAATAACCTTAACCAAAGGCTCTTGCAACATAACCGTGGAGGAATATATGCACGAAATTGTGGAACTGCTGCAAAAAGATGCGCGGCTGTCACCGGAAGACATCGCTTCGATGCTTAACAAGAGCGTTGATGAGGTGAAACGGCTGATTCGGGAAATGGAGGAGAACGGCACGATCATAAAATATTGTGCGGTGATCAATGAGGAAAAACTTGAAACAAAAAAAGAGAAAGTTGTTGCGTTTATCGAGATTCAGGTAACACCAGAGCGCGAAAAAGGATTTGACGCGATTGCCGAACGCATCTACCAATTCCCGCAGGTGCGCTCCCTCTACCTTATGTCAGGCAGGTACGACCTGCTCGCGGTTGTCGAGGGCGAGACCCTCAAGGAAGTTGCATTTTTTGTGTCTGATAAGCTTGCAACCCTTGATAACGTCAAGAGCACAACGACTCACTTTTTACTGAAAAAGTACAAAGAGAACGGCACCATGTTGTTTCAGCAGCCGAAACTGGAGCGGCTCAATGTCACGCTTTAACCGACGCGTCGAGCAGATACCACCGTCGGGTATCAGGCGGTTTTTCGATCTGGTGCTTGACGCTAAAGACATCATATCACTCGGCGTTGGCGAGCCTGATTTTGTAACGCCGTGGCAGGTGCGGGAACAGGTTTTCTATGCGCTCGAGCAGGGCCGCACAAGCTACACCTCAAACTGGGGAATTACGGAGCTGCGGCAGGAAACCGCAACCTATCTGAATACACGGTTCGGGACCCGGTTTGACCGGGATGAAATACTCATTACGGTCGGCGTTAGCGAAGGTATTGATCTTGTTTTGCGCACCATTCTGAACGAAGGCGATGAGCTGATTCTGCCAGAGCCTACCTACGTCTGCTACCGTCCGCTCACCGAGCTTGCTGGCGGTGTTGTAAGGGCAGTCAGCACACCGTCGTTAAAGGTTACGGCTGATGCTATTGAACGTGCAGTCACCCCAACGACAAAAGCCATTTTGCTCTCCTATCCGTGCAACCCTACCGGATACACGATTGACAAAACAGAGATTCTCAAAATAGGGGAGATTGTCCGCAAGAAGGGCATATGGCTTATTTCTGACGAGATTTACGCAGAGCTTACCTATGAAGGCGAGCATTTTTCCGTCGGTGCACTTCCCGGGCTGAAAGAACAGGTCATTGTGCTCAATGGTTTTTCAAAGGCGTTTGCGATGACCGGCTGGCGGTTGGGGTATATTGCTGCATCCAGGGACTTTTTGACGCAGGCAGTGAAGATTCACCAATATGCAGCCCTGTGCGCGCCGATTATGGCGCAGTACGGCGCGCTTGAATCACTCCGCAGAGGCATTGCCGAAATGGAAGAAATGAAGAAGAGCTATTGGCGCCGCCGCAATTATATGTATGATGCGCTGAACAGCATCGGGCTTTCGGTTGCAAAACCAGAAGGCGCATTTTATATATTCCCTTCAATTCATAGTACCGGAAAGACATCAGAGGAGTTTGCCGTCGGGCTTCTTGAGCAGGAAAAAGTGGCGGTGGTTCCGGGTGATGTGTTCGGTATGGGTGGTGAAGGGCATGTGCGTATCTGTTATGCAACGGATTTTAACCTGCTCAAGGAATCGGTGAGGCGGATAGACCGGTATATCAAAGCGGCAAAAAAATGAGCGCGGTGTCTCGCGCTCATTTTTTTATCCCGAAAAAGTAGGCAGTTGCTTCGTCTTCTTTGTCATACCCGGTCAGGTTCAGCGTGGAGTAGGTGATTTCAGCAGAACCGGCGATCACCGTACTGAAAAGGGCGATGCCTTTGATATCGACTTCATATTTGTCAACGATGTCGTCGGATACAACCTCAAGTGTTGCATCAAACGAAAACCCGCTTTCGCTATACTCGCCGTGAGCGCCGAGTCCAAACAGTTCATCGTCAAAACTTTCGATGCTGAACTTCTCGTCATCATCGAAGATAAAAACATCACGGACGGTTTCCCCTTTGTCGCAATAATCGCCTGCATCGCCGGTACAGAGGAGCACAACGCTGTACTCGTTGTTTTCAAGCGCAAGGGGTGTCATCGCCTGGGCGTGTATGCTGCCCAGTATTACGGTTACGGCAAGCGCAAGCGTGATGAAACAGTGCTTTTTCACAGTGCTCTCTCCTTTCCCGTGGGTTATGGTGATGTTGTATACAGTTGTTACTATATCAAAGATATGCTGTTTCGCAAGATGATTCTGTCATCGTGCCATCTGTCCTCTGATAGCGTGGTATGTCGAGAATAATCGACCTTCACGTCCATACCCATTATTCCCGTTGTTCTGGACTAAAACCGGAGCACATTGATGGTATTGCACGGCGCCAAGGGCTTAACGCTGTTGCGATTACCGACCACAACACGCTCCGCGGCGCACAAGAGGTAGCAGCAACTGCACGGAACATTACGGTCATTGTGGCCGAAGAGATCAGAACCTCTTGCGGTGACATGATCGGCTATTTTCTCCGCGAGGAAATCCCTCCCGGGCTTTCGCCCCAGGAGACGATTGCGGCAATCAGGCGCCAAGAAGGGCTGGTATCTGTGCCGCATCCCTTTGACTGGCTGCGCTCCTCGCGCATGCGGCCGGATGCGCTTAATGAAATTATTGAACAGATAGATATGCTTGAAGTATTCAATGCACGCGATATCCTCACCCGCAGCGATGAGCGGCTCGTTGCCCATGCCCTGAAGGTCGGTGTCGTTCCAGTGGTTGGCAGCGACGCTCATTTCGGGATTGAGGTCGGGAGGGCGCGCATGATTCTGCAGCCGTTTTCCACCCCGCGTGAATTTCTTGAAAGCCTCCGCAACGCCACGATCGAAACCAGCAGAAGCCCCCTGTGGGTGCACGGGTTGACAAAACTGCTGCGGCTTGTGCGTCGATTCTCTCGGTAATAAAAAAGAATTTATATTACCGGTAACATGAGGCGACTTCGTTTACTCGCCCTGCCTTTACGGCGGCATACTTTTGCCAGAACAGAGCATCGATATCCTTTAATGTCTGCCGGGTTGTCTCACAGCGGTACCGCGACAGTTGCGCAGGGCCGCCATTGTATGCTGCATAGGCTGCGCGGGCAAGATTATCAATCCCGCCTGCATAATTGTGCTCACCTTTTTGCACGGCATAATCCTTGATATAGTGCATCAAGATTTCACATCCTGCCCGGGCATTGTAAAGGATATCGCCGTAAATGCCCTTGACGTCATACAATCCCCGCCAGACTTTAGCGTTAATCTGCATAATGCCAACAGAGCCTGCCGCCGAGGTTAATGCGGTCACTTTGTCGCCGTTTTTTATAAACTGTCGCCAGCAGCTTTCCTGCCATGCTGTTGCGAGAATGCTGTTTCGGTACACCTGATGAAACATTTTATCAAGGCCACTTGTTGCGAGCATTTCTGCAGCAGCAGCAAAGAGAAGGCGCTCAACGAGAGGGAGATATTCAGGAAGATCTGCCGGCGTGGGTGCCCAGCCATTCAAACGCTTAAGCTCTGACTGAGGATCAGCTGCAAAGGCATGCGGCGCGCGGAAGATTTCTGATGTTTGGCTTATAAGACAGCGCAGCCTCTGTGCTCTCTGTTCTGCAGAAGATGGGCGGGGCGCTTGAGGTTCCGGTATGTCTCTATCAGGGAGAATATCGGGAGGGGGCAAGGGAGGGCCAAATCCGAATATTTTCCGCAGTTCGGGATCGACCTCCATTGAATAGATGAGCGGATCGCCGGCGCCTGCATCCAACATCCGGGCAAGGCGGCGCAAACCGTCGGAAGTTATTTCAATACCGAGTCCGGGTCCTGCTGCCCTGATTGCCGCAAGTGCATCAACGGCGGTGATAAAACTCAGGTACGAGAGGCTGTTTTGCGAAGGCATGCGCCGGGAAATTTCTCGGACGATCGGGGCAAGGCGATCCCACGTGCGCAGGAAAAGAAGTGTGACCGGGTCTTCCTTTGGTGTAACCGGTGTGCCAAGCGATTCGATAAGCTCGTAGCGTGCATCAAGCAAAATGGTAGTGAGCTGTTGCTGGAGGCTCGGGTCTCCAGAGCGCGCAAACTGCTTGATAATAAAGGTGAGAAATGCATCGAGCTGGTTAAGCCGATGTTGGAATGATTGTATTTCTTCGGGTGACAACATAGGTTCGGGAACGTTTGCTTCGTAGCGCCTTTGATCAGGAACCATATAGGAGACTTCAAGCGTCAAGGATGTGGTGTCAACCACTGGCTTGCCGAAGCGCAAGGAATCAAGCATCCGGCCGATTTCTTCCTGCGGCCAATCAAGCGTATTGAGCAGTATGAGGCGCACATCATCGATAAGAGGCTGCAAAGGAATCCGAATATCGCCGATGCGGCGATACAGAGGTTCTTTTGCAAGATTCCACAGAGGGCTCTGTGAAAGGTTTTTGGTGCGGGTCGCATCGTAGAGATTCGCGTCAGAAGTATGCAACACAAGCTCACGGGTTGCGTTATCAAAAAGCACCTCCTGCAGGATTTCGATATATCCCTGCACGGGCTTTCCGGAGATGCACTGCTCATTGAGAAAAACGCCTGTTTGCGCTTCCATGAGGGTGAGGATTCGCAATTTTCCTGATGCCGCCGAAACCTCGGGATCGCGCAAAAAGATGTTTTGGCAATCACGGCCGTCATCCATAACGAGCGCTCTGCCGCCGGGTTCGGTATAGAGGTGAGTAAAGAGCTGCTGCCGAATAAGGGCAAGGTCGAACCGGAGGGGAACCGTTATTTGATACGCGTGAAGAGTCGGGGCAAGCACGACCTCAACAACGACAAGGACAAAGATTAATCGTTTGAACGTGACCATACGTAATCATAACAAGCAAAAAAATATGCAAACTTATACAACGTTCCACGGATGCTCGCAACATTTGCATGTCAAGGGGGGACTCAATGTCTAAAAAATACGGCGCTGCTCGTTGCACAGCGCCGTAATATGATAGTTGCATTAATTGAAAACGCTTACTTCTTTGTCTTGAGCGGCTCAAGCTGTTTCATGGCCATGCCGACAAACGGTTTGGGCGTGACTTCCTGAACGCAGGCAATGATAATGTCTTCCGTCACCTTCCCGTCGGTTGCCTTGCTAATAATTGCATCCATGAGCTTTTTTTCCGTCATTGCACGGAAGGGTTTGGGTGATGCTTCGATCATTTTGTCGAACATCGCCTTGCTGTTTTCTTCCCATACTAAATCTGCCATACGTATGCCCTTTCCTGATATGTGTTTACCGATATTGGTGACGGCACTGCCGACAGCACGTTCTGTCTACAATGCCATCAGCATTATGTCCGTAAGGTCGTAGAGTTTAAGCTTTTCCCGGTTGCGTTTGAGCGGATCGCTCAGGCTCTGCTCGCAGTAGGGGCAACAGGTTGCAATTGCTTCGGCGCCGGTTTCTTTTGCTTCCTCGATTCGCTCGGAGGCAATTTTAAAGGAAAGCTCGGGGAATGCGGTGCGCACGCCTGCGCCAGCGCCGCAGCACCATGCCTGATCCTTGATGCGCTCCATTTCGATGAGCTTAATGCCGGGTATCGCGCGGAGAATGTCGCGCGGCTCCTCATAAATACCGCAATGCCTGCCGATATGGCACGGGTCATGCCACGTGACGGTCATCGGCACCTTTTTGGTAAACGTGACCGTTCCCTTGCGCACAAGGTCTGCAAGCACCTGCGAGACATGGAGGATCTCTATATCATAGGCAGGCATATCCGGCACTTCAGGGAAGTCATATTTGAGCACATGGTGGCAGCCGGCGCAGTGCGTAATGATTTTTTTGACACCAGCATTTTTGAACAGTTCGATATTGCGCCGGACCAGATCGAAAAACGTCTGCCGGTCGCCAAGCCTGATGGCAGGGCTGCCACAGCAGATCTCCTGTTCGCCGAAAATGCCAACCGTAACACCTGCGCGCTTGAGCACGCGCATGGTATTGACGATTTCATGCTGCAACAGCGGGTCAAACGCAGGAGTGCAGCCGGCAAAGAACAGATACTCACAGGCGTCTTTTGAAAACGCCGGCACATCGAGTTCTTTTGCCCAGTCGCGGCGGCGTGAGCGCGGCTGCAGCCATGGGTTGTCATAGTTTTTGATGCTTTTGAGAAGTTCTTTGTGTGCCGGGAGCGGAGCAATGCCGAGCTCGATCAGCCGTGCCTTGAGCGCTTCGGCAGCCTTAAGCGGCTCTTTTTCGTTCAGGCGCAAGCAGTTCATCTCACAAGCGCCGCAAGAGGTGCAGAAGTAGCAAATCTCGAGCAACTTCTCTGAATCCGTATAATCAAAATCACCTTCTATAAGCGCCCGGATGATGTGAAACTTCCCCATGGCACTGTACCCAAAAAACCGGGTGTAGCGGAATTCCGGGCATATTTCATTATACTTTGAACTTTTGACATTCCAGCCCCATTGGTTCATGCACCAGTTGCAACGGGCATCGCCCCATGCCATTTCCCGATAATCTTCAAGTGTGCGCTCATATACTTTTTTATTAATTTTTGGGTACATCGTGGTGCTCCATCACAAAGAGAGTTCTTTAGGTGCTTTTTGTAATCACGGCATTAGCAATTTTTTTCAGCGTGTCTGCACTGAAATCGTCCCAGTCTGCAGCAAGAGCCACAAGCGCTGCGAGTTTTTCTTCGGTGAGTTCAGGCGCCAGGAGCATAATGACCGGATCAATGCCGAGCAGATACGCCACTGCCTGCCGCGCTACCCATGTCTGCGCGCCACCGTCTTGGCTAAACGGCGCGCGCGGGGGAACGGCAAACGACAGTGCTTTGGTGATTGCCATGATTGCCTGCTGCTGGTCAACGCAAACCGGCCATACGGGGATGCCCTCGGCCGTACCGGTTCCGGCAAGTTTGTCGATTTGGGCAACATCGCCCGCACCTTGTTTCTTAAGGGCAGCAGCAGTTCCGAGAGGTTCAAGCCCAAAGCGGCAGCACCGCTCAAAAGCTCTTGCAGGATCACTGCCCGTAGCTGCAAGCGCTGCAAATCCTGCGATGTCGCTCACAAGGCATCCCGGTTCTGCGTGGCCTTTCATATCCATCGCCGCCGGCGGCTCGTTGTATTTAAGGAAAGTATAGTAAGGATACGGGCAGTTATAGGCAGCATTGTTGCGGTGGATCATCGTTTTCATTTTTTCAAGCGCAGTTGCATCGATGCCCAGTGCCGCGCCGATGTCGTACAGCCCGGCTTTGCCCTTAATAGAACCGCCGACAATCTCGTTTTTCAATTCCATACATTTTTGGAAAAATCCCTCGGCAACCTCGAGTGAGCCGAGGCCGCGCATTGCAACTGCCTTCAAATTCTTTGCACCGAACACCGCACCGAGGCCTGCTTTGTCTTTGCTGCCCCAATAGTTTTCGCACACCTGTGCAAGGCTTTGCTTGTTTTCTCCTGCAGGCCCGATGATGAGCGTTTGCACCATTTCATCGCCGTATGCTTCCCTGATTTTATCAACCGATGCCCACACGTCTTTTCCCCAGATGTCGGCTGCATCGTTGATGTCGGAGAGTCCGTCGTGGAGCCACAGCCTGACAGGTTTGGGCGACGTGCCGAGGATCACCACAAAGTCAAAACCCGTGAGTTTCATTTCAACGCCGGTCTGCCATCCGAACGGCACATGCGCAATCTGACCGGTTACCGGGCTTTTTGCCGTCATGACGCCGCAGCAGGCAGCAGGAGCAAAGGTGGCGGTCAGAAGTCCCGAGCCGAGAACTAATGGATTGCGGTCTTTGTATTGCTCATACAGCAGCAGGTTGATGCCTGCACCACCGAGCCCCTGCTCAATAAGATCGGTGGATAGCTCTTCGGTTGTGCAGGTTTGTGCATCAAGATCGACAACAAGAATCGTTCCGTTATAAGTGTTCATGGTTTCCATATTAGGCTCCCTCCACACTCAATACGCCGTACGGGCACGCCTGGATGCATACCGGTCCGTTGTCTTCGTCCTTGCACAAATCGCAGGCAACCCGCAGCAGAATCGGCTTTGCGCTGGCGCCTGCGCCTTCGATCTGTTCACCCGGCAGCAGCACTTTTTCGCCTTCCGGCCTGCCGAGCAGCAGTGATTTATCCCGTTTCACCATCAGTCCATAATAGTTCTTTTTTTCTTCAAAGTAGAACATGATGCTTGAGCCGATCGGTGAAATGGTGGTGTCATGATGATAATTGCATGCAAACTCGCATATCCTGCATCCCGTGCATTGGAGTGGTTGAACCTTCAGTGCCATAGCATTCTCCTTTGTCTGTTATCCTTGCTCGCGCTGCGGCTGTGCGCGGTTACGCGTTTGGATCAATGTTGTGCGGCGGGTTGGACACAAAGTTCGGGTCGATTGCCTTTTTAATGCCTTTGAGCAGATGCTCATAGTTGAACACCGGCGCTGCCATCTGATGATACGGCCCGCCGAGAAAAGGTCCGATGCCGTTTTCAAGACCGTTTTGCACGTCTTCTTTTGTCATGGCAAGCAGCTTGTTCATAAGATCACCGATGTCCTCGGCGCGTTTTTCAACCGGAAAGTCGGTTTCGCCGAATCCGAAATGTCCGAAGTCATACCCGCCGATCCAGTCCGGACCGTCGCAATCAAGAATAGGCGGTGAAAATTTCTCAACCCATTCGTACCCTTGGCGAACATGGTCAACCGCATATTTTAGCGTGTCGGTCTGAAGGCGCAACGCAAGGAAAGTGCCCGAGGGTCGCATCATGCGCGAGCCGTGCGTGTCGCGGATCCAGTTGTTTGCGGTGCGCGGCACCCACAGATCAAACACTTCCTGCTTAATCGGCTTGCCGCCGGTCTCTTTGATAATATCCTCGAGTACGCGTTTTTCGTATTCAAGCTGCTTGGGCGAGGTGAACCCCCACAGACACACGCCAACGGCATTTTTCACGTTGTCCTGAAACGTGCGCTTTTGCCACTCAGTCCAGTATTGTTCATTCGAATTTGCCCACCACCAGATGTAATATACGGTCGGCCATTTCTGCACGACCCCGGCGATTTCAGCCTTGCCGATTTCGTACATAAAGTTGATGGCTCCCTCAAGAGAGTCGTATTTAATGATGTACCACTTAAACCGGTCTTCGGGCAATTCGGAGATCTGGTTGGGAATGGTGCCGCGCACCGGCCAGGTTTTCGGACCGGGATAAGGATGCAGCTTTACCGCCATCTTCGTCACCATGCCGAAGCCGCCCATCGCGCCCGCATAGCCGCGGAGCATGCCGCGAAGATCAGGCCCGGGTCCCTCTCCCCAGAATCCGTTCTGGGCATCCAGTGAAAATGAACCAGTGCGCAAAATTTCGCCGTTCGGGAGCACCCATTCAATGCCGAGAATGTTGCGATAGGCAACGCCGAGCCGATAGCCCACTCCCCACATGCCTTGGAAACAGTGGCCGGCAATGGCAGAGGCAGTGGCACTTGCTTCGGGTGAGCCGATATACAGCCCGCGTTTATAGGCTTCTGCCTGCAACTGGGCAAGGGTTACCAGCGGCTCGATCACCGCGTACATGTTCTTTTCATCGATCTCATGAATTTTCCCCATGCGTTTGCAATCGATAATGACCGTGCCCTGACGGTTGGGCGAACCGGTCAGTGACCACTGGTTTGAACCCACAGGAATGAACGGGACCTTATAGCGGTTGCAGATTTTTATAACCGCCTGGGTTTCGAGGGTGCCGTTTGGGAGCACCACGAATTCAGGCGGCACTGACATGCCGAGCAGTTTTGGCGGCAGCCAGTCGCCATAGTAGGCATTGACGGTTGCAGGATTGTCTTTGACGTTTTCCGGCCCAACTGCAGCCTGAAACGCCTGCAAAATCTGTTGGTGCCGATCGTTGTTCCGTATATCTTTTTTCGCCATGGTTGTTTCTCCTTTTACAGTGCCTGCATCATCAGGTCAAACAGATTCCTGACTTCCATTTTTTCGTCCATGCCGATGCCGCCGGCGCGCAGATTGCTTTCGCACCACGGGCAACTGGTGATAAGGACATCGGCGCCAGTGTCCTTAGCTTCTGTGAGACGTTCGCGTGCAGTCCACTGCGCAAAGTCTTTAAATCCGGTGAATGCTCCGCCGCCACCGCCGCAGCACCACGCATATTCCCTGATGCGCTCCATTTCGACAAGCTCAATACCCGGAATAGACTTCAGGATTCTGCGAGGTTCATCATAAACGCCCTCAAGGTCTTTGCCGGGAACGTACGGTCTGCCCATGCGACCCATGTGGCAGGGATCATGCCAGGTAACCGTGAGGTTGAGTTCTTTCTTGTAATTAATTTTTTTGTCGGCAACCAGACGGTCAAGATATTCGGCGACATGCAGTACTTCAAACTGTTTCTTAACCGGCAGCTCATCATATTCCACGCGGATTGTACCGTAGCAGCCGGCGCACGGCGTGATCAGGGTTTTGATCCCCAATTCGTTGAAGCGTTTGATGTTTGCCGTGCCGAGGCGTTCAAATTCATCGAGCAGCCCGATCTTGTCCGGCGGGCTTCCGCAGCAAATCTCTTTGTCGCCGAGAATGCCGAAATCAACTTTGTTCTGCTTGAGAATTTTCGCGATATTGAGGATCGTTGGTTTGAGTTCTTGCGACAAGCCATAGGTGCAGCCGACAAACAGCAGGACATCTGCTTTTTCGTTGTTGAGGTCTTTTATGCCGAGGTTTTTCAGATCCTGTGCCCAACTGTTACGTTTTGCGCGGGGCTGCAACCACACATTGTCGTACTGTTTCAGACTGTCGATCAGGCTCTTGTGCTCGGGCAGCGGACCCAGCGCCTTGATGTATTCACTGCGCATCCAGCGATAAAGTTTTATGAGCTCTGCATCGCGGATGTTTTTGTCCATGGCATCACATCCGCCGCACATGGTGCAGCGGAACAGAATGTCTTTGATTTCCGGATCGTCATCCCACTTCATTTTGCCGTCGATAATGGCAAGGGCAAGATCGCATTTGCCCTGCCCGGAATGTGAGTCGTACAGATACCGGGTATGCTGGGGGCAGATGCGGGCATAACGGGCGCTTTTCACCTGCCATGAATTGACCCACTTGCACACCGAGCACCGGGAACAGTTAAAGGCGATCCACCGGGCTTTTTCCTTATCAAAAGGCGTCTCGAGCGGATATCTCAAATACCGCGGATCTTTGGGAAGCAGCATTTCCTTGGCCATGGATTCCTCCGTATGTAGAAATTAGCTTAGAAGCAAAGTTTACCGGGATTGAGAATGTTATTCGGATCAAAAATCTTTTTGAGTTCTTTGAGTGTTGCCGTGTATGTTGTGGCGTGCCGGTATACCATATCTGCCCACGTGCCATATGGCCGCGAAAAGAACGCACCCTGTTCGAACAGGGTCTGACTGAGTTCGGTGTGGAGGGTTGCAATGCGCTGCCGATCCTGTTCGCTGTCAAGGTCGCAGGGAAGGGAAAAACACAGATGGCAGGCACGACCGCGCTCAAGCGGCTGCATATAGACGCCGAGCTCATTCAGGGTGAGCCCGTAGGCCGCGGCATACCCTTGCGCGATCTCGACATAACCCTGCGCGCGATCCATGGTGGTAATGAAAAAGATGTCCTGCGTTGAGTTTTTATAGCGGGTTTTCCAGTACGGTCCGTCAGCAGGGAGGTCATGGAGCATATCGAGAATGGCGGTGCCCAGGCCTGCCACGCCGCCGACGGTTTTTGCGGCTTCAAACTTCATATCAGTCGCGATTTCCATCAGCGCTTCTTCTTCGTAAGCAATCCGCTCAAGCGGACGCCGTGGCGCACCGGCGATCACAAGGATAATCGTATACGGCGGCAGGTCGTCCATGAGTTTTGTGAAATCCTTCGGATATTCTTTGCAGAGCAGTTGCGCAAGCAGGAACCGGTTGAGCACAAAGCATTCATTGCCGATATGGCGGCGCTGTAGTTTATATATCGGATCGGCCGCATCCTCGAGTTCATCGCATGCCACGAAATATGCTTTTTGGTATTTGGGGCGGTATTCGGTTTTAATATTCAGCCACGAGACAATGCCCATGGTCCCTTGGGCTCCGAGGAAAAAGCGCCAAAAGTCAATACCCGGTCCCTCAGGATAGGCACCGTAGGTGTGTTTGTCAGATGCGGTTCCGGTCCTAAAGAGCTGACCGTTACCAAGATGCACTTGCATGGTCAGCACCGGATCGCCGTATTCGTACTTGGGAATGAGCATCGGCTCACGTTCAAGCGAGCTTGTCATCGCTGAGGTGCCCGGATGGGGGAACAGGGGATTGAGGGGCATTTGGTCATGCTCTTTAAGCGCCTGCTGCAACTGATGCCAGGTTACGCCGGGCTCGATTTTAACCTTCCGGTTAAGCGGGTCGATCTCGAGGATTTTGTTCATCCCTGAGAGGTCAACAACAACGCCACCGTGCTCGGGAAGCGTTGCGCCGTAAAAATGGATGGTCGAACTGGAAGGAATAAGCGGCGTGAAAGTTTTGTTGGCAAAAGCGATGAGTTCCTGTATCTGTTCGGCGCTGTTAACCTTTGCAACGGCAAACGGTTTTTTCGGCGCGGAAAGGCTTCGATCCTGTGCATAAAGGGCTAACGCCTCTTCATTGTCAAGGACATTCTTCGCTCCGACTATATCCCGCAGCTCTTTTATCATAGGGCCTCCTGTTGATGTGTTGCAGAAAAGCGATGAGAAATAATTTGCACAAAAAAGGTACAAAAAATTAAGTTACCCTATAGCACAAAGGCAGAAGGCAAGACAATAAAATTTTTAACGCGAAGCGTAAAGGGTGAAGAGTGATTGGTTGACAGCTATCGATGGGAAGTGTCTGTTCGCTGTTTGCCATTCGCCCTTCTGCGAACCAGAGTTCTTCAATCGTAGCGCTTTACGATTTCATACTGCGTATTGCGTTGCAAAGGCGTTTTCCCTGCCCTGCGGATAAGAGCGACCATCTCATCTTCGGTAATGCGGTTTGCCACACCAGCAGCGCGCACAACGTTTTCCTCGAGCATAATGCTCCCGAGATCGTTGGCGCCGAAAAAGAGGCTCATCTGGCCAATGTCAATGCCCTGTGTTACCCATGAGCCTTGGATATTTTTTATGTTGTCCAGATAAATGCGCGATACGGCAAGTGTGCGCAGGTAATCAATCGATGATGTTGCCACTCCCCCGAGCTCTGTATTCCCTGCAGTAAACGTCCAGGGAATAAATGCACGGAACCCGCCTGTTTTGTCCTGGAGATCGCGTACAGCGCGCAAGTGTTCAATCCGTTCCTCAAGGGTTTCAATGCTTCCGAGCATCATGGTTGCCGTGGTCGGAAGCCCTCTATGATGGGCGCATTCCATGATTTCAAGCCACCGCTTGGCACCGATTTTATGAGGGCTGATTGCCTGACGGACCCGATCGGACAGTATTTCAGCGCCACCGCCGGGTAGGGAATCAAGCCCCGCATCTTTGAGCCGGTGCAGCACCTCTTCGGGTGAACATCCGGATTGCTTGGCAAAATGATCAATTTCAGGCGGGGAGAAGGAGTGGAGCAAAACGGGAAAAGCTGCCTTTATTTTTTTGAGCACACGTTCGGCATACTCAAGGCCGACACCTGGATTGAGTCCGCCCTGCAGCATGATCTGTGTTGCTCCCTGGGCTACTGCTTCGGCGACCTTTTCAAGAATTTGCTCGTGGGTGAGCAGATAAGCATCCGGAGCCGCGCTGTCCCGGTAAAATGCGCAAAACCGACACCGGTTGGTACAGATGTTGGTGTAGTTGATATTGCGGTCGATGAGAAATGTTACCGTGGCGCTGTTGTGGAAACGGCACATCCGGTTCTGGGCAAGCCGACCGAGCTCAAGGAGCGGCGCGTTGCGCATCAGCACAAGCGCTTCATGATCTGTTATGCGGCTTCCGGCTTCAATTTTCGCATACAGCCCGGTAAGGGTTTCCATAAGAAAAACTGTACCAAAAGCAGATGAGGAGGGCAAGTATAACGATTCCCCCTTTGGCATTGAGGTGAGGAATGTTAAAAAAATTATTAATTTTTTATTGACACCGTGCCGGCCGGTGCCTATATTTGCCACATCACTTTGTGTGGTTCTGTGATGTGCCTGTTGTTGAAAGATTGCTGAAACGCTGCATTTGTTCAATACTCTGGGGTCAAAGGGCTGTGGTTTGAGTTTTGCGGACAACGGCGTTGTATGGCACCTCGAAATAAAGCAGGGCTAGCTGAAACCACGATCAATTACACCGATCTTCTTGCCCGTTCCGGTCAAGAGACAAAGCCTCACGGTCAGATCATCTCCCCCCCTGAATATACCGGCTTGCCAATCTTCAAAAAAGCATATCAGTTTACCAGCGCTGCATGGGCGCGTCAGGCAGGTCTGTATCCCTATTTCCGGATGATTTCATCTGCTCAGGACACCGAAGTGATAATTAACGGCAAAAAAGTGTTAATGCTCGGGTCAAACAGTTATCTTGGGCTGACCAACCATCCGAAAATCAAGGAAGCGGCACAGGCTGCTATCGAGACTTACGGGACTGGATGCGCCGGCTCGCGATTTCTCAACGGCACGCTTAAAATTCATATAGAACTTGAAGAAATCCTTGCCGATCTGGTCGGCAAAGAAGCTGCGCTACTCTATAGCACCGGATTTCAGGTCAATCTCGGGGTCATCAGCGCGCTGGTACGAAGGGGCGATGTGGTTATTGCCGATAAGTCGGATCATGCAAGCATTGTCGACGGGTGCAATCTCTGCCAGGGCGAGTTCGTGCGTTTTCCCCATCAAAACATGAAAGCGCTCGAGCAGCGACTCAAAAAGATTGACCCTGCAGCAGGCAAACTGATCGTTGTGGACGGCGTATTCAGCATGGAGGGCGATATCATACAATTGCCCGAGGTGTGCCGCCTTGCAAAACAGTACCATGCTGGTGTGATGGTTGATGATGCACACGGTATCGGGGTGCTCGGGAAACATGGGGCAGGCACGGCAAGCCACTTCGGGCTGACCGATCAGGTCGATCTCATTATGGGAACGTTTAGCAAGTCGCTTGCAAGCCTCGGTGGCTTTATTGCCGGCGATTTTGAGGTTATTGATTTTCTGAAGCATCACTCGCGGGCATTGATTTTTAGCGCCAGCATGAGCCCTGCAAATGCGGCAGCGGTCAAAGCTGCTGTTGAAATCATGAAAGCTGAGCCTGAACGGATCGAGCGGCTTTGGCACAATACCCAGAGGATGAAACAAGGGTTGCTCTCGCTCGGGTTTGACCTTGGAGCAGCACAAACGCCGATTCTCCCCATTTATTGTCGGGATTTCATCACCGTGCTCACCTTTTGCAAACGGCTCCATGAAGAAGGGGTATTTGTCAACCCCGTGCTTCCGCCTGCCGTACCTCCCGGTCAGGAGCTGATCCGCCTCAGTCTTATGGCCACCCACACCGACAGCCAGATCGATTTTGCTCTGGAAAAATTGGGTGCTGTCGGCAAAGAGCTCGGCCTTATTTGAAACACCCCGGCACACTCATAAATAAACTCGGTACGCTCATTTATTGAGGTGGTGACATTGATGCAGGTGCTTGTAACCGGCGCAACAGGGTTTATCGGGAGCCATGTGGTGGAGTTGCTTGTGCAGCGAGGCATCCCGACAGCGGTTTTGGTGCGGAATCAGAATAGATTAGCGTTTCTTACATCCGTGCTTGACATGATTCAAATTCGCCTCGGATCAATCCTTGATCCTGCATCTCTTGCAGCTGCACTTGACGGTATTACTCATGTTGTTCACTGCGCAGGGCTTACCCGTGTCTGCTCTCCCGATGAATTTTTAGAGGGAAATTATCATGGGACGAAGAACGTTGTCGATGCCGTTAATCACTGCGGAACGACCGTACAACGCCTCCTGCATGTTTCAAGCCTTGCTGCGGTTGGGCCGTGTCGTGTTGGCGAACGCGTAACCGAGGAGTGGCCGGCACGGCCGGTATCACGCTATGGAATGAGCAAACTCAAAGCAGAACAGGAGGTGCTCGGGCGGTGCGAGACTGATTTTGTCGTGCTCAGGCCTCCGGCAGTCTATGGCCCTCGGGACGATGGGTTTTTATCGCTTTTTCAGGCAGTGCAGCGTCGCATCAAGCCCTCCCTTATTGGCGGTACCCAACAGATAAGCCTTGTGTTTGTCAAAGATCTTGCTGCGGCAATCGTCGCTGTGCTTTTGCATCCTGCGGCAATGCGCACCACATACTTTGTCGCTGATCGTGGCGTCTATTCACCAGATGCTCTTGCGGATACGGTCGCTTATGTCATGGGCGTGCGAGCGATTCGGATAAAACTGCCGGTACAGGTCATGTGGTTTGTGTGTGCGCTGCAGGAACTCGGCGCGCGGATCCGTCATCGACCGGTTATCCTCAACCGGCAAAAGTATCCGGAATTCACTGCCACTGCATGGGTGTGCGATCCATCGCGGCTTGAGCGAGAGCTCGGCATCTCGTGCACTACTCCGCTTGAGGACGGTATGCACGAAACCTTCCGTTGGTATCAAAAACAGGGGTGGCTGCCATAGATCGTTGGATTTGTCTTTACCTTGGACAGAAAAGGTATGCAGGCATTGCAACAGTACCGCTGTATTGATTATCTCACGCAAGGATATATCGGACTGGTCGGCCTTGTAATCGCTGTTTTCCACGGCGACCGGATTGCAGGCTGGCAGTTTCTCTGCGCTGCGCACGGTGCGGTGCTGGTGGGTGTGCACGGTCTGATACGCTCTTATAGCCGGCATCCGCACCAGTGGTTTGTGAGGTTCCTTCGTCACTTTTATCCGATCATATTATATACCGGCATGTACCGGGAAACCGGCGCCCTCAATCAGATTTTTGTTTCAGGGTATCTCGATCCGGTATTCATCCGGCTTGAAGAAAAGCTGTTTGGGTGCCAACCAAGTCTTGCGTTTGCACTTTTGCTCCCATACCGGTGGGCAGGCGAGCTTATGTACGGAGCATATTTTTCATACTATGTGATGATTGTCGGCGTCGGACTCGCGCTCTACTTTCGGCAACGTGATGGTTTTTGGCACTACCTGACGGTTGTGTCGTTCGTGTTTTACGTGTGTTATTTTATTTATATCTGCCTTCCCGTTATCGGGCCGCGGATCTTTTATAGCGATGTCTCTGGATATCATCTCCCCCCTGATGTAAGGCCTGCCGAGCTTGTGCCGTTGCCGGAACATGTCCGTAATGCGGTATTTTATGCAGTTATGGGGGTGATCTACGATACGTTTGAAGCGTCAGGGGCAGCGTTTCCGAGCAGCCATGTTGCCGTAGCGCTGTGCACGTTATATTTTTCATTTCAGTATCTGAGGCAGGTCAGATGGGTGCATGCTGTTTTTGTTTTTCTGCTTTGCTGTTCGACGGTGTATTGCCGATATCACTATGCCATCGATGTAATTGCCGGCGTCGCAACTGCCGGCATATTGCTGCCCGTCGGGAATAGATTATTTGCAAAATGGAGAGGGTGCTGATTATCCCGCATTTTTTCAGTGCTCGGCACGCAGGGCATGGCACTTGGAACATTGTTACAGTTTGCAGCCGTAGATTCTGTAGCGCCGGTATACCCTCCCGCCGAAAAATTCCATCATCCGGCACATCACGGTGTTATCTTCAAGAACCCATGATGCTTCTGCTTCGGTAATACCCATGCGCATTCCATACGTAAACCCTTGCGCAAGCATCGCAGCCTCGATACCGCGGTTTCGGTACTCTTTCGTTACCCCAAGGGTAACTACCCTGCAGCGAGGAGGAACGCGCCAGCCGGCAAGATAGGGAAGCGCGCGAACAATCCCCTTGCTTATCAGTTTTCCGTGCAGATGTTTGAGTGCGATATTATAATCGGGAAGTGCAAGCAGAAATCCAACCGGGCTGCCGTTCCATTCCGCATACCATACCAGCCCTTCTCGAAACAGTGGTTTGAGCCGCGCTGCCATAAAGTCGATTTCAGCTGCGGTCATGGGTACAAATCCCCAGTTAGCCTCCCATGCGCTGTTATAGACGGTTTTAATTTTTGCAAGGTCTGCTGCCATGGTTTTTCGGGTAACCGGTTGCAACTTTAGTTCAGTGTGCCGCTGCAGCGTGCGATCTGCAATCCGCGCAAGACGGTCAAGCGGGCATGCTGCAACATCGACATAAAAAGCAAGCAAATCTTTTGCTTTGGTGAAACCACCTGTTTCAAGGAGCTGGGCATAATAGGGAGGATTGTACGGCATCATAAGCGTTGGCGGACCGCTGAAGCCCTCGACCAAAAGCCCACACTCTTCGTTTGTTGACGGATTCATCGGCCCGAGCACGTGCGTCGCTCCTTGCTGCTGCGCCCAAGCAAGCACAACGTCCAGAAGCGCCCGGGCAACAGCAGCATCGTTGATGCATTCAAAGAAGCCGAAAAAGGCGGCTTTTTCGTGGTGAAATGCATTGTAGTTGTCATCAACGATCGCTGCAATGGTACCCACATCTTGTCCGCCACGGGTTGCAATCCAGAAGGCAATGTCGGCATGCTCGAAAAACGGATTTGACGGCAGCAGCAAGGATATCCTGTCGATTTGCAGCGGTGCAACCCAGTTTGGATCGTTCCGGTAGATGGCATAGGGCACGGATAAAAAGCGCTTAATATCACGCCGTGATTGCTCAAGCTGAATAATAGCAACGGTTTTCTGCATGAGATTGCTGCGCCTCCTGAAGTGATACGTTTGTGCCGTTGTAGCAGGCAGCCCGTATGAGCGCAACAGAAAATTGATCACCGCACGGTTTCGGGTACTTTTCGGTTTTTAGAGATTGTCCTTTTCTCCATGTATTGACTATAGTAGGATTACTGACGGTACTGTTTATACAGCGAAAGGAGCCTCCGATGTTTTTTCGATGCTCTGTTTGTTCAGCACGTCAGATGAAGCTGTTTTTCATTGCATCGCTATTCGTTATATTGGTTGTCTATGCTCCGGCAAGCAAGGTCTTTGCAATCTCCGAGGAAGGGTTTAACGAAGCATACGACACGCTTGTTGTGCCGATGTATGAAAACGGTGTGTTCGGTGAATTTGAAGGATGCGGCGGTGTGCGAATCAGGTATGCTGCCTTTGAGCAGGATAACGAGACCGGCGCGCTTGTGATTCTGCACGGCAAGTCTGAATCCTATATCAAGTATGCTGAGCTCGTGTATGACCTTAAAGACCTCGGCCTCTCTTGCTATCTCATGGATCATCGGGGGTTCGGCTTTTCCGAGCGCCTGCTTTCAGACGATCCGCAAAAAACACATGTCGGGCGCTTTGATGAATATGTTGCGGATGTAAAGACGTTTATCGACACTGTGGTACAACCCCATCGCCACAGCCGCGTCTTCCTTCTTGCCCATTCACTGGGCGGATGCATTGCCGCACGATATCTTGAAACACATCCGGGCGACATAACGGCTGCGGTGCTCTCGGCCCCGATGCTGCAGATCAATACCGGCAGCTATCCCCAGACTATTGCATACGCAATCGCTTTTGCAGCAACTGCCCGCGGCAAAGGCACCGAATATGCGCTTGGGCAGGGGCCGCGCGACGAACCGCGCTTTGAAAAGAACATAACCACCCACAGCTACGCGCGCTGGTCGAAATGGGAAGAAGACCTTATCCCTGCGTATCCGCAGATTCGCTCCGGCGGTGCAACATATAACTGGGTTAAGGAGAGTATGGAAGCAGGATGGCTTGCCAGAAAGCAGGCAGCAAAGATCGCAACACCGCTGCTTATCTTTCAGGCAGAGGAAGACCTTTTTGTTACCGCCAACGGACAGCATGAGTTCTGTGAGGCTGCGCAGGACTGCACAAAGGTATTTTTTCACGGTGCACGCCATGAAATCCTTATGGAAACGGATTCAATTCGCAACATCGCCCTTGGCATGATCCGTGCATTTTTTCGGGGGTATCTGTATTCACCGTGAACGGCGGACATTCAAAAACTCCAGAAAAATATGGGTAACGTGCGATGAGAACAAAATTAAAAAATGGCTTGCCATAGATCGGGCTTTTGTATAAACAGAGGCGCATAAGCATGGTTTCCCAATAATGTGAGATACTATTCTACATGACCGATAAGATTCCTACCACAATTGAAGAGTTAAAGACTTTTTACGGCAGCTCCATCAAAGATTTTATCAAACGACAATGTAAAAAATATCCAGCTTTCTTTGCGCTGCGAGAAGATTTTGAACAAGAACTGTATTGTAGGTTTTTAGATAAAAACATACTCCTTAGCTATGATCCCTGCAGAGCATTATTTAAAACGTTTCTTGAAAGGATTATGCACAATGCGTTCATATCGTTTTTAAAGAGCAACAAATCAATTTTTTTCCCCTTCTCAAAAAAAGATGACAATCCACTTCCCGAGGATGAATCTTCTTTTACGTCTCTTGATGACGAGCATGAAACGGTGAAAGTCGATCACGATGTTCAGCTTGTCATTGAACTCATCAATCGTATACCCAAAATCGAAGAGCGGCTTTTGGTAAAGCTAAAATTTTACTGCGAACGGATACGGTTTTCGGATGAAGAGGTACACCATATTGCGGAAAGACTCAAGATAATGCCGGAACAGGTTCTTCAGACGATTCAAGAAATGAGTAAGGCAAAAAAAGAGGATGCAATCGGCATTCGCAATTCAGATATTTGTCGTATTTTGCCGTACAGGCCCGGAAGCATTTCAACGCTTTTTAAACGTCTGGTAAGAAAATACATTCTCAATCAGTATATATATATGAAAACATCTTCCCGATGAAATGCACGGTTGACAACACTTCTTATGTTGTTGTTGTTCCGGTATCGTCCCAAAATGACGAGGGTATTGCATCTGCGTGGGGAACGTATCATTTTGTAAAACACTGTCTCATGGAATCGTATCATGGGCTGTATCAAATCTGTTCGATATCGGAGAACATAATGACGGAATACCGTGCAGTGCTACATCGCGGGTTTAATTGTCCTCTTTTTTTGCGCAATCCGTTTGATGCTTCCCAACGTTTCTGCACCGACTGCCCGTCGATCCAACAATGTTGGAAGCATCTTAGTATGGGTATTGCGTCATACACTAAAATCCTTATGGATGTGGTATGTGCTGACAGCAATAAACCTCGCCATATCTACTATGATACTGCGAAGGAGAAGGGCAATATCGCATTTGTAAATGATAACGGAGTTGTGGTGATAACCCAGCGCCAACGGTTTCGACTTGTCATAAAGACCGGCTACCGGCATAGCGGTCTTGCCCTCACCGCACGGCGGCGCATGCCAGATCAACATTATCTTATAGAAGCAAAGCGGAAGTTTAAAGAGGGTGTTATACGGGGTACGTATCTGAACGCTCGGTTTGTCAACCACACAAATTGGAAATAATACGGTCACGGTGTTATGGAAAAAACAAGCATTATTGAAGAGCTTCATCGTCAGGCGCTTGAAGCACTCGACGTAGCGTCTGATGCTATTATCGACGACACTGAAGCGGATGATTGCTGCCCGCTGCTGGTTATGGAGGCTGCATACCGCATTGCGGTTTTTTCCAGAGCAGGAAGGGTGGCAGACCCTTCGTTTGGTAAAACTCTGCGGTCACTTCTGCATGATACGCTAAAACTTATGTCGGGCAACGGCATGGTGCGTCTTTGCGAAGCAGCGCAGCGCTATTTTTCATGTGAGCGAATCAGAGAGCAGGCAGAGCCTTTGCACAAGAGCGTGAACACCAGTATTGAAAAAGGCGAACTCGACAGACTTCTCGAGGAGGAAGAATTTGAGCAGGCGGTGTTTGACCTAATGCTTCTTTTTGACCGCTTTTATGCCCTTTGCCATCCCAAGGACGGGCCGGTTCGGGAATTGAGAAAATCATTATTAACGCGGTCCTTTGAGATTGCAGAGGAATACAAGTACTGTACAGGATTGTTTAAGTTGTTTGCAGAGCATATACGACGGTATGCCCGTTCTATGCATATTCCCAGTGAAAAGGGGTATGCGCTGTGGTTTCCATTGCCAGCACCTTCCACTGAGCAATTTATTGCAGCCATTGACCGTGCACTTACCGCAACATCGCAACCACGCGAAATTTTTAATGCATTAATCAAGCCGTTACCAGTTGCCATGAAAAAGAAGCTCAAAGCGTTAGGCATTGCCGAACGCTTTGGACGGCTTATAAAAACTTTGGGAAGCTATGCCCGAGATGTTTTGGAATTTTTACCATCCCATGCTCCAGTCGTCCAAGAACCTGCTCCTATAGGCGTTTATGGAGAGCGAATGAGTGTCCCCGATTCACTTGCGCTTATTCATTCTCAGTATCACGTATCTTTGAAGTCGTTGCCGGCTTTAATTCACGAGAGCCCCCGTCTTTCACCGAGCGAAAAACACGACCTTTTGGTGGTTGCTTATCTCCTTCTTAATGATCAAAAAAAATTATCCGCTCTGCTTAAAAAACCACCTCAAAAACTATGAGCTACGGGTTTTATCCCGAGGTTTTTAAAGGCATAGAGGCTGATATTGATGCGGGTTTGTACGAGCAGGCACGGGAACGCCTTGATGGTCTCACTGCACGGCATGCTTTTTCTCGTGAACAAGGTCTGTATGCAGAGATCCTCCTTGCCGACATCGACAGTTATACAGCCCACTTTCATGAAGCGCTCAAGCGCCAACAAAAACTCCTTGCAGTAAAGCCGATGCCCCTTCGGCTCCGGGCAGCAGCACTCATGTCGCATGCTTATACGGTTGGATATAGCGGTAGCATCCCAGACGCTCAAACCCTGTTTGCAAAAGCCGAAGCCCTGTTTAACCGAACCGGTTATCCATCGCTTGCCTACCAATGCCGTATCGGCGCATGTGATATCTCATTCTATACAGAATATGTTGACCGGTGGAATCCCAAACATAATGAACTGCTGCTGCAGCAACTTCAGGCACTGAAGAAAACGTTGATGCGTGACTCCCGGCTTTCGCAAAAAGATCGTATCTCACTGCTTTCGCAGGTGCACTTTAGGAAAGCGGTTCTCGAGTGGCTTTGTGTCTCTATTCACCGTGCGCGACGATCTTTTGCTTTCAGCGCGCGCCACTCCGCGGGATATCCCATCGGGGTATGGGCTTATTTTGGGCTTGCCTATTGTACGCTGCAAAGCTCTGCTTCAGAACCAGAACGATACCGCGTCATCATGCAGCTTGAGCAGGTACAGAAGAAGCCGGCATGGAAAAAACTTGCCAAAAAATATTGGCCGATAGCACTCCTGATCGGCGAGACATGGCGGCTGTTAGGACAAGGGGAACGAACACGAAAATTTTACCGCACGATTCTGAAAAACGAGTTTGAAAAGTTCACAAAGCATGTTCAGGTCGAAACCGATCAGGCGGTGTTTATGGCGCGATATTTTTTTCCGGTGTATCTTTATGACCTTAAGGATCATATCAGTACGGCATCATCTACGGAATGCCGGTATGCCATTGCACGTGCAGAGCTTTTTAGAGCGCGGTTTCTCACCGAAATCTATAAACACCATCATCAAAACAGGGCAGCGCAGCAAGGGTTTTCCCCGAACATCCGTATAGATGAAATAAATAAAATATTGCAAAACCGTTTGCAGAATGTTGCGGTGGTATATTGTTTTGATTTCAGAGACCATGCCGTGCTGCTTGTCGGCTATGATCTTGAAAAACACTATGAAAAACACATGATACACCACAAGACGTATAGACAGGTGAAACGAATGCTGCTCACCACGATGCCCGATACGGCGTGCATACGGCAACTCAGTCGCATATTTGAGCCCATATTTAAGAATGTTTATACACAACATATGGTTGTTATACCGCATGGTTTGTTTAACGATGTGCCGCTGCATAGGCTCTGCATTTCGGGCGAGCCGCTCTTGGAGCGGTGTATGGTAAATTACTGGCCATCGTTGCACATGGCAGCAATCGATACCGCAAACACTGTGGGAGGCAAGGGAGTGCTTTTTGTAGGAACTCGTGCTGTTGACTCAGCATGCAAAGAAATCGAAACAATCATAAAAGAAGCACGGCCTGATTGCTATGATGTGCTGTTTGATCCATCTAATGAGCAGTTGCGCACGGCATTACAAAAGGGATGGGCAGTGCTGCACATCGTCACCCACGGTTCTCCGGATTTAAACGGTACGGTGCTTCATTTTGCCAAGAAAAAACTTGACCTTAAGGATATAGGAGACGGCACCGTACCAGTCCCGCCGGTGGTTGTGCTCAACGTCTGCTACGGCGGTCTGTGTATACATACCCCCACAGATGCTTTTCAAGGCATGCCGGTGTTGCTTATGCAGCATGGCGCACGTGCGGTGATTGCCAATAGCCGCTGTGTGCCGCAAGATGTAGCCCTGCATTTTGCAACCGAGTTTTACCGATGTTTTTTCGGTGGGGGGTCACTTCGTAACGCCTACCGTCAGGCAATCCTCAAGAACGGCAGCACCACAATGCTGCCCTATGCCCCCGGCTTTATCGGTAACAGCCTCCTTGAATGGCGCCACTAAAAAAACAACCTGCTTGTGTAAGAAAATCAGCGCACGCGAGTATATAAGAATAAAAAACAACGCACTGTATGCCAACCATGCGCCAGAGAATAAAAAATACGATGAGATACCTTAAGAATATTTTTTTGTTGTATTTTTGTCTTTTTGACTTGCAAATACCTTCTAAATCAAATAAGTTACTCTCGTCGCTGCTCACTATGATGCTTGTACGGTTGAAGATATTGTGCAGCGGCGTCACACATGTTCAAGGGGGACGGAATAAACATGCGTGACAAACTTCCGGTTTCAAAAATCACCTTCCACTGCTGCTGGGAGGAGACGCCACAACATCAGCTCTCGCCGCTTGTATGGCGCGACCGTATCGAGTGGCAGTTTAAAAAAATCGCCTGCATCACCATAAAACGGCAATGCAACCTATGTGCGGTGCGCAAAGGCTGCATCGTTGCTTTTCTTTTTACCCCTGAGTTTTGGTTTGAAGGAAAACTGCAGCACCCGCTCGGCTCCCTGCCGCTTCCGTGGGTACCGCGCTATCCTGCAGACAGTGTTTCACCCGATTTTTTGCTCGAGATAACATTGGTTGGTAAAAAAGCGATCGGGCTGCTCCCTTACTGGTTTGTTGCTGTTGATCGGCTCGGCAAAACAAAGAAACCCCAATTTGCCGTACAATCAGTGAGCTCGCAGACCGAAGAAGGTGAAAGGCTTCTCTATGATGCAGCCGGATCATCGCTCTATACCGATCCAGGCTTTACTGTGCCAAAGACGTTTTCGGGTGTGAAACGCATACGGCTGGATATTCAAACGCCGATGCGCTTGTTTGAACGGAAAAGGCCGCTCCTTAACCCCTCATTTGGTCATATCGTCATGAGCATTGCCCGTAGAGCGGAAACGCTTGCGCTCTGCTATGGAGAAGAACCGGTAAGTATTGATGGTTGCTGGAGAGAGGCAGATCAGAGCATTATCACAACGGCTGCCCTTCACTGGCAGGAACAGGTTGCTTTTTCAAAGCGGCAAAAGGAAACCGTCTCGCTTGGCGGCCTCATGGGATCGCTTGAATTTGAAGGAAACATGGAGCCGTTTGGAGAGCTGCTTGGTATGGGTGAGCTTATAGGTGTGGGGAAGGGAACAGCACTGGGATTGGGGCGGTTTGCGCTCAGTTCTTAATTAAGGGATGTAAAGACGGGTATCAGGAATCTTCTTAAAATGAGTGTCAATAGTATAAATGGAGCATTGGTGCAATTTAGCAAGAGAGGCAATAAAAATATCTGATGGCGGAATTGTTATCCCTTTATGTCGCAAACTTTGATTTGTCAACGCAGCATCGGCCCATGCTTCTTTGCTCATCTCAAGATAGGGGAGCATTTCAAAATCGCTTTTAACGGATTCTTTTACATGTGGATCTTTAATCCCTTGGAGAATTTCACAGAGCACAATACCGCATAAAACTGCGGCGTCAGAAAAAATAAGTTTTTTGACTGGGTCTACAATGTTGGGATCGCGACCTCGTAAATACTCGATCCAGATGCAGGTATCAATGATAACTTTATTTGCCATGTTCTTTATGCTCATGAGTTTCGCTTTCAAGTTCACGTTGCTCTTCTTTTTCCCAGTCATACTCTACAGCAACTGTTCCGGGCAGCGATGCAAGGCGCTCAAGTCGTTTGCGTTTTATAAAATCTTCAATGGCTATGGATACAGCTTTGGTTTTTGATTTAACCTGCGAATACTTAAAAAGTTCTTTTAGAAGATTATCTGGAATGTCAAGTGTTGTTCTCATAGGCATATCCTTTATTATGCATTATTTTTATGATTTTTATTAGCATATCATTCTTAAGAAAACAAGGCTCAGATTAGAAAAGCATAAATTGAAGGAGACTTAGAGCTGTTTGAAGAGCTGCTTGGAATAGGTGGGCTTATAGGTGTGGGGAAGGGAACGGCGCTGGGGTTGGGGAGATATATTTGTAAAAAACTAACTGTCTTATAGTACGAGGAGCATTATGGATCAAATAACTATGATGATAGCGGCTGCCGGATTGCTACATGATATAGGAAAATTTGCAGAACGAGCTAGTGTACTTAATTCTGAGAACAAAGATGTTTTAATTCAAGAATATGGGTATCCCCATGGTGGTTATACTGGTCAGATTATAGAAACATTTTGGAGAGAGAGCGCGACAACGCCATGCAGCGGGATGGCCACCGAAATCAATCTTTACAACCTTGCTTCCCGGCATCACAAACCAAGGAATACATACGAAACAATAATTTCTGAAGCAGATTGTCTTGCAGCTAGCCACGAAAGGGGTCGAATAGATGATAAGGGTAAACTTGATGAAATAGAAGGTTCGAGCAGAAAAAGTCAAATCCCCCTACACTCAATTCTGGAAAGAATAGCTCTTGAGGTTAAAGTGAATGGAAATAACAGCAAATCTATTTTGCTTACTAAAAAAGATATACAAAGTCGTTATCGGTTAAGATCTCTTAAGTTTGGTCAAGAGGATGGGGATGAATGGCAATTTGATGATTTTTTCCCTGTTTCATATCAAAGCTATTATAAGGAATTTGTGGCAACAGATTATAAAAAGCTTTGGGAAGAATTTATAAGAGAATTATTTGGAAATAAAGAGCAGATTTGTTTTGTTCATCCATTAAAACAGTATGAAGAACTTTTTCATATAATAAAAAAATACACTTGGTGTATGCCTGAATCAACCCAGGCTCAATGTCTCCCTGACGTTGCACTTTTTGATCATCTTAAGGCGACAGCAGCCCTAGCAGTATGTCTTTACAAATATCATGCAGTTTCAAATACGCTAACGGAAGAAGCTATAAAAAATAAAAGAGTAAAAAAATATGCCCTCTTTTGCGGAGATCTGAGTGGAATTCAAAAGTTTATTTATAATATATCGTCAAAGGGAGCATATAGAGCGCTTAAAGGAAGGTCTTTTTTTGTTCAGCTTGCCAGTGAGATAATTGCCCGTTTTTATCTAAAAAAGTTTTCTCTTCCGATATCAAATCTTCTTTATGCAAGTGGCGGAAAGTTTTACATTCTTTTGCCCGCCCTAGACAATATTCCCAAACAAATTCAAGAAATAGATGACCAAATAAATCTTGAGTTGTTTGAAAAGTTCGGGGGGTCAATATTTTTACGAACGGGTTTTTCGCTTTTTGCTGGAGAAAATCTTTCCTTGGATAATACCGGAAAAACGCTTTGTGAGATTTGGGATGAACTCACGCGTACTATAATTACAACAGAAAGAAAACGGTATGTTCGTCTGGCACAAAAAGATTATCAGTTTTTTTTCAACCCGTATGGAGCTGGAGGGGGTATACAGACTTGTGACGTATGCCATGAGGAAATTGGCGAGAGTGATATAAATATGCATGATGACAAAAAACGTTGTGATGTATGCAGACAAATGGAAACATTAGGTGAGAGGCTCAGAGACGCAAACTTTATCGTAGTAGCACAAAAAGATAAACCAATTAACCAACTTCAATTATCGGCCGAATTTTTGGGAAATATTGTTTATATTGAAAGTGAAATGCCAAGAACATTATCACAGGACAGCATAGTGTTTTGCCTGAACAATAATCATTTTCTGTCTTTTTTAGAAAAAACTTATGGTGCTGGGACTATAGCTCCTCTCATGTTAGGAGGAAATCATCGCTTTTCAAAAGAATTTGAAAAAATTGCAGAAGAATCGCAAGGTATAAAACGGATTGGTGTTCTAAGGATGGATGTTGATAACCTTGGTGCAATTTTTTCGGAAGGCCTCAGAAAATACACTTTTAACGACACATCTCAAATGTTTACAAACATTGAACAACATAAGCGATTCAACTTTCATTCAATAGGCAGAATTACAACTTTAAGTTTTCAGCTTTCGTTCTTTTTTGGTTCTGTTGTGCAAAATATTATTGAAAAAAATGGGTATTGGAAAGAAAGAGCAGTTATTGTGTATGCTGGAGGAGATGATTTGTTTATCCTTGGAGCATGGGATGTTCTTCCTGAAATTGCCCTTGAGATAAGAAATCGCTTTAGGGACTTCACTTGCAATAATCCTGCATTTACACTTTCGGGCGGTATGGTTATAGTGGATGGTAAATTTCCTATTTATAAATCTGCTGAAATGGCAGGCGATGCCGAGGAAGCAGGGAAAAAACTCAAAACAAAATTTATTAATGGTGAAATAAGAGAAAAAGATGCTTTTTCTTTTCTTGATGTACCTATACATTGGGAAGAATTTTCAGAGATAGCATGTTGGAAAAAGAATCTTGCAGATATGATAGCGAGAGACAGAAAAAACCGGGCACTAATAAACAGACTTAGCCTTATCGCTTCCTCATATCAAGAGAGTCAAAAGGAGCTTAAAAAGAAAAACCTTTCCTTTGAAGAGCTTCAAGCAAGGCTTTCTGCTGAGCGGTGGCGGTGGCGAATGGTTTATTCACTCGCACGGTTTTGCGAAAACAAACCTCATCTAAAAGAAAATATAGCAGGGCTACAAGATTTTATTTTTTCTCCAGTGAAAACGGTACGGCGCATGGGGATAGAGCTTTTACATGTTCTTGCGCGCTGGACAGAACTAGAAACAAGAGTGTGAAAGGAGGTTTTTATGGATAAGGAAAAAATAAAAAAATGGATTCAAGAGGGGCTTACTCCGGAATCCATTAAAGAAGCCGAAAGGTTCGGCAAAGATATAAAAGAGAAAGATTTGACTACCTCCCAAATAAGGCAAGTTTTTACAAAACTCAAGAGTATAGAGGCAAAAGGGTATAGGGAAAATAAGATTGAATTTCTTATGCTCAAGCCATTGCTTGCTTATTCTGCGGGAAGACATAAGAAAGAAGGCCTTAAAGAATTTAAGGATAAAATAACATTGGCAATTGATGCAGTTGTTGAAGGGGCTGAGGATGAGCAAGAGAATCGCTTCAAAAATTTTTGTAAATTTTTTGAGGCAATACTTGCTTATCATAGGTCCTTTGGTGGTAACTAATCCCTGAACTGCTTTGAAGGAGAAATAGCTATGACCCAAAACACATTGAAACTCGATAAAAAATTTTTTATCCGTGGATATATTATTGCAAAAACAGGGTTGCATATAGGAGGGTCTTCACTTGGTCTTACAATCGGTGGTGCTGACAAAGTGGTTGTGCGCGACCCTCTAACTAATCTTCCTTATATTCCGGGGTCTTCTCTTAAGGGGAAAATGCGTTCACTGTTAGAAAAAAGTCACGGAAAGGTGAAAATTACAAAAAACAAAAAGGGTGAGTATGAAGGTTCCCTTTGTTCTGACCCTAAAGAACCCATTGTCCAGCTTTTTGGTTTTCCTGCAGAAGCGGAAAAAATGAAAAGTGAAAATATTGCACCTACTCGACTGACGGTTCGTGACGCACATCTTCTTAATAAAGAAGAGTTAGAGCAAGCCCAAAATACGGACATGTACTGTACTGAAATAAAAACAGAAGTCTCGATTGATCGTCTCACTTCAGCTGCAAATCCTCGCAATTTTGAACGTGTGCCTGCAGGTGCAAAGTTTGGATTCGAACTTGTTTTAGATATCTATAATATTGATAACGAGGTTAAAACTAACGGGTCAACACGTGCTGATTACTTTATTGATTTAATCAAACAGGGACTTGAGTTAATTGAAGAAGATTATCTTGGCGGTCAAGGTACTCGTGGCTATGGGCAGGTTAGGTTTGTTATAGAAGAGATTCTAGTCAGAACAGCGGATGATTATCGCAACGGGAAGCAAGCAGGAAAGGCAGAAGAGGAAAAAAAGAAATTCTCAAGGTTTTCTAATAAATAATGGTGACCATATGATTTACATATATCATATACGACCATTATCTTCTTTTCATATCGGCTTTGAAGGGATAGGACAAGAGCGACTTGATGAGTCATTTCGTTCTGACGCACTTTTTGGTGCACTATTACAATGCTGGCAAGTTCTATATGATGACAATCTTGAAGATATTATTACCGAAGGACCTTTTAGCATAAGTTCCTGCTTCCCTGTAGTTAAAGGGCAAAGGTTTTATCCGGTGCCCATCGGGTCACTTGATAGAATATTAAAGCAAGTAAAAGGAAGTGATTTCAAAAAATGGAAAAAAATTCGTTATATCAGTGAACCTATTTTTCAGAAAATTCTAAATGGTAATTTAACTTTGTGTTGTATGCCAGAAGGGAAATTTTTGGTTGAACAGCCCGTTCAAGACATATCTTATGCTTCTGATTTAGAGACGCCTCGTATTGCCATAGACCCATTAACAGGCACGGTTATGGAAGGAGCTTTTTTTTATTGTATTAATCGATTTTTTGCTCAAGATTCTGGGCTCTTTTTTCTTGCGCGTTTTAAAAACGCGGAAACTATGGAAAAGTTCGAGGCATCATTGCGTCTTTTAGGAGATACGGGAATCGGTGGCGACCGATCAATTGGGCGGGGTGCTTTTGTATTTTCAAGACATGATTTTATTTTGAATCTGCCAAATGAAGCAGATTGTTGGGTTACTTTGTCGCTATATCATCCTACACAAGAAGAGGTAACCAACGGTATTCTACAAGTTTCCTTATACAATTTTGTTAAACGCCATGGTTTTGTTACAGGGATTGGGGCACGAGCTTTAAGACGGCAGTCTGTGTTTATGCTCGAAGAGGGTTCTGTTTTTTTTAAGAAGTTGTCTCCAGTCGGAGACAACCCTATTGTATTGAGGAAAGGGAATGGAAATTGCCCTTTTAATGTTTTCCGATACGGAAAAGCTTTTTGCTTACCAATGAAGGGAGGGTGTTTTGAATACGATACGTGAAACCTATACATGTAGAATTACAACTATTACTCCCGTGCATATTGGCAGTGGTAACGTACTTAGGGAAAACATTGATTATATTGCTGACAAGAAGACTGGGAGAGTCACTGGATTAAATATGCGAAAAGTTTTTCAAACTGTCGAACAAATGAAAAGCGCAGATTTGTTGTCTTTTGTAGCGGCATGCGAAAAAGGAGATATAAATGATTGGTTTAAAAAGACTAAACTGAACCCAAAGGATTTTGCAACATTTCAAGGTACGTTCAACACAAGTGAAATGCCAAAAGAGATTCGGGAGCAACAACGTAATGGATTTGGCATTCCATATTTTCCGGGTAGCTCACTAAAAGGAGCTTTTAGAACAGCGATTATTGTTAAGCTTGCTGACGCAAAAAAAGATCTTCAATGTTTAATTGCAACAAAAGTTAATCCCAAATTTGCAGACCAAAAAATTATAAAAAGCCTTTTAGGTGACGATCCAAACCGTAATTTAATGCGATGTATTTCGGTAGGCGATGCTTTATTTAAAACAGCAACTCCAAAGATTGGACTGGCAAAAATAGCAAGTATGAAGAAGAAAAACGGCTTTGACTATAAACCGTTTGCAATTGCTGTTGAGTGCATAAGAGAAAATGAGAATTCAGAATTTCAGATGAGTATTGACACATATCTACTTGGGGATGAACAATATCGTTGCCTTAACTTTAAGCAAAAATTGACTTTTGATTTCATAAGAGAAGCAATTTTTGAGTTTACTAAAAAAATAATAGATCATGAAATAAAATTTTGCGAAGAAAAACTTAACCACAATGAACTCGCGACTTTTTATAAAAATACACTTCCCCTTCAATTAAAGAATCTGAAACAAAATGAAATAATTTTGAATCTTGGTTGGGGAATCGGATGGGAAGGTATGACCGGGGGCCTTTTAACAGAGGATTTGTTGAATGAAAACATAAGGAAGAATCTTAAACTTGCGCCACACCGGATTGATTTTCCTTTTCCTAAAACTCGGAAAATTGCTCAGGTTGATAATAAGATAACCCCATGGGGTTGGATAAAAATCACATTTGAATCATACCAACGTGGGAGTGGGATGCCTGTTATACGAACAAGCGGACAGGAAACCCTATCGCCTCCTGCACCTGAACCCATGCGAGCTCCCACACTTCCTTCCACACCGGAACGGCCGGTGGATAAATTTATCAAACAAATAAAAGTGCTCAAGCCAACCGATATAGGTAGTATCTGCCAAAAGATAGATACTGCTCTTTTAGAATTGCAAACAGACGCTGAAAAAAAAGAATTCGCCCTCGCGGTTAAAGCTCACATGGGTGATCAATTCAAAAAAAGCAAGGCACGCGAAAAGCTCAGGGGATTTATTGAGTAACGTGATCATATAAAATACGAAACAAGACTCATTCCCCTTGTTTTACACAAAAATTCAGACGGCAAAATGCATGTCATGATGGATAACAACAGTACCGATCTGCTGGTCAAACAACTGTCAGACTACTTTCAGAAAATCCCGAACATCGCGTTTGCCTTTCTTTTCGGTTCGTATGCAACTTCACGGGCTATGAAGGAATCCG